>JBGAVQ010000048.1:0-24998 GCA_044228045.1 Spirosomataceae bacterium
CGTGGTTCCGGGGTGAACAATGGCTTTCTGACAGGTTTGGGTTTTCAGCGATTTAATTATGGTTTGGGCGTACATTTGGCCGTACCGATTTTGAAAGGAACGGAGAAAAATACCTTATTAAGTCAGCAGAATTTACGCATCAAAGCTGCCAGCGAACAACTCAATGTAGTACGACTTTCGCTGCAACAACAAATCGCTTCGGCCCAATCGCTATTGGACGAAACCCGTGAAATTACCAACCGAATGCCCGATTTATTGAACAAAACACACAAAGTTTTTGGGGCTTCGCAACAACGCTATCAGACGGGTCTGGTGAGTTTGAATGAAGTAATTCAGGCGCAATATCAATTACAAAAAGTAGAATCAGAAGCAAGTTTGGCAAAACTCAATGTTTGGCAAGCCCTCTTGCTTTATGCGTATGCGAAGGGAGATTTGAAAGTGTTTTTAGGAAACAATTAGATTCAAATCTCAATATTCACGACCCTTTACCCAATATTAAAAATATGCTAAAACTCATTCAACAATCGCTCCGAAAGCCCATTACGGTGATGGTAGCCATGATTGCGATTGTTTTCTTCTCGGTGATTTCGGTGAGAAAAATGCCGATTGATATTTTTCCAAATCTTGGTTTACCCACCGTTTACGTAGCTCAACCCTACGGCGGGCTTTCACCGCAGCAGGTCGAAGCCCTGATAACTTCTTACTACGAATATCACTTTTTGTACATCACAGGTATCAAATACGTTGAAAGCAAGTCTATTCAAGGAGTTTCGTTGCTCAAATTAGAGTTCCACGAAGGCACTGATATGAGTCAAGCCCTTGCCGAAGTGGTGGGTTATGTCAATCGGTCGAGGGCATTTATGCCGCCAGGCACGGTTGGGCCGTTTATTACCCGTTTCGATGCGGGCAGTGTTCCCGTGGGGCAATTGGTTTTCAACAGCCCCACCCGTACCTTGGGCGAAATCCAAGATTTAGCACTGTTCAAAGTGCGTCCCATGTTTTCGACTTTGCCGGGTGTTTCAGCTCCGCCCCCTTTTGGTGGGAATCAGAAAACGGTTTTGGTGAGAGCCGATCCCGAACGATTGCGGAGCTACGGCATTTCGCCCGATGAACTGATTGCGACCCCCCGCAGGAAATCTTCGGGTGGGCGACCAAACCCTCATTACGCCCCAAAACACGATGGTGGACAATATTCAGGAGTTGGCCAATATCCCCGTCAGAAATGGCAGCGGCACCAACGTTTACGTGCGAGATGTGGCAAAAATAGAACTGGGTTCGGATATTACGTCGGGCTATGCCCTCATAAATGGCAAGCGCTCGGTGTATATGAACGTATCCAAACGGGCTGATGCCTCTACTTGGAGCGTGGTGCAAGCCGTAAAGAAAGCTTTGCCTGATATGCAGGCCGCTGTTCCTGACGACATCAAAGTTTCGTATGAATTTGACCAATCGGGCTACGTAATTAACGCCCTTAAAAACTTGCTTTTTGAAGGTGGATTGGGTGCAATCCTCACGGGGTTGATGGTACTTTTATTTTTGCGAGATGCCCGCAGTGCCTTGATTGTGGTACTTACTATTCCTATTTCGCTGTTGGCAGGGGTAATAGGCTTGTACGCCGGTGGACAAACCATCAATGTAATGACGCTCGGTGGCTTGGCTTTGGCGGTGGGGATTTTAGTAGATGAAGCTACTGTAACCATTGAAAATATTCACCGACATCAAGAAATGGGCAAGCCAAAAGCCCTTGCCATTTTGGAGGCAAGTCGAGAAATAGCCTTGCCCAAGCTCTTGATTCTACTTTGTATTTTGGCCGTTTTTGTACCCGCCTTTTTTATGTCAGGCGTCCCCAGAGCCATGTTTATGCCGCTGTCGTTGGCGGTGGGTTTTTCGATGATTGCTTCGTTTTTACTTTCGCAGACTTTTGTGCCTGTTTTTGCCAATTATTTATTAAAACCCTCATCGTTAAGTCACAACAATTCGTCTTTTGACAAATTTAGGCAACGTTTTGAAGTACAAACGAAGGGCTTACTACATCAAAAAAAGATAGTTGCCGCAGTGTATGTATTGCTGACCGTTGTATTGTCAGTGATTTTGTTTTTGAATTTGGGAACAGAAATTTTTCCCAACAACGCCACAGGTCAAATGCAAGTGCGCCTCCGAATGCCTACGGGAACTCGTATCGAACGCACCGAAGATGCTACGCAGAAGGTATTGGCCATTGCCAATCGCATTGCAGGGACCGAAAATATCGAAATTACTTCGGTTTTTATCGGCACTCAACCTTCAAGCTACCCCATCAATACCATTTATTTGTGGACAAGCGGCTCGCACGAGGCCGTGCTAAAAATCAAACCCAAAGACGGAAGCGGTATCAATCGGGAAGATTTCAAAGAGAAATTTCGGGAAATGGTCAAAAAAGAAGCCCCAAGCTTACAAGTGTCGTTTGAAGCAGGCGATTTGACCGAACAAATCATGAATTTGGGCGCAAATAATCCGATAGAAATAGCCGTTGTGGGCAAAAACTTGAAGGACGGGCGGAACATTGCCGAAAAAATGAAAACGCAGTTGGCGGCTATTCCTTATTTCAGAGATGTACAGATTGCTACGCCCTTGGACTACCCTACCATGCAAATTTCGATTGACCGAGTGCGAGCAGGGCAATTAGGATTGACCTCCGACGACATCGGAAAATCATTGACTGCCGCCACTTCATCAAGTCGGTTTGTGCAACCTAACTACTGGATTGACCAAGCAGCGGGCAATGCCTACCAAGTACAAGTGGAAATTCCGCAATTTTTGATGAAAAAACCCGAAGATGTGGAACAAATTGAGGTCGGGAAAAACGCAACGCTTCGAGAAGTAGCCGACTGGAAAAGAATAAAAACGGTAGGCGAATATGACCGACTAAACCAGCAACGGTACGTTACACTAACGGCCAATATTCACGAAAAAGACCTTGGTAATGCCTTGAAAGACGTGCAGAAAGTAAGCAAAAATTTAGGAGAGCTACCCAAAGGCTTGAAAATATTGGTGCGTGGACAAGCCGATTTGTTAGCCCAAACAATGGAAGAATTACAAACGGGTTTGTTGCTCGCCATTGTCGTTATTTTCTTGTTGTTAGCTGCCAATTTCCAATCATTCAGGCTCTCATTTGTGGTGTTGAGCAGTATTCCAACCGTAGTGGCGGGAGCTTTGCTTTTGCTTTTTTTTGCAAATCAAACACTTAATATACAGTCATTTATGGGCGTGATTATGGCGATTGGGGTATCGGTTGCCAATGCCATCTTATTCATAACCAATGCCGAGCAAATCAGAAAAACCGACTTGAAAATGGCGGCAACCAACGGTATTTCTCAACGCCTTCGTCCTATTTTAATGACCAGTTTAGCCATGATTGCGGGTATGTTGCCCATGGCGTTGGGCTTGGGCGAAGGTGGCGAACAAACTGCTCCATTGGGCATTGCCGTGATTGGGGGCTTGCTGTTTTCATCTATTGGAAGTTTGTTTGCCTTACCATCGGTTTACCAATGGGCAGTAGGCGACAAAGCCCCTCAGCGGGTTTCTCTGGATCCCGAAGATTTATCCTAAACTTGAAAAACGCTATCAAAATGTTAAAAAAAATACTCCTCCCAATTTCGTTTTTGGCTCTTTTGGCCAGTTGTGCCAAAGATGATAAGCAAACTACTACTACCTCGACTTCCACTGAAAAAAAAATAGATTCGGTCGAAGTGGTCGTGGCCAAAATGGAATCTGTACAGAAAGAACTGACGCTGCCCGCCGAGCTTTTGCCTTACGAGCGGGTGCAATTGTACGCCAAAGTGCCGTCTTACGTGCGAGAAATTAAGGTGGATATTGGTAGCCGAGTACAAAAAGGACAAGTATTGGTGACGCTCGATGCTCCCGAACTTACCGCCAAAGTAGCCGAAGTAGCAGCAAACATACGCACAGCTTTGGCTCGTTTACAAAATAGTCAAGACCTTCACCACCGTTTACAAGCAGGTCGTTCATCGGGTTCGGTTTCGGTTCGGGAAGTAGAGCAGGCATTTAGTCAACTTCGTGCTGATAGTGCCGCTTTTATTGCATCGCAAGAAATCATGGTGGCGGCTCGTCAGCAGCAAAAATACTTGGTGATTGTGGCGCCGTTTTCGGGGGTAATTACCAAACGAAATGCTGATGCAGGAACATTGGTAGGTACAAATTCATCTATGCCTTTGGTAGAATTAGAAAACAACGCCACGTTGCGTCTGCGAGTGGCTATTCCTGAAAATTTAGTAGGTAATTCATTGAATAATAACGAATTGAACTTTAAGGTAAAAGCTATCCCCAATAAAGTTTTCACCTCCAAACTCACCCGAAAATCAGACCGAATTGACGCTCAAACCCGAAGTGAAATTTGGGAGTTTGCCGTACCCAATCCTTCGCACGAACTCAAAGCAGGAATGTTTGCCGATGCCAAATTAAAATTTGCCCGCCCGCAATCGGTGATTACTTTACCCCCTTCTTGCGTGGTAACAACCTTAGAAAAACGCTTCGTAATTCGAGTAGTAAACGGCACAACCGAGTGGATAGACGTAACGCAAGGCACGGGCGTAGGTGAGAAAGTAGAAGTTTTTAGCAACCTGAACGAAGGCGACACCATTGTAAAAACAGGCAACGAAGAACTAAAACCCGACACAAAAGTGATTGCAAAAATGCCGAAATAAGAATTGAAACAATGAAGCTGTTTAAACTTATTTTGGTAGTGCTACACTTGTTTTTTATGCCTAAAAACAAGTCTTTTTGGCTGCAAAATTTGCCTTGTTTCACACAAAAAACCTTCATTTTTATGAAACTCTGACAATTTTAGTGGTAAAGTCTGAAAATTACCGTCAGACCTTACCTGCCACAAAAATTGTCAAAGAACGATTTTTATTTCAAAACTAAAAGTTTAAACAGCTTCAATGCCACTTTTTCTTTCGACACAGAATTACCAATAGATTTTCCTCTTTATTCTTGCGCTGCGTCTATTAGCAGCCCCAGTTATTGCCCAAAATAATGGCACTTTGGGGTAAGTCACTGGATGCCAATATAACTGTTGAGTTTGCCAATGTTTTGCTATATGCTAAAAGTGATAGTGGCACAATCATAAAAAACACGGTGACAGACTACATAGATTCTTGATAACGCCGATTTAGGTTTCCGACAAAAAGTAATCAAAGACAAAGGTAGTTTTGGGTTGATAGTTACCGACATTTTCAATACCCAGAACAACGGTTTTCTGTGAGATATGTCCAATTTTTTGTTCAGCAGACTGAATAAAGTAAATTTACGAACCCTTGTGTTCACTTTTGCTTATACATTTGGTACTTCATTCAGGGCAAAAATGATTGAAAACAGTTGAAAAAACCATACAGAAAATTCCCTCCTTACCTTTGTAAAAAAGTACAAATTCAAAAGGCTTCCAGTATATCATGAATAGACCATTCTCTTCTTTATGTTTATTACTCACATTCGCTATACTTATGGCTGGTTTCTCCTCCCCTACCGAAGACCCCAACTATGTAAGCAGTATTAAAACTTGGCATCAAAAACGCATTGAAAGTCTCAAATCTGAAGAAGGTTGGCTCAACTTGGCTGGATTGTTTTGGCTCGAAGACGGCAAGAATACCTTTGGTACCGACACCAAGAACGACATCGTATTTCCAGCAAGCAAAAGTGCGCCATTTATGGGATATTTTACTTTGCAAAATGGTGAAGTCTGGGCTAACATCCACCCAAAAGCTAAGGTTTTGTTCAATAACGAACCCGTTTCGTCGCTGAAACTGTTCCCTGCTGAACACGGAATTGTTTTGCAAAGTGGTTCGCTTCGCTGGTTTGTGATTAAGCGTGGCGATAAATATGGAGTCCGCCTCCGAGACTTAGAAAGTCCCGAATTACAGCAATTTAAAGGTATAGAAACGTATCCGATAGATTCAACTTGGCGAATAGCTGCCAAATTGGAGCCTGCTGCCGACAAGAAGATTCCGATAACTGATGTATTGGGGCAAACACTATTGCAAACCTCTCCGGGAACGCTGGTGTTTTCAATCAGGGGCCAAACGTATCGCCTTGATGCCGTAGAGAGTGGAAACCAGCTTTTTATCATTTTTGCCGACCAAACTACGGGCAAAGAAACCTACGGAGCAGGCCGCTATGTTTATACCGAAAAACCTGATGCAGATGGCATCACTTATTTAGACTTCAATAAAGCCACCAATCCACCATGTGTTTTTACGCCTTATGCCACTTGCCCTTTGCCACCCAAACAAAACCGCCTGCCCATTGCCATAACAGCCGGAGAAAAGAAATACGAGGAGCATTGACAAAGATGTTTTTTACATTTTGAATTGAAAAGCTATCATCTTTGTTGTGGTTTTACTACTTAATTTACAACAACGATGAGGTTAGATATTCAGGTGTTAAAAGCACAATTTGGTGGAATGTTTGAATGGAATCTTTTGCAAGAATTGGCAGAAGTAGGCAATTATATGGAAGTAGAAGAAGGCTTTGTGCTCATGCGTCCTGGTGGCTACATCCGCACAGTGCCTATTTTGTTGAGTGGCTCAGTCAAAATATCTCGTGCAGATTCCGAAGGGCGAGAAGCCCTACTTTATTATTTGGGTGGGCTCGACTCGTGCGCCATGTCTTTAACTTGCTGCCTCGACCGCCGACAGAGTGAAATTACCGCCGTAGCCGACGAAAAAACCCGTATGATTCTGATTCCGGTTGAAAAAGTAGAAGGATGGATGAACACCTATTCGTCGTGGAAACACTTTGTTTTTGCCACCTACCAAAAGCGTTTTGACGATTTGCTGGGTGCTATAGACCAAATTGCATTTCATAAATTAGACGAAAGGCTCATTGCCTTACTCAATCGTAAATCAAAACAGTGTGGATGCAATGTTTTTAACATTACACACGAAGAGCTGGCCAACGAGCTGGCCACCTCACGAGAAGTAATTTCTCGCCTACTAAAACAGTTAGAAAAACTGGGGAAGGTCAAGCTGTCACGCAATAAAATAGAATTACTCTCTAAAATTTAGTATAAAACTTAGGCTCTGTAACATTTATCACGGAAGCCGCTTTCTCGGCCCGCTACCTTTGCAACATAAGTTAACTTAATAGTTGCACAATGGGTACAACAGAAATCTTAGGTTTTTCCGCCTCTATTTTTATCGGTATTAGTTTGGGACTGATTGGCGGCGGCGGCAGTATTCTTACATTGCCAGTTTTGGTTTATTTGCTTGGTATTAACCCTGTGCTGTCCACAGCGTATTCGTTGTTTGTGGTGGGTACAACTTCGCTGGTAGGCTCGGTCAATTATATGCGAAAAGAGTTAGTCAATTATCGGGCAGCAGTAGTATTTGCCATTCCTTCGTTTATTACGGTGTTTCTTACCCGCAAGTACTTAGTACCGGCTATTCCTGATTCGTTGTTTACCATAGCAGGTTTTGAAGTAACCAAAAACATCGGCATTATGGTATTTTTTGCCTTGGTTATGTTAGCGGCTTCGTATTCAATGATTAAAGACAAAAAAAAGAAAGAGACCGAAGCTGCCGGCGAACTCAAATTCAACTACCCGCTCATTGGTATTGAAGGAGCCGTGGTTGGCATACTCACAGGTGTTGTAGGCGCAGGCGGTGGATTTTTGATTATTCCAGCCTTAGTGCTTTTGGCTCGTTTGCCCATGAAAATGGCCGTTGGCACATCGCTATTGATTATTGCCGCCAAATCACTCATCGGTTTTGTAGGAGATATTTCTAATATTGCTGTTGATTGGACTTTTCTACTCGAATTTACCGCCCTTTCTGTTGTGGGCATTTTTGTGGGCGGATATCTATCGAGATTTATTGCCGGCGACAAACTCAAAAAATCATTTGGCTGGTTTGTATTAGTGATGGGCATTTATATTCTCACCAAAGAAATTGCATTCAAATAACCTAAAAATAAGGCCTTTGTGACAAAAATCACATACAATCGGTAGTTAATTACCCAATTTTGTATCATCATTCAAAAAATACCTCATTATGAAAATCGAACAAATTTATACGGGCTGTTTGGCACAAGGCGCTTACTATGTAGAAAGCGAAGGCGAAGTGGCTATCATAGACCCACTTCGGGAAGTGCAGCCTTATATCGAGAAAGCAAAACGTGATAATGCCACCATCAAATATGTTTTTGAAACCCACTTTCATGCCGACTTTGTGTCGGGACATATTGACCTTTCTCAAAAAACAGGTGCGCCAATTATTTATGGCCCCAATGCCCAAACAGGCTTTGAAGCCCATATTGCTACCGATGGCGAGGTATTCCAACTCGGCAAAGTAACTATCAAAGTATTGCACACACCTGGGCATACCATGGAATCAACGTGCTTTTTATTGATAGACGAAACAGGCAAAGAAACAGCCCTTTTTAGTGGCGACACCCTGTTTATTGGCGATGTAGGCCGCCCTGATTTAGCCCAAAAATCAGACCTAACCATCAATGACTTAGCGGGTTATCTTTACGACTCGTTGCGTACCAAAATAATGACGCTTCCAAACGACGTAATTGTGTATCCAGCACATGGGGCGGGTTCGGCTTGTGGCAAAAACATGAGCAAAGAAACCACCGACACCTTGGGCAATCAGAAACTGTTTAATTATGCGCTGCGTGCCAACATGACCAAAGCAGAGTTCATCAAAGAAGTAACCGATGGCCTTGCCACACCACCACAGTATTTTCCTCAAAATGTAATGCTCAACAAAAAAGGCTACGAGAGCATTGACGTAGTAATGAAACGAGCTACCCAAGCCCTAAGCCCTATTGCGTTTGAGGCTGCTGCCAGCGAAACGGGTGCGGTGGTATTAGACACTCGCAATGCACAAGACTTCCATAAAGGGTTTATTCCCAATTCTATAAATATTGGACTTAATGGTCAATTTGCCCCCTGGGTTGGAGCGTTGATTCCTGACGTACAACATGAGATTTTGTTGATTACGGAGTTAGGCAAAGAAAAAGAAACCATTACTCGCTTGGCTCGAGTAGGCTACGACAACGTAATTGGTTACCTCAATGGCGGCATTGAAGCATGGAAAGCCAATGGTAACGAAGTGGACACTATTGCTTCTATTTCGGCCAATGAATTGGCCGACCGCATGGCCAAAGAGGAACTGCTGATCATAGATGTTCGTAAACCTGGCGAATTTGCAGCCGAGCACATTGACGGGGCCAAGAGCCTACCGCTCGATTACATTAACGAACTAATGGCTGAGTTTCCTAAAACCCAAACCATGTACATTCAGTGTGCAGGTGGGTACAGGTCTATGATGGCAGCTTCTATTCTGAAAGCTCGTGGATACGACAACCTCGTTGATGTGGCTGGTGGCTTTGCTGCCATTCAAAAAACAGGTCGTTTCAAAACAACTGATTTTGTATGTCCCTCAACACTCAAAAAAGTTTAGGCTGATACCTTGATGTACACCTCCGAAATAGTTGTTAAAAACCTAAATTGCGGTGCTTGCACCAACAGGATAAAGGTACGTTTACAAAATTTGACAGGGGTTTTCTCCGTTCAAATTGACACCGAAAATGCAACCGTAAAGGTGGTGCATAATACCTCAATACGCCGCCAAGATATTGTAAAACAATTACTGAATTTGGGGTATCTCGAAAATAAATAGTCCATCAAATCAGATAATATCAAACTAAGCTATTTAGAGGAGAATTTAGGGTAATTTAAAAATCACGGGTTTATAGCTCGTGATTTTTTTGTTTATAACCAGCTTTGTATAAGTCATTATTATACTCAGAACATGCCAAAAATTAGCTTTTATGTCGCAAACATTAGCTATCTCTTTGGGATTTCGCTATTTTTATTCTACTTTGTTGTCATTAAAATGTTTCCCTCCGTAAAACAAGCTCTTTGTGTTTTTCTCTTAAACCACAGCCCATGAAAGGTTTTTTGATTGGTATTTTTTTGTTGATTGGGCTTTGCTGTTCGGCACAAATGCAAACTGTAGTGTTTGAAGTGCTGAATCCCGCCAATGAAATCAATCCTGATTTGGTCAATATAAAAGTTGATAATGTTTCGGTCAAAAAAGTAACCATTGATGCTAAGCGGTTTAGTGTGTCGCTATATCGAGGCAAGTATTCGGTTATGCTCACGTATGTGGGTTTTAGTCCGATAGAAAAAACCATTTATCTGTTAAATGATTTAAAGATTCAATGTGAGTTTAAGCCACAAGCTAATAATTTAGATGAAGTTACTATTTCTCAAAATCGCTTGAATGATATTGAGAGGCCAACGATTGGTTTACAGAAAATTTCGATAAAAGAGCTCTCAAAAATACCCGTTTTGATGGGTGAAATTGATATTCAACGTGGTTTACAAACACTGCCGGGCGTGAGTTCGGTTGGCGAAGGAGCCAACGGTCTTAACATTAGAGGAGGAAGCTCAGACCAAAATTTGCTATTACTTGAAGGTACTCCTATTTATAACCCCACTCATATCTTCGGTTTGTTTTCGGTTGTTCCGAGCGAAGCCATCGGCTCCATTGAACTCTACAAAGGGGCCATTCCAACTCGATATGGCGGCAGAATTGCTTCGGTGATAGACTTACGAAGCAAGGAACCGTCTCTTAATCAAACAGTTGTACATGGTGGCATTGGCCTGATTGCCTCAAAGTTGGGTGTCGAAATACCAATAATCAAAGACAAACTGGGCCTTATGCTCGCCTCAAGGGTTTCTTTTACGGGTTCGTTACTTAAAAATTTCAAAACACTCAAAAAATTCGATGGTGGCTTCAGCGAGTTGTTTGGTAAGCTGGTTTTTAAGCCCAACAATGCCAACAAAATAAGCCTCAATTTTTTTGGTACAACAGATTACATCCAATTTATAGGCGTAGCCTTAAACCCCGAAGGAAATAGCTCAGAGGACTCGGAGGTATCGTACAAAATTGCCAACTTCTCGTTGAGGTGGAACCATGCTTTCAAAAAAGAGCGATTTTACACCAATTTGCTTATTACTAATTCGGTTTTTAGCCCTCAGCTCGAAAGCCCCGACCCAGCAGTTACAATCACGGTTTCTAATCAAATTGTAAATCAGAAAATCGCCTATGAGCTGGTTTGGGGGTTACGCAAAGACGACCAACTCGAATTTGGTATGGAGAGCCAACTTAATCAAATACAGCCAGGAAATTATTATCAGAACAAAGTACTTATTAGGCAACTCCCCTTAGAAAAATCCTTAGAGTCTGCTCTTTACGGCAGTTATCAACTCTCTTTGGGGCAGCGTTTAAAAAGTGACATTGGCGTACGGTATTCGCTCTTTCATAATTTGGGCGAAGCTACTTATCGAAATTATTTGAACCCTGACGAACCCACCGAAGAAAGTGTAATTTCACAAAAAAACATTACCAACAATACCATTTACAACACTTATGGCGGCCTCGAACCACGTGTTTCGCTGGCGTATCTGCTCAACAGTCAATCATCTATTAAGGCAAACTATACGGTTTCGAGGCAATACATCCAGATTATTGCCAATAATGCAACCCCTTTGCCGGTTTCGAGGTGGAAAACCTCCGACACGCACCTGAAGCCCCAGATTAGTTCGATGTATTCGGCTGGGTATTATTTGAATTTGACCGAAAAACAAGCAACTTTTTCAACAGAATTGTATTTTCGGCAAACCCGCAACTTCACAGATGTAAAAATGGGGAGTAATTTCTTGCTCAAAGACTTTGTAGAAACTGAGCTGCTACAGGGCCTCAACAGGGCTTATGGCATGGAGGCGATGTTTTCAAAGCAATTTAGTAAGTCGGTTTTGACCTTAAATTATACATACAGCCGGTCTTACAACAAAATAGATGGAGCCACCATTTTTAGTCAGATAAATCAAGGCGATTGGTATCGTTCAAATTTTGATCGGCCTCATGCTTTTAATGCCCATTTCAAAATACAACAGTCGGCTATTCATCATTTTTCATTTGCTTTCACCTTTGCCTCGGGCAGGCCTTTTACAGCCCCCGAAGGCCTCATCCGCCTCGAAAACAAGGCCTTTCCTGTTTATATAAACCGAAATAATGCAAGGATTCCGGCCTATCACCGCTTAGATTTTTCATGGACAATTGATAACCCCGCCCGAAGCAAAGGCAAATATCGGGGCAATTGGGCCTTTAATGTATATAACCTTTATGCCCGCAAAAACATCTATTCGGTCTTTTTCAGTAACAAAATAGGCGCTGTAAAGTCTTTTAGCATCTCGGTTTTTGCAAGTGCTATTCCGTCTATTTCTTATAACTTTATTATCAAATGAGGCTTTTCAATTTCATAATATTGCTATTAGGCTGTTATGCTTGCATAGATCCTTTTGAGTACACCATCAGCAACGACAAGCTGCTGGTGGTTGAGGGTAGTGTGTCTAATATTGATACGGCGGCCATTTCTGTTCGTTATTCCGACCAAATCTATAATTCGGCCATTGTATCGCCCATACCCGATGCCAAGGTAAGTGTAATCGAAAACCAATCAGACGAAACTACTTTTGCGTACAACGGGCCAGCAAGGTTGTATCTGTGTAACAACAAGGCATTTAGAGCCAAAATAGGCAGTTCATATCAGTTAAAAATTGTATTGAGCAATGGTAAAACATATCTGTCGGAACCTGACACGCTTAGGCCTGTTGAACCAATTACGGCTATTTCTGATAAATTTTATAGTGAAAAGGCCGCATTTACAGTTACCGCCGATATGGCCCCCAAAGCAGAAGCAAACAATTACTTTTTGTTCAATTTTATCAATTACAAAAGACCTACTTATTGTGCTTCGTGCCTAAACGGGCAGCTTTACAATAAAGAAGATAACAACGATTGTAGCTCTGCATTCAAAGACTGTATTCCACAACAAGGAGGACAACCTTCACAAACACTATATGGATTTGCCTGTCATCCAACTTTAAAATGCTGGAATTACAAAAAAATCAGGGATTTTCTGGTTTTTAGCGACGAAGTTTTAGCCAAAGGTACCACCCGAAGTATTCAATTATTCGATGTGCCGTTATCTACCTTTGAACGCTATTTTTTAGAAATCCATCAAAGCCGAATTTCTAAAAAAGCCTATCAGTATTTCAGGTTACTTGAGCAATCAGGAAAAAAAACAGGAACACTCTTTGACCCTACCCCACCCCTGTTGGTAGGAAATGTCTATAACCAAAACAATCTTAATGACAGAGCATTAGGGTATTTTTTGGTGAAGGGTCAAACAACTTATGGTTATTTTGTTGAACGCTCCAAGGCTACAAATGGAATGTTAGTACCACTTGATATTGAAAAAGAATTTAAAGATGTGGTTGTATCTGTTGCCCCAGCCCTGGGTAAATGCCTTTCGGCCCCCCTTACCATGAAGTGTATTGTAACTGATTACAGAACCAATCAAGAACCCAAAGATTGGAAAAATTTTTAGGGATTATTTGATAAGATGCCCCTACTCACATCAGCTAAAAACCCACTTCTGCTAATTCAAAAAAATCATCTGCTACTACTTTCATTCCAAAACATGATGAAAATCAGTTTTTCATGTAGTAAATGTTACAGAATTCCCTGGTGACTGTCACTAATTTTGTTCTATTCAAAGGGGCTAAAACCTCCTATTCAACTACAAAACGTTAAGAATCATGAAAATAGAACAAATTTACACTGGGTGCTTGGCAGAAGCCGCTTACTACATTGAGTCTAATGGCGAAGTAGCTGTTATTGACCCACTTCGTGATACCCAGCCTTTTATTGAGCGTGCCACCAAAGACAGTGCCACCATAAAGTATGTTTTTGAAACACACTTTCATGCCGATTTTGTGTCGGGACATATTGACCTATCCAACAAAACAGGGGCAACCATTGTATTTGGCCCAACGGCTCAACCGGCCTATCCCGCTTACATCGCCCAAGACGGCGAAGATTTCAAGGTGGGCAACATTACCATTAGGGCTATACATACGCCTGGGCATACCATGGAATCTACCTGCTATTTGCTATTTGACGAATCAGGTAAAAATACGGCGTTGTTTTCGGGCGATACCTTGTTTATTGGCGACGTTGGCCGGCCCGACTTAGCACAGCATGTCATCAGTGACTTAACCGAAGAAAAGTTGGCTGGGCATCTTTTTGACTCGCTTCGCAACAAAATCATCCCTTTAGACAACGATATCATTGTGTATCCCAATCATGGGGCGGGTAGTGCTTGTGGCAAAAAAATGAGTAAAGAAACCACCGATACGCTCGGTAATCAGAAAATGTTCAATTATGCCCTCAATCTAAATTTGACCAAAGAGCAATTTATCAAGGAGATTTTGACTGGCTTAGTGCCGCCGCCGAGTTATTTCCCTCAAAACGTATTGATGAACATCAAAGGCTACGAAAAGTTAGACGACGTAATGCAACGAGGTAGCCAAGCCCTTTCGCCTGAGGCATTTGAAGCTGCCGCCAACGAAACCGATGCCTTGATTTTGGATGTGCGTGAAGCCCAAATTTTTGCCAAAGGTTTTGTACCCAATGCCATTAACATTGGCCTCGACGGCCAGTTTGCCTCGTGGGTAGGTACACTTATTCCAGACTTAAAACAACCCATTTTGTTAGTTACTCATGCTGGTAAAGAAGAAGAAGCCATTACAAGATTGGCCCGAGTAGGATATGACAATTGTATCGGGCATTTGAACGGCGGCTTTGAATCTTGGAAGCAGTCAGGCAAAGAAGTAGATACGGTAACGTCTATTTCGGCAAGTGAATTTTCGGAGTTGTTTCTTCACAACCCAACACTTAATGTGCTGGATGTGAGGAAGAAAAGCGAATACGACTCAGAACACGTGGTAGGCGTTGAAAACCTGCCGCTTGATTTCTTGAACAACAACATGGCACAAATCAATCGTGACAAAACTTATTATGTACACTGTGCGGGTGGGTATCGGTCTATGATTGCCATTTCGATACTGAAAGCCCGTGGTTTTGACAACCTAATTGATGTAGCAGGTGGGTTTGCTGCGCTAAAATCAGTTGGCCAATTGCCCGTAACCGAATACGTGTGTCCAACTACATTACTGTAATTTCATGGCTAAATCAGAAAGAGAGGATGAGGTTTTCGTCCTCTCTTTTTTATGATTTGTAACATTTATCACCAAGCATGACTTTTTAAACAGAGAACTTTGTTGTCAAATAGTTGAAAACTTCAAATAAAACATCATCATGCTCAACCTCAGCGCACAATTACAAAACTGGAATTTAATGCGAATCCTCCGCTTAGGGATGGGCATTTGGCTTGGCTATTCGGCATTTGCCGAAAATCAACCACTTTTGGGAATGTTAGGAGCTATTTTTGCGTTACAAGCAATATTAAATATTGGCTGCTGCGGTGCAGGAGGCTGCACTACTCCCCGCCAAAATAACACGACACAACTACCCGACGACATTAGCTATGAAGAAATTAAGTGAGTACAAATGGGTCATTATAGGCACCTTGCTTGGGGGAATTGGTGGATTTTTGTACTGGAAAGAAATTGGCTGTGTTACAGGCACTTGTCCGCTCAAATCTCAATGGCAAACCATGGTTCCCTATGGTATGTTAATGGGCTATGTAGGTTCAGATTTTATTCAATCAATCTTTAATCGCCATGCAAACAACTAACAAAAAAGAAACATTCAACGAAATCATCAATGGCGACACACCTGTGCTGGTAGATTTTTTTGCAGAGTGGTGTGGGCCTTGCAAGATGATGTCGCCCATCCTCAAAGATTTTGCCACTCAAATGGGCGACCGTGTACGAGTCATCAAAATTGACGTGGACAAAAACCCTGCGGTTGCTCAAAATTTTCATATTCAGGGAGTTCCCACACTAATTCTGTTTCAGAAAGGCCAACTCAAATGGCGGCAGTCGGGCGTAGTGCAGAAAAAACAATTAGAACATGTGGTGAATCAATTGGCCTAATTGAAGCAATGAATCAGAGATAAGTGCCAAAGTATGAAAAAACCAGCATCCAAAGACCTACTCTTTGTCGGCACACAAATTTTGCTATTCGTGGTTTATTTGATTCCGATTACACCTTACCCATTATACGTACCTGATTTGCTAAAAAATATTTCATTGGTAGTGGCCATTCTCGGTTTAGGTGTTATTGGTTTGGCCGTCGTACAGCTAAATGACAACCTTACGCCTTTTCCAACACCCAAAGAAAAGGGTGTTTTGATTCAAACTGGACTCTACAAATATATTCGGCACCCCATCTACTCGGGTATCATTCTGTTTACAGTGGGTTGGGGAGTTTTTGATGAAAATATATGGAAAATAGGCATAGGAACCTTGCTTTGGACACTTTTTTACTTCAAATCAAGTTACGAAGAAACCCTTTTGATGAATAAATTTGAAGCATATAAAACATACAGAAAAACAACGGGTCGTTTTTTCTGCTTTTTTAAATAACCATTTCCTCTTTTACAAAAACACCCAAAAGAGCTAAATCACAACCATTTTTAAAACCTGCTCCAATAAAATTGGGGTAGGTTTTTGTTTTTAGAATTTAATTCATCGTATATTTACGATATAAAATATATTCAACATGGCTATCAACCGAAAATTAGATTTTGCTGCCGACGAAATTGCCTTAGCCGATTTTGCCAAAGCCATTGCGCATCCTGCCCGCATTGCGATTTTAAAAATACTGGCTCAACAAAAGAGCTGCATCTGTGGCGAAATTGTCGAAGGGCTACCACTGGCCCAAGCCACCGTTTCGCAGCACTTAAAAGAACTCAAAGCCATCGGACTTATCAAGGGGACTATTGAAGGAAAAACTTCTTGTTATTGTATTGATTGGGAGGTTTTCAATCAGTTTATAACCCGCTTTGGAGTCTTTGCTGAATTGGCTAAAAATGCGCCAAAGCAATCACAATCATGCTGTTGAACACGTAGGTCAGACGATAGTCAGACCGTAATCACCACATTTATGCAACTTTTACCTAACCGATTCTACCACGTTTATAATCAAGGTAATAACCAAGAAACAATCTTCTACACAGAGGATGACTATGTGTGTTTTTTGCAGCAGGTGAGAGCAAAAATACTTCCGCACTGTAAAATAATTGCCTACTGCTTGATGCCAAACCACTTTCACTTTTTGGTCAATACGACTCAAGAATCTATCGAACCCATTAAATTAGGGCAGTTGACAAGTACAGCTTTAAATAACGGTTTTAGACTTTTACTTAGTGGTTATGCCAATGAGTTCAATAAGAAATATGGACGTACGGGGTCACTTTTTCGCCAAAAAACCAAATTCAAAGACTTAGAAAACGAAAGCGAAAGCGAAAAGTCAAATTACAATTATCCTTTTGTATGTTTTCATTACATCCACCAGAATCCATTCGTCGCAAATCTTTGCCCTAAAATGGAGGACTGGACATTTAGTTCTTTCAAGGACTATTTGGGGATTCGGAAAGGAACCCTGATTAGTAAAGAGCCCGCTTTTGACCTCATTGGTGTTAGGCAAGATGGCTTTTATGAAGAGTCTTACCAAGTAATAGACGAATCAAAAATCAAGTATTTATACGATGAATGAATATTTGCAGTGATTTGTCGGTCTGACTATCGTCTGACCTGAGTATGTGGCAAAGGTCAGACGGCAGTCAGACCATAATCTATTAAACAACAATACAATGTCTCAAAAAAAACTCTCATTTTTAGACAATTACCTGACCCTATGGATATTTCTGGCCATGCTCATTGGCGTGGGTATCGGCTATTTTTTTCCCGAATCCGAAGCATTTATCAATAGTTTCAACATCGGTACTACCAATGTACCACTGGCCATTGGCCTCATTTTGATGATGTACCCACCCTTGGCCAAAGTGCGTTACGAAGAACTTCCCAAAGTGTTTTCCAACACCAAAATTCTGGCGTTGTCGTTGGTTCAAAACTGGATTATTGGCCCCTTGTTGATGTTTGGTTTGGCGGTTATTTTCTTACCCGATAAACCCGAATACATGACAGGGCTGATTATGATTGGAATAGCCCGCTGTATTGCGATGGTCATCGTCTGGAACGACCTCGCCAACGGCGACCGCCTCTACGCCGCAGGATTAGTGGCCTTCAACAGTATCTTTCAGGTGCTTTTTTACTCAATCTATGCTTGGGTATTCATTACGGTTTTGCCTCCTCTGTTTGGTCTAAAAGGTTACGAAGTTCATATCACTATCGGGGAAGTAGCACAGAGCGTATTTATCTACCTCGGCATTCCGTTTTTACTGGGCATTATTTCTCGTTATGGGCTCACAGCACTCAAAGGCCGTGAATGGTTTGAGCAGGTGTATTTACCCAAAATCAGCCCAATTACGCTGATTGCTCTGTTGCTCACGATTGTGGTGATGTTTAGCTTAAAAGGCCAGTTGATTGTACAAATTCCATTGGATGTAGTCAGAATTGCGATTCCGCTTTCATTCTATTTTGGTATCATGTTTTTATCCGCTTTTTACCTTTCCAAACGAGCGGGCGCCAATTATGCAAAATCCACCTCGTTGGCCTTTACAGCGGCGGGCAACAACTTTGAGTTGGGCATTGCCGTAGCGATTGCGGTCTTTGGTATCAACTCTGGGGCTGCATTTGCCGCAGTCGTTGGCCCACTGATTGAAGTACCCGTTTTAATATTATTCGTGAATTACGCCCTCAAACAAACCCACAAATTTCAACCATGATTTCCCAACTAAGCACTTATTTTGAATCCCTCAATCTCAACGAAGTTGCCACCGAACGCCAGGCCGTTTTGCAACCTTTGGTAGATTACATCAAAGCAAAAACGGAGGCTCAACAACCTATTAATCTGACGTTTATCTGCACCCACAACTCTCGTCGTAGCCATTTAGGGCAAGTTTGGGCGCAAGTGGCAGCGGCGTATTTTGGCGTTGAAAACGTTCATTGTTTCTCAGGAGGAACCGAAACTACGGCTTGTAATCCTCGTACGATTGCAGCTTTTGAGCGAGCAGGATTGAAAGTAACAAAGACTACCGAATCTGACAATCCCGTTTACGAGATCAGTTTTGATGATTTGTCGCAACCTATCATCGCCTTCTCCAAAGTCTATGACCAAGCACCCAATCCCGAGCGAGGTTTTGCGGCCATTATGACCTGCGACCACGCCGAGGCCAATTGTCCCTATATTCCAGGAGCCGAAAAACGCTTACCGATTATGTACATCGACCCCAAAGTATCGGACGATACACCCGAGGAAACCGCAACGTACAACGCTCGCTGTCGGCAGATTGCGACTGAAATGAAGTGGGTGTTTGGGCCGTTATAAAACAAAACTAAGGATACTGAGATAATGTACACAAACTCCCACTTCCTGATACAACTTTGGCAAGAAGCTCGCACTCGTTTTTCCAATCAGTTGAAAAACATTTCAGAAAGCGACCTGACCAAAACACTCGGCGATAGCCCCAACAGTGCGGGTTTTCTGATTCGACACGTGGCGGACGTGGAGCTACTTTTTAGCAAAAATGTGTTTGGGCAAACTGACCTACACGTATCGGCCAAGACTGTCATTGCCCAACGAGACACGGGCGAATGGACGAATTTAGCGGAACTACTGGCTTATCAGCAAGAGGCTTTTGAATGCTTAGAAAAGCCATTTTAGCCCAAACCGACGACGATTGGCAGAGTACTATCACCACCAAAGAATTTGGTACAAAAACCAAAATCGAAGCCCTCGGGCGGATTATTTCTCACACGGCCTATCACGCAGGTCAATTGGCCATTGTTTTAAAATACGGCGTATAAAATCGGTTCTGACTATTGTCTATGTTACTCATTCTGAACTATAAACCCAAAAATCTGTCAAATGAAATCGTTGATATTTAGCATCTTATCTCTTTGCTCAATTACTGTTTTCGCCCAAATACCCGTTGTGCGTTCGGTCGGTTCGATGAGTAATATGGGCAAAGAAAACTTTGCCCCGCATATTAAACTTGATACTATTTCCAGCAAATCTCACTTCTTCGGCATGGGGCCGTTGGGTCGGATGCAAGGGGAAATTACGGTAGTGGATGGGAAACCGTTTGGGGCGAGTGTCAATGAAAAAGGAGAAGGTGTAGTACAAGAAAATTGGGCGATTGAAGCCCCGTTTTTTGTGTATGCCAACGTAAAAAAATGGAAGAAATACCCTTTCAGCGCAAAAATCACCAATTTGGATGACCTCCAAAAAGCCGTAGCCCAAATAGCCCAACAAAGCGGCTTTGATTTACAACAGCCTTTTCCGTTCAGGCTTACGGGAACGATAGCGTCGCTTACCACCCACATCGTAATGCCTCGTAGCCCCGAAGTGGCTGGTTATCAATTCAATAAAAAACAAGCCGATTATGATTTAGTAAACCAAAAAGGAGAATTACTGGGCTTTTACTCTGAAAAAAATCAAGAAATTTACACGCCTAAAAACAGTTTCATTCATGTTCATTTTGTGAGTAAAGACCAAAAAACGATGGGGCATGTGGATAAAATTAAAGATGAAAATCCTACATTGACTTTGTATTTGCCCAGTAAGTGATTGACTATTACTTGTCAATTTGCTAATGTGACTAATATCACACTTTTTGTGGAAAAGTGATAGCAGTTTTGTACTTCACAAGATAAGTATTTAAAATGGCTGCTTTCTTTTTCACCGTTGTTATGCTACACTTAGTGGCAGGGTTTGGTTGGGTACTCTACAAAATTGCTTTTCAAAAAAACGAACACAAATAATCTCACTTATGAAATCATTGCTTTTTTCATCATTGCTATTTGGGTTGGCGGTTTTATCGGTGAGCTTTCAAAATCCAAAACCTTCACAAAAAGGAGTAGATTATCGTAAACTTGGTGATTCTATCAGCCTACAAGCCCAGCAAACGCTTATCAAAAACTTGTTGGGGGCTATCCAAAAAGGAGGTTCTGCCTATGCCGTGGCATTTTGTAACGAAAAAGCGATGCCGCTTACCGACTCGCTCTCAAAAAAATATCAAGTAGAAATACGGCGAATCTCGGCCAAAAACCGCAATCCTAAGAATGTAGCTTCACTGTTCGACAAAAAAACCCTTAAACTGTTTGCTTCAACGAGTTCTCCTTCATTGAAAGACACTTTGATTGATACGCCCAAAGGTTACGTTTATTACAAACCCATCAAAATCGGGATGCCTACTTGCCTGCAATGCCACGGCAAACCCAAGCAAGACATTGATGATGCCACCGCTTCCACAATTCACAAAAAATACCATTTTGACAAAGCTACAGGCTATTCCATGAGTGAATTAAGAGGCGCATGGAAACTGACATTCACAGCAAAAAAATAAACATCTTCCTATCGTACTGTACTTCTTGATGCTTCTCTGTAACATCTGTCACAGACTATTATTGATAATTTATCTTACTTTGTCGTATATCTTTCACCAAAAATCGGGCAACAAAATGAAATACAGTTTGTTAATCATAGCAATAATTCTGGGGGCTTGCGCACAAACCCAACAAGCCAAAGACCTTGATGCCAAAGCCTTTAAAGAACTTATAGCACAAACGCCCAATGCCATCATCGTAGATGTACGTACAGACGGTGAGGTGGCGCAAGGGGTTATTGAAAATGCGATTCAGATAGATTTTAATGGCCAAAATTTTGAGCTTAACTTAGATCAACTCGATAAAAATAAGCCTACCTTTCTATATTGCGCATCAGGAGGACGCAGTGGCAGTGCCAGCAAAATCATGGTTGAAAAGGGATTTAAACAAGTCTATAACCTTAATGTGAGTGTATAAACGCCTGGCGTGCTGAGGGTTACCCAACAACTAACCTAAAACCATAAAACATATCGGTAATCATGCAACAATACATTGATGCATTCGTAGGTGGTTATTCGGGGTATTTTAATTACCTCTGGAACGAAATTTTGAATCCATCTTGGCACAACTATTTTTATTGGTTAGTGGGGCTTTCGCTCGTGGTTTGGTCCCTCGAAATCCTTTTCCCGTGGCGTAAAAATCAAGGGGCTATCCGCCACGATTTCTGGTTAGATGTGTTTTATATGTTTTTCAATTTCTTTTTGTTTTCGTTGGTGGTTTATAATGCCGTTTCTAATGTAGCTGTGCAGGGTTTCAATGATTTTTTGGCACTGTTTGGCATTCAAAACTTAGTAGCCATCAATGTAGCTAACTTGCCGAAGTGGGTACAGTTACTGACACTTTTTGTGGTGCGTGACTTTGTACAATGGAATGTTCACCGACTCTTGCACCGAGTACCGTGGATGTGGGAGTTTCATAAAGTTCACCACAGTGTAGAACAAATGGGCTTTGCGGCACATTTGCGCTATCACTGGATGGAAAACGTCATTTATCGGAGCATAGAGTACATTCCACTTGCCATGATTGGCTTCGGGATTGATGATTTTTTCATCGTTCATATCTTCTCCACTTTAGCTATTGGCCATCTAAATCATGCCAATATTTACCTCCCCTCGGTCCGCTCAAATACCTACTCAATAGCCCCCAAATGCACCTTTGGCACCATGCCGAAGAATTCCCGAAGGGTACTTATGGCATCAACTACGGCATTACACTCAGCCTTTGGGATTATTTATTTGGCCATGCTTACGTTCCGCAAGAACGAAGTGACGTAAAATTAGGGTTTCCAAACTTAGCCAAATTCCCAAAAACATTCTGGAGCCAAATCACCTATCCTTGGTTAAAAAAATGAAAGACCTATTCAACAATTGGAAACTCTGGCTAATGGTAAGCCTCACGCTGGGGCTTGCTCCGTTTTTTCCAGAGCCACATCTTTTTGGAAAAATCCGTTGGATTATTGGGGGAGCAGTAGGAATGCAAGCGATGGACTGGTTTGACTTTGCCTTACATGCTACACCCTGGATATTGCTGATAAGGGCGATAATTGTAGCAAGAAAAAAATCAACTATTTGATTTATACAACTTTCTCTCCGATATGTAACAAATATCACATACTTCGTGTCAAAACAGTTTTAACTTTGTTTTTTACTCGAAAAACACCACTGTTTGCATGACACGGCTCCTGCTAAAAAATTTATCCCACTGCTGAATATTTTAATTAAGCTTTGCTTATTGTCGCCGTTGGTGTGGTGATTACCGTCGGCTACATCATTTTGTTTGGTGTGCCACACTTTAATAGTAACCAGCCTATTGCCGAGCGAAAAGCATACATAAAACCTGATTCTAATTTTGTAAGCCTCTGGACAGCCCCTCCCGACTGGAGCATGATGAAACTCGACCCCGATGAAAAGCAATTGGTCATCTACGGCAAAGAACTCATTGCTCATACTGCTGAGTATTTGGGTCCCAAAGGTAGTGTAAAACACCTGTCTAACGGCATGAATTGCCAAAACTGCCATTTACAGGCTGGCACACAACCCTGGGGTAATAATTACTTTGCCGTGCAAGCCACGTACCCCAAATTTAGGGAACGCTCTGGCAGTGTAGAGAACCAAATTAAACGAGTAAACGATTGCTTTCAACGAAGCCTCAATGGCACTGCCCTCGACTCTACCAGCCGAGAAATGAAGGCGATTTTGGCATACATCAAATGGATTGGCAACGACGTACCCAAAAAACAGATCCCAAAAGGCTCAGGCATTTTCAAGATAAAAGGCTTAAAACGAGCTTGTGACCCTGCTTTGGGTAAAACCGTTTATGAACAAAAATGTCAAAGCTGCCACCAAAACACGGGTGAAGGCGTATTAGCCGCCGATGGCAAGAGCTACACCTATCCTCCACTCTGGGGCAAGAATAGCTACAATATCGGAGCAGGGCTGTACCGTATCTCCAACTTTGCAGGTTATGTCAAATACAACATGCCGCTTGGTACTACTTACCAAAACCCTCAACTTTCCGACGAAGAAGCATGGGACGTAGCGGCTTATGTAAACTCAATGCCTCGCCCCAACAAAGACCTCAGCCAAGACTGGCCCAACCTCGCAGGCAAGCCCTTTGACCATCCTTTTGGGCCTTACGCTGATCCATTTACTGAAAAACAACATAAATATGGCCCTTACAAGCCTATTAAAGAGTGGAAAGAAAAACACAAAGCATTAAAAATCAAAAATCCTTCAATTGCTAAATTATGAAAATTAAGCTCGCCATTTTATCACTATTGACCTTTGTTTTTGTCAATTCATCATTTGGTCAAACAAGTGAGAAAGAACACCGCATTGTTTTCCATTTGGCATCGAGCGATACGCTCGTTCATAAAGCCTTGGTCAAGCAAATAGCAAATGTGTTGGATTACTGGAAAACCGCTAAAATTGAGGTGGTTGTGCATAACAACGGCATTGGGTTCATGAAGCAAGACGAAGCACATTTTGCCAAAGAAATAGATGCCCTCAAAGGGCGAGGCGTTGCTTTTGCCGTGTGCGAAAACACGCTCAAACAACGAAAAATTGACAAATCTCAAATATTAAAAAGTGCCATTTTTGTTCCTGTTGGTCTGGCAGAAATCGTTTTGAAAGAAGAAGAAGGTTGGTCATACATTAAAGCAGGATTTTAAACAACAACATGATGCAATCCAGAAGAAAATTTTTGCAGTCAGGTTTATTGGCAACCGCTGCAGCAGGAAATACTGTGCCTGTATTGGCCAGTAACAGCTCGCCAACAAGCGATATTGCTACAAATACCCCTCCCAAAGATGGCGTAATTACCTTGCTCCAAACAACTGACGTACATTGTCAGCTTCATACGCACGATGAGCTGTTTTGGGAAAACGACAAACTCACTTTTCGCCAAACAGGTGGTTATGCACACATAGCAACAGCCTTGGACGTATTGCGTAATCAAAACCCCTCAAACACGCTTGTAATAGACACTGGAGACATGTTTCAGGGGAGTATGCTTTCTGTAAAAACCACAGGGCAGGCTTTTGTACCTTTGCTAAATGCCCTCAACTACGATATGTATTTGCCAGGTAATTGGGAAGTGGTTTATT
>JBGAVQ010000049.1:0-25012 GCA_044228045.1 Spirosomataceae bacterium
ACTTGATGAGTCTAAAAGACCCAATTTAACTATTTGGACTGACAATCAATCAAAATTCACAGACCCAAATCAATGTTTAGTACAATTTTAACTAATTTGACATTTTACAAAAATCCGTCAACCTATTTTAGGCAATGACATATTGTCTAATTTCTCTTGTCTTTAAACTTATACCTTGAACTTTCCTCTTGACATATCTGTAGTTGTACCTGCCTACAACGAAGACGAGTCCCTGCCCGAACTGTGTGCATGGATTGCCCGTGTAATGCAAGCAAATGGCTTTTCATACGAAGTATTGTTGATTGACGATGGCTCAAAAGACCGCTCTTGGCTGGTAATCAAGGAGTTGTCCACAAAAAATGCTTGTATCAAAGGCATTCGTTTTAGCCGTAATTATGGCAAATCGGCGGCTTTGCATACAGGTTTTCAGGCAGCTCAAGGGCGAGTGGTCATTACGATGGACGCTGACTTGCAAGACAGCCCCGACGAAATACCAGAGTTGTATCGGATGATTACAGAGGAGGATTTTGACTTGGTGTCGGGCTGGAAGAAGAAACGCTATGACCCCCTCTCCAAAACAATTCCGACTAAACTCTACAACGCTACCATTAGTTTTGTAACTGGACTTAAATTGCATGACAACAATTGTGGGCTGAAAGCCTACAAAAACGATGTCATCAAGACAATCCGTTTGTATGGCGAAATGCACCGCTATATTCCTGTGCAGGCTATGTGGAATGGATTTGGCCGAATTGGAGAGAAGGTAGTGGAACATCGCCCTCGCCAATATGGCAAAACCAAGTTTGGCCTCGAGCGGTTCTTGTACGGTTTTCTGGATTTGCTCTCTATTACTTTTGTTCAACGTTTTGGCAAACGCCCCATGCACTTGTTTGGCAGCTTGGGCGTATTGTCGTTCTTGTTTGGCTCTGCTATTACCCTGTGGCTCCTTGCTGGCAAGGTGTATAGTATTGCTAACCACCTCAAATTCAGGAATGTAACCGACAATACTTGGTTCTATTTGGCGCTTGTAGCCATCGTAATTGGCGTTCAATTATTTCTGGCTGGTTTCTTGGGAGAATTGCTTACTACTAATTCTGAACGAACAACCGAGTATCAAGTAAGAGAGCGCACCTAAGTACCATGATTACTTTTTATCCAGGCCCATCCAAAGTCTATCCACAAGTAGGTGATTATCTGCAAGATGCTTTTAAAGAGGGTATTTTGAGTGTCAATCACCGTAGTGCTGCTTGTATGGCCTTAGTAAAGAGTACGATTGAATTATTGCACCAAAAGTTAAACATCCCAACTGACTACCACATCTACTTTGTGTCGTCTGCTACTGAGTCGTGGGAAATTATTGCTCAATCACTCGTTTCAACATCAAGTTATCATTTTTTTAATGGTGCATTTGGTAAAAAATGGCATGAATATACCCAGAAATTAGGTGTTCAAGCCTACTCCCTACCGTTTGGTTTGAACGAAAGCCCAAGCATGCCACGAGGTATCATTCCTAAAACAGTTTGCTGCTTTACACATAACGAAACCTCTAACGGCACAACCCTTCAAAACACTGTTTTAGATCAATATCAGGTGCTTCGCCAGCATCAAGAGGTTCTACTTGCAATAGATGCTACTTCTTCTATGGGTGGCGTTGAATTGAATTGGTCGCTTACCGATGTCTGGTTTGCATCGGTACAAAAATGTTTTGGCCTTCCTGCTGGGTTGGGCATCATGGTTTGCTCGCCGCAAGCCATTAACCGTGCCTATGAAATTGGGGAGCGGGTGCATTACAATAGTCTGATAGCTATTCATGAAAATTTTCAGAAATATCAGACCCATTATACACCTAATGTACTGGGAATCTACTTGTTAAAGCGGGTTATGGAACAAGTAGCTAATATTTCAGAAATTGCCGCAATGCTCAAAACACGAGCTACTGGCTGGTACGAATTCATAGAAAATCAAACTTCTTGGAAGATACTTGTTGAAAATAAGTCTCTACGCTCTGATACAGTAATTACCATAAAAGGCACGCCTGAGGCTATCAACTCAATCAAATCTAAGTGCTTACAACAAGGTATTACACTTGGCAACGGTTATGGTGATTGGAAAGATTCAACCTTCAGAATTGCCAACTTTCCAGCGATTGAAGCATGGGAAATTGAAAAACTAAAAGAAGTATTGCGGGAAGAATAGTAAGTTTGTACCAAAATTCACTTCTTCCAACATGGACTTTACCCAACTCGAAATCCGACAAATCGTTTCGGTAACACTTATCCTATTTTCTGTCATTGATATCGTGGGAGCTATTCCTGTCATCATTGACCTTCGCCGTAAGTCTGGCGACTTACATGCTGGCACTGCCACCATCGTATCTGGCGGTATTATGATAGCCTTTCTCTATATCGGTAAAAGCATCCTCAAATTATTTGGGGTGGATGTAGCTTCTTTTGCCATAGCCGGTGGGCTGATTATCTTTTTGATAGGCCTTGAAATGACCCTCGGGAGGGCTATTTTCAAATCGTCGCCACACGATACCAAGGCCGCTTCTATTGTGCCGCTGGCGTTCCCTATTATTGCAGGGGCTGGAACTATGACCACGATTTTGTCACTCAAAGCACAGTTTGCAGAAGAAAACATACTAATTGGTATTTTGGTCAATCTGCTTCTAATTTACTTGGTGATTCGCTCCTCTGTTTGGCTCGAAAACAAACTGGGCGAAGCTGGCATTGGTATTCTACGGAAAATTTTTGGGGTCATTTTGCTGGCCATTGCCATCAAATTGTTTAAGACAAACTTGGGATTGTAACTCCGACCTCTTCGGCATAATAATCTTTTGATTCGTACAAAGTAAAAATGAGCAAACAAAAACCAAAATTTTACGTGGTTTGGCACGGGCGAAAGGCAGGTGTTTTTCATAGCTGGGACAAATGCAAAGAACAAATTGAAGGCTTCGCTGGAGCCAAATACAAATCGTTTGAAAGCCTTACCGAAGCTAACAAAGCCTTTGAACAAGCCCCACAGCAATTTATTGGCACACAAAAGCCAACACCCAAGCCTCAAAAATTAAACTTAGTTGGCAAACCGATTGACAATAGCCTCTCGGTTGATGCTGCTTGGAATACTGCCACTGGCGACATGGAATACCAAGGCGTAATTACCAAAACAAAACAATTGGTTTTTAAGCAAGGGCCTTTCCATGACGGAACTAACAACATCGGCGAGTTTTTAGCGATAGTTCATGCCCTGGCTTTTCTCAAAAAAGAAAACAGTAACTTACCCATCTATTCAGATTCAAAAACAGCCATCAGTTGGGTAAAAAAAAAGCAAGCCAACACTAAATTGGCCGAAACACCCCGCAATCAGCCCCTTTTTGAACTGTTGGAACGAGCCGAAAAATGGTTACGAGAAAATGATTACCCCAACAAAATATTAAAGTGGGAAACCGAATTTTGGGGTGAAAACCCTGCCGATTTTGGTAGAAAATAATTCTCAGGAACATATAACAACAAAAAAGCGATGGAAATATCCCATCGCTTTTTTGTTGTTAGCCTATTGATAACCTTACTACTTAGTTTTTCTTAGGCTGTGTAGCTGGGTTAGTGGCAGGGGTAGTTTTTGGTGCTTCTTTGGCTGGTGGTGTTACGCCCAGCTTCTTGAATACCAACTCAGTAATGTCGTTTTCTGGCGTAGCATAAAGCAAAAACGGCATTCCGTCGCCACCTGCGGCTGTATTAAACACGTACGTAAAGCTATTTTCTTTGGCTACGGCATCAATACCACCTTGAATTTTAGTCAAAACAGGTTGTAACAACTGACCTTGTTTTTTCTGCAAATCTTCTTGCGAGTTTTTCTGAAAATCTTGAATAGATTGCTGTAAACTTTGCAATACTTTTTCTTTATCTGCCTTAATTACTTCTGAAGTATTGGCTGGCAATTTTTCATATTCTGCCAATTTTTCTTGAAAGTCTTTTACTTTGGCATCATACAATTTTGCATACTGGGCCTGAGTGGCCTTCAGTTCTGTTTCAATTTGCTTGCTTTCAGGCATATTACCCAAAATCACATCAATATTTGTATAGCCTATTTTCAGCGTGGCAGTTTGAGCTTGAGCGTTGATTCCGGCAATAGTTAGCAACGCCATGAGCGTCACAAAAAGTTTGGTCTTCATTTTGATTGTTGTTGTTAATTTTTCGGTTGCCGCTTCGGAGGCGACTGATTAGGGGTTATGGTACTTGGTTTATCTGTTTTCTCGGCTGGGTTTTCTTTTTCTTTGTTCAAATCGGTTTTTATGCCTAAGTCCTCCATCACATAGTCGGTGTAATCGTGGCGAGGGTCGGTGTAAACCATAGTAACACCTTCGCTTGATTTATCAAACAAAAACATCAATTGTTTTTGTCGGGCTACTTTCTGAACAGACTTATCAATTTGGTCCATCAATGGTTTAATGATTTCTGATTTCTTCTGAAACAGTAAGCCATCAAATCCAAATACTTTTGAATTGTATTCTTTTACTTCTCGCTCTTTGTCAGCAATTGCCTTTTGGCGTTCTTGCTTCATGGCATCAGTCAACAATATTTCTTCGTTTCTGTATGCCCTATCCATCTTTTCAATTTCTGCGTATTTGTCCGAAATCTCCTTCGTCCAACGCTCTGTCCATTTATCCATTTCGGTTTTTGCAGTTTGATAATCAGGCATTTTGGTCAAGATATACTCCATATCCAAATACCCAAATTTTTGTGCATGTGCCGAGTGGATTCCAGCAAAGAGCGGCAAAGTTAGCAAAAGAATCATTCTTTTTAGCATTGCCTTTGGTCTTTGTGAACGTATTAACGTCATCTGTTTCAGCTTGTTGTGTTAAAAAATGTTAATAAACGATTCAGATACGAGACAGCGAGACAAGAGATGCGAGATTATTAGGGTTGCCAAAACATACTATCCGGAGTATAATCAACTACAAATCAACACATTATCTCCACAAAACACATCTTATTATCGAATTTGCTGACCAATAGTAAAGTGGAACTGCGCTCCGTTTGCTTTGTCAGTACCTGTATATCCCTGTATTTTATCAAAGCCATAAGCCCAGTCAATTCCAATCATTCCGAAGGCTGGCATAAAAATTCTGGCACCAAATCCAGCCGAACGTTTCAAATTAAAGGGATTAAATTCTTTGTAGCTTCCCCAGTTGTTGCCAGCCTCCGCAAAGCCCAATACAAAAATGGTGGCAGATGGATTGAGCGAAACTGGGAAACGAACTTCTGTTACAAATTTATTATAGACAACCCCTCCAGTGGCGCTTCCGTTGCGGTCAAGTGGGCCAACTATCTGGTCTTTGTAACCCCTCAGCCCTACAATATCACGAGACAGTTGGAAATTGTTAAAGACCATTCCAGACCCGCCTAACACAAAACGCTCGAAAGGTACAATGCCTAAGCTGCTATTGTAGCTACCCAAAAAGCCCATGTGCGCCCTGGTAGCCAATACAAATTTACCTACCAATGGTGTAAACCAGCTGGCATCGAACATCCATTTGTGATATTCAAGCAAACGGTATTTTTCAGCTCCTGTTTTTTCAACATACGAGCTATTACGAAATATTGAATAAGGTGGCGTGAAAGTAGCACTGAGCGTGAATGATGAACCCCTACGAGTAAATTGAGGATTATCAATACTGTTGCGAGAAATGGTGGTATTGAAGGTAATACTGGTTGATTTTCCTTCGGGGTAATAACCTTGGTAGAGTCGGAATACATCAAAGCTCTGCAACGAGAGTGCATTGCTCATTGTAAAGTAATCGTCTGGTTTTTTCAAACGCCGCCCCAAGCTGAAAGTAATACCCGTGCTATTGAAGTGTGAGTTTTTGTCGTCTTCGCCCAATGAGTTACCATATAACAAGGCTGTATAACCTCCTTTGTAGGGGTAATAAAGGCTTTTGGTAAGACTAACACTGAATGAATTGGGTTTCTTGCCACCTAACCAAGGCTCGGTAAATGTGAGTGAATAGTTTTGAAATTGTTGCCCATTTGCCTGGAAACGTACCGCCAGTTTCTGACCGTCGCCAGCAGGAAGTGGCCGCCATGCTTTGAGATTACCGATGTTGCGAGCCGAAAAATTATTGAATACCACCCCCAGCGTGCCAACAAATCCAACATAACCACCCCAACCGCCAGAGAGTTCTATTTGGTCAGAGGGTTTTTCTTCTACAGCATACTCAATATCAACCGTGCCGTCGGGGTGAGGAATTGGGTTGATACCGATTTTTTCGGGGTCAAAATAACCTAACGTAGCTAATTCTCGCTGTGTACGAATGATAGCTGATTTACTAAATTTTTGACCGGGCAAGGTTCGTATTTCACGCATTACTACGTGGTCACTGGTCTTGGTATTGCCATTCAGAATAATCTTATTGATGGTGGCTTGCTTGCCTTCATTTATTCGGATAACTAAATCAACTGAGTCTCCCTCAATAGATGCTTCTTCAGGGTCGGCAGTGAAGAACAAATAACCATCATCCATATACAGTGAACTTACATCATTTTGAGGAATGCCGTTAATTTTCTTGGCCAGTTCTTCGGTGTTGTAAACATCGCCTTTCTTAATACTCAGAATTTCGTTCAGTACAGAGTCTTTATAAATATAATTACCTGACCATGAGATGTTACGGAAGTAATATTTACGTCCTTCTTCAAGACTCAACACTACATCAACTGTTTTGTCATTGTGGGCATAAACGGTATCGAAGGCAATGCGGGCATCACGATAGCCATTTTTATTGTAAAACTCTATGAGTTTTTCTTTGTCTTCTTCAAATTTTTTCGGGATAAACTTCGACGGGGTAAAAATCCGTCCAAACCGCATTTCTTTGGTTCCTTTGAGTTTGCGCCGAACTACGCCTTCGTACATTTCAGTACGACCATTGATAATAAGCTTGTTAATTTTGACCTTCTCTCCTTTTACAACCACAAAGCGTAAAGCAGCATTGTTTCCTCTGGCAGAGTCTGTTAGTTGAGCGGTTTTAATTTTTATATTCAGATAGCCTTTTTCAGTAAAATATTTTTTGATAGCCAGCTCTGCATTTTTGATGAGCGTTTCAGTGATAATTTTGCCCTTAATGAGCTTTACTTTATCGTTTAGAGCATCTTGCTCTCCTTTCTTAATACCCGAAAATAATATTCTGTACAAACGAGGGCGTTCTTTCAAATCAACATTCAAGAAAATTTTGTCTGCTTCGATTTTTGTAGCCGAAATCTCAACGTTTTCCAAAATACCAAACCCGAAATCGAGAGCATCGAACTGGCATCGTAATATTTAGACCCACTCGATGTTATGCCTCCAATGGTATATTCTTTTGGCTTGGCATAGTCTATCAATGATGTTTCGGCTGGTACGATAGGAGTAGTCCGTCGCCCTACACCAATTTGTGCATAAACACTATAACATGACACGACTACCAAACAGATTACCGTTAAAATATTCTTCATATTTATCTTGTTTTCAATAGGTTATGCTTTTACTTGTTCGCTTGTTTTGCCAAATCGTCGTTCCCGTTGCTGATACGACAGGATTGCTTCGTACAGATGTTCTTTCCGAAAATCGGGCCAAAGGGTTTCGGTAATATAAAGTTCGGTGTAGGCCAACTGCCATAGCATATAATTGCTAATTCGCATTTCGCCGCTGGTTCTGATCATTAATTCAGGGTCAGGAAAACCCGCTGTGCTGAGGTACTGAGCTATTATTGGTTCAGTAATTTGCTGGGGGGTTAGGTTACCCTTTTGTACTTGTTCAGCCACCCGACGAGCCGCTTGGGTGATGTCCCATTTGCCACTATAACTCAACGCTAAAATAACAGTAAGGCCGGTATTGCTGCTGGTAATTTCGATGGCCTCTTGTAACTCTTGCTGGCAATCCTTAGGCAAGCTCTTGGTATCGCCTATGGTATCAAGCCGCACGTTGTTTTCCATCATGGTTGGCAACTCAGCCCTAATCGTTTTGACCAAAAGGCTCATCAAGGCATCAACTTCTGCCTTGGGTCTTCCCCAGTTTTCGGTTGAAAAAGCATAGAGTGTTAAGAAACTAACACCCAACTCGGCACAGCCTTCAATGGTCTCTCGAACCGCTTTGAGGGCATTACGATGACCAAAAATCCGGTCTATCACCCCTTGCTTCTTGGCCCAACGACCGTTACCGTCCATAATAACGGCAATGTGGCTTGGCAGATTGCCCAAATCAATGCTTTCTTTCACGTGTGAAGCAATTTCGCTAAAAAATAAGAATGCAAATGTACGAAAAGGATTGGGCTTACGCAAATAAGCAATAAGGATGAGTGCCACTGTTGAGTAGCATAACTGAAGATACAACTAACTTGCTGGAAATGAGCTTACACTACAAAAAATCTAATGAGACTTGACTTAGAGACCTTTTGTCAGCGTGGGCATACTACCTTATAAAAAGTGTAGCTAATGTTGAACGAAGTGTAGTAAAACATATCTTTCTTGGTAAGATCCTGTTGTTGAAGAGGCACACCAGGTGTTGTGCTATTTTCGCCCCAATTGTCTAAATAATCTGTAAAGGTTTTACGAGTACCAAATTCAATACCATACCCCCAGGGGCCTTTCCACTGCATTTTGAAACCAAGGCCAAAGGGCAATGCCATGCCATTGGTTTTAAAACTCGCTGTGGCATTTTCTTTAGGATTGAAGCTAAAATATGAAATCCCTCCAAACACATAAGGAGTCCAGTTTTTAGTTTTTGGAGCATTTCGAAAATTCAAAAAGTTGTACTCGAGGTTAGCCCCTACTTCAAAAATAGAAGTCCGAAAACTTCGTCCACGGGCTTGGTTGAAAGGATTATTTACTTTTTTGTCATCGGCAAATATAGAGCCACCCATTAGATTTGCTTTGGCCGAAAGTGAACGACTGAGGTTGTAGCGAAAAAACAGATTTCCACCCGGACGAGCAAATGTAGGATGAAAGTTGGGTGCAATGTCTCCTTTATAGTTTAGGACACCAAGTCCCCCACCTATCTCTATTTTCTGGGCAATAGCACTCGAAATACCCAACAAAACAAAAAGAAAATTAAGTTTTTTTAGCATGATAGCCTTTCAATGCTTAAGCAACAGTTATCAGTTATTAGTTATCAATCAGCTTATAAGCATACCCATACCTTGGTCAGTTACTAATACAAAACTGAAAGATAACATTATCTCTGGCATATTGGCTTACAATTTTCAGACCAAACTTTCTATTTGTTTGCTTTATTCTTTGCCTGGGCACTTCACTTTACCCGAAATAATATATCGGATTTGAAATGTTGTTAGCAAATAAGAATCTTTGCGGGTATTGGTACCCCTGATATTTCCAAACGTATCTGGAGGCAGTGGCTGTGCAAACGGATCACCAGTAGCTGGAAATCCAAAGTTAGTAATCAAGTAGTTACGTACGCCATCAGTTCTATCACCACCAGAATAAGCTGCAATCTGCTCCAAAGATCTACTCGACATAGCTCTTGCCAAATCACTTTCTAAGTCATTAGTATTGGGGTAATTGCCACCAACATCATCAATATAATCTGTAAAGGTGTAGCGCAAACCTATTTCGGCAGCCAAGTCAAATTTTTCACTTAACCTGTAGCGAACACCTATACCAACAGGAACAGCCAAATTTACTAATGAATACGGTTTAGCGTAGCCGGGTAGTCCTTGGCCTTCGGTACGAAGAGGTTTCAAATCAACCCATTCGTTACCAAAATCAACAGGGGTTTTGGCTTGTGGATTATGGGCAAATAGGGCAAGCCCCCCAAAGATATAAGGCACGAGTTTGGTACGAAACTGAAAGTTTTTACCCCCATGATATAAGTCATACACACCAACTATTGACAACTCCTTGACATCATTTCTGAAATGAAGATTTCGCAAAAACTGCAACTGTCTATTTGCATCATCCTTGAAGTTATAGTCATCTCCAACTAATCTGGCAAAAGTTAAGCCTATTCTGGCACTGAACTTTGGTGAAAAATGGCGTGTATAAGCCATAGATGCGTTCCAACGAATACTATTAAAAGGGCTTAATATTTGGCGATAACTTGCAAATTCACCATAATAGTTGGCGTGACCTCCGCCTAATGAGACTGCCGAATAAGGAATAAAATTTTTATTTTTTCGACCAGAACTTTTGGTAAGGTTCTTGAAAAAATTAAACTGGGCTACCGAGTCATGCCCCGACAAACCCACCCCCAATAAAAGCACTAAGGCTACTAAACGCATCTTATTCATTGTTAAAATTTCTTAAAATTGGGTGCAATTTACTGACTAACGTTGAACTTTTTCATTTTGTTATATTCGTCAACAATGCTGAATGCTAAATCCCGAATAATTATTTTTTTAACTAATTGATAGTAAATAAGTTATACCAAAAAAAAGCTAATAATCTTATTCTATTAGTTATCACAAAAATCTTACCAATTCCGAATATCTAAACCCCAATTGAGTTTGTGACGTAGTGTATTGAGGAAACGATCAGAAGGCATTTTTACCAAACAAGCCATGAATTTTTCTTTCTTGATTTTGATTGAAAGACTCCCCTCTACAATGCGAGAACGGGAATCAAGTGAAACCAAGAAGTTTCGACTACGGCTTTCTACTTCCATAGTAATCTCACTGGTGTCTTCTACAATCATGGGTCGCACATTGAGATTGTGCGGGCTAATGGGTGCAATGACAAAGCTCTGAGAATGCGGCAACATGACCGGCCCACCAACACTTAAGCAATAACCGGTAGAGCCTGTAGGTGTTGAAACCAAAAGGCCATCCGCCCAATATGAATTTAAGAATTCGCCATTGATATGGGTATGTACTACAATCATCGATGAAGTATCGGTCTTGGTAATAGTGCATTCATTCAACCCAAAGTTGAGTCCATCAAATATATCTCGCTCTGAGTCAAGGTGTACCAACGAGCGGCGGTCAATTTCATACTCACCATTCAGCAAAGCATCGAGGGCTTCGTTGATTTGGTTGGGGGCAACTGTGGCCAAAAAGCCAAGGCGGCCTACGTTTACACCCAGAATCGGTATTTCTTTGCTACCTACTTGGGTTACGGTATCAAGCAAGGTGCCATCGCCGCCCAAACTGAATATAAAATCAGCAGGATGAAGGTCTTGATTAGATGTATAGATAGAAGTGTACGGTTGTTTGATACCAACTTGCTGTAGCAACTCATTATACACAGATGAAATCTGAACCTCTACGTTTCGGCGGGCCAATTCGTCAAACATTGCTTGAATGAATGGCTTGGCTTGTTCGTTGAACTGCCGCCCGTGTATGGCAACCTTCATGGAGTTATTAGGAGTGGGTTAAGAGTAGTGAGTATTGAGAAGTTGGGCAATTAACAATAGAAGAAAAACGTCTCAGAACTCTAAGTATTTGAGTAATAGGTCGAGTCGTTCACGGTCGGGGGTTTCGATGGACGAATTGCCATGAACAGCCAATACATAGTATCCGAAGCGTTCGAGGGTAGCTATCACCGAGGTAACTTCTTTACGGTTTAGTTTTAAAGTTAATACACCTGGGCTTTCGCCATCATAAGTTCCATCGGTATAATAACTACTGATAATCTTGGTATCGTTAGATTCTACAAGGCGGCTTACTTCTGTCAGCGAATAGTCTCGGTTCTCCATTTGAAGTTCAATGATGGCACCGGTTTCTTGCACACCGAGTGAATCTGCCAATTTTCTAAGCAAATTATTAACCTGAATACTCCCCGAATAATGGTGATTCTCATCTAAGACAGGTAAAATTTCTAACCCATGTTGTTGTACTATGCCCAGCAGTTCATAGAGGTGCTGGTGTTCAAAAGCAAAAACCCCCTCGTTTATGGGCTGCACCTCTGATAGCTCCATTGCTTGGTCGGCCGCATCAAGTACAAAGTCTTCTTCGATTATGCCTTTGTACTCCCCATTCTCGACCAATGCCAATTGACTTACCCTGAATTCTTCCATCCAGTCAATAGCTCTTGATGCCACATCTTGTGGTTTCAAGGTTGGCAGCATTGGGTCTATGAGTTCGTCGGCTATCACACTGGTTGGGGTTTTAGTTAAGTTTGAGTAGTAGTGTTACTGAGGTTGGCTAATCAGCAACTGACAAGGAATACTTACTAACTAACTTCGTTTTCTCTAAAAAACGTTCCAATATCTGGTTAAATTGTACTGGGTGTTCCATCATGGGGGCATGACAACAGTAATCAATAAACCAAAGTTCTGAGTTTTTGATTAGGCGATTAAACTCATGACCTACCGATGGCGGTGTGATGGTGTCGTTAAGTCCCCACACCAGAAGCGTTGGCACTTCAATAATGTATAAGTCTTTGGCTACATTGTTGCGCTGTGCCGACTTGGCAATTTGCACAATATTCATAGCTTTTGGAATACTATTGGTGATTTCAAAAACCTCGTCAATTAACGCTTTGGTAGCTGTTTCAGGTTTATAGAAGGTGTATTCAACCCGTTCTTTGATATAGTCGTAGCTACCTCGCTTCGGATACGAACCTCCCATGGAGTTTTCAAACAAGCCTGAGCTACCCGTTAGCACCAAGCGACGCACATTGTCTTGGTGTTTGAGGGTGTAGAGCAAGGCAATGTGTCCGCCAAGTGAATTACCCAACAAGGTCAAATCGGTCAGTGATTTATGAGCCACAAATCGCTCAATAAACGCCAACAACCCCTCAAGCCCGGCCTCTCGTACGGGCATTTCGTAAATAGGCATGAGCGGAATAACAACTCGGTATTGCTTGGTAAAATGGTTAATGACACCATCCCAATTACTCAATGCGCCAAATAGCCCATGCAATAATAACAGCGTATCGCCGCTGCCTTCATCAATGTATTTGAACCCGCCTTCTTGCTGGATAGAATAATTCATAAATTGCTTTCGATTCGGTAATCATACACAAAGAAACGCAAAATCCCAAAAATGAAATGTAATTTCGCCGACAGTTTAACTTTTTTTTCTTTTGGTTGTTGTTATTATTGCCAGTATTTCTGTATAAAATAGTTTGCTACTAAAAACAACACATTTAGCATAACACACTATTATTCAGCTTATTACAAAACAATTCAACAATAAATAATGAGCTAATTATAGATAATGGAATAGCCGTTTAGCATTTCTACTTTTTGCATATTAACAAACCAATTTTAAAATCTTTACCAACCGATATTTGCTTAAAGCGATTTTTTCCATTCAAAATACCGTACTATGAGCTATTCAATTGTTATTATTGGCGGAGGCATTGCAGGCTTAACCTGTGCCAACTATTTACAAAAAAACGGATTATCTTCCACTATTCTGGAAGCCTCCGATGGACTGGGTGGTAGGGTTAGAAGTGATATAGTAGATGGTTTTACCCTTGACAGAGGTTTTCAAATCTTGAACACTTCTTACAAAGAAGCACAGCAACTACTTGATTACGAACAACTTAATCTCAAACCTTTTCGATCTGGTGCGGTTATTCGATATCAAAATGATTTCACTACGCTGGCTGATCCGTTCAAAGAGCCGTCCAGCATTTTGTCGAGTTTGTTTTCACCTGTAGGCACTTTTTCTGACAAACTGAGAATACTACGGCTGGTCATGCACTTAAATGACATGGATGACGACGAAATTTTTAAACATGCTGATTCCGATACTTTACAGTTTTTGAAAGATTTTGGATGGGGTGACCGCCTGATTGAGCAGTTTTTTACACCCTTTTTTGGTGGGGTTTTTCTCGAAAATGACCTTCGGACTTCATCCAATTTCTTTGAATTTGTCTTCAAACATTTTTATGAAGGCCAAGCTGCCCTACCTCAAGCTGGTATGCAGGCTATTCCAAAACAACTGGCCTCATCATTACCTGCAAATTCGATTCGGTTGAATGCCAAAGTAACTAAACTCGACAATAAAAAAGTAACCTTATCAACTGGGGAGGTTTTCTATGCCAATGCCATTGTGCTGGCCACCGATGCTCACCAAGCAGATATTTTGTTAGGACAAACCACTGAACGGATATTTAACCGAACCACTTGCACTTATTTTGCAGCCAAGCAATCGCCATTGAACCAAAAAATGTTGGTACTCAACCCCAACCGCCACAATGCCGTGCATAATTTGTGCGTACCAAGCGACATTGCACCAGCCTATGCACCCGAAGGAAAATCACTTATTTCGGTCAGTACACAGGGGTTGGAGTTTGTAGATGAGGCTTCACTTACCACTCAAATTCGCAAAGAATTAACCGATTGGTATGGTGACCAAGTAGCCGAATGGCAACATTTACGCACTTATCATTTGCCAGAGGCATTGCCAGCCTTTCCTGCCAATACAATGATGCGTCCTTTGCAACTTTCTAAAACGTTGTTCCAATGCGGTGACCAAACGGCCTATCCATCGCTCAATGCCGCCATGATGACAGGACGACAGGTGGCTAATCTAATTATGGAAGAGAAGTAACTATTGTAAAAAAGATTCTTCGTAGTCTTTCATTGATGTGCGAATTACTTTGTGAGCGTGTTCTCTGCCATAGACTGTATCAACGTCCACCAAATTCACTTCACCAGGTATGGCTTTATAGGTCAGAAAATAATGGCGAAGACGTTTTAGAATGCTTTCGGGGCAATCGCTGAGGTCTCGCCATTTTCCGTAGAGTGCATCGTTTTTGAGAACAGCAATGATTTTGTCATCGGCCTCGCCTTTGTCTATCATACAAAGCCCACCAATGGGGATTGCCTGCAATATGATATCGCCATGAGGAATCACTTTTTCGGTAAGTACCAAAATATCAAGTGGGTCGCCGTCTCCTTCGGCTACCTGTTGGTTTGTTAGTTCTGATGCTAATTTAGCAATATGCCTGTCGCAGTAGGTACGGGGCAAAAAACCATACAAAGCTGGCACAATGTTGGAGTATAGCTGAGGGCGATCTATTTTTAAGTATCCCGACTCTTTATCTATCTCGTACTTTACAGTGTCGGTAGGTACAATTTCGATGAAGGCTGTAACAACATCGGGGGCTTGCTCGCCCAATTGGAGGCCATGCCACGGGTGAGCTTTGTGTTGAGGAGGCATATATTCAACGTTTACAGTTTACGGTTTACAGCAGGGTGCGTAACTTGGGGTGGCAGTCGCTACTGTGTGCAAGGCAAACGGCATTACAATTTACCAAGTTACCAGTCTCCAAAGGTACTCAACTTTTACAAAAATTAGAATGAAATCTGTTTTTACGACCAATGCGCCTACTCCGGCAGGGCATTATTCCCAAGCAATTGTTCACAATGATTTGGTTTTTGTTTCGGGTATTTTGCCCATTACACCCGATGGACAAAAGCTATCAGAAGCTGACCTAAGCACTCAGGCCCAACAGGTTTTTGCAAACCTAAAAGCGATTTTGGAAGCAGCTGGCACTTCGCCAGACAAGGTAATAAAAACAACGATTTTTATCACAGATGTCTCGTTGTGGGGGGCTGTTAATGGTTTATATGCCGATTTCTTTGGAGAACACCGTCCAACTCGGTCTATTGTGCCTATCAAAGACCTCCACTATGGCTTATTACTTGAATTAGAGGCGATTGCGGTACTATAAATAAGCCATTGCATCGGAGACCCTACAGCATACATAGCTTATAGTCTTTAAAAACAAGAATGCGCAGGCTAATTGCCTACGCATTTTGCATTATTAAGCAGGAATTAACTATTTTATCTTTTAGCCTTTCTTAGCAACTTCAAACTTGCCTTCGCCGTTGAAATAAACATAATACAAGTCGGTGTTGACCTTTATCACTACCAAATAACTTGTTGATTTACCATCAGTTAAAACTTGATACCCTTTCATAAAAGTCCAAGTCTTGTATGTATTATTAAGGTATTCCGAAATTATTTTGGGCAAATCAGTACCAACCAAGGCTTTTTCTTCAATTTTGGGCAAAGCAGGTAATATGACTGATTTGAGCAACTTACCATTGCTATCAAAATATAATTCGTGGCTTTCTTTCTCTTTCTTAGCCGAAATCACATAAGATTTCTTGCTATCAGCATCAAAAATTATTGTGCCTTTTACAAAGGTTAAGCCATTGTCTTTTAAATATTTGGCAATAGCATCTGGCAGTTCAGTTGCCGCTTTTATTTCTTGAGGGGCAGGCGGAGTCACGGATTTTCTGATTACTTTGCCGTCTGCATCGAAAGTAAAAATGGTAATGACACCTGCTTTCACAGCAACTACATCAAAAAACTTCTTGCCTTCTTTGTCGTAATAAAGTGTTCCTTTCTCAAACGCCTGGCCATTTTCTTTCAGGTACTTACTAATAGTCTCTGGAAGCTCTGAGGCTTTGAGTACTTGTGGGGCAGGGGTTATGAAAGTACTACGAATGAGTTTTCCTTCATTGTCAAATGAAATCTCAAACTTCTTGCCTTCTTTGGTTACATACACTACGTAGGTTTTTTTGCCATTGCGATCGGTGGTGGCCGTGCCACTAACCAACACGTACCCAGCCAAATACTTCACTGCTTCTGCGGGCAATTCGCTGATAGCCTTGATAGCCACTGGCGCAGGTGGCGGAGTGTACGAGCTTGATTTGGTAAGTTTGCCGTCGTTGTCAAAATATAATTCAAAGGTAGTTGTACCTTTAGTGGCTACAATAAAGTAGGTTTTCTTGGTATTGTCAACTACCGTAGCAATGCCTTTTGCAAAAGTTAAGCCGTTGTCTTTTAAATATTTAGCAATGGCTTCGGTCAGTTCTTCTGCCTTAACAAGTGGGTAAGTTTTGGGAGGGTCTGGCCGGGTAGAAAGTTGTGAACTGGCCTTAAATTCAATGACGACGTTTCCTTTTTCGTCAAAAATGATGGTCACTTCTTCTTTTTCGGTGCGTAATAATACTTTATAGGCTTTTTGTTTGTTGTATTCGCCCTCGCCCGAACTTACTACTTTATAGCCTGCGTAGTTTTTCTTGATGTAGTCTTCGGCTGCGGCAGGTAGGGTTATGGTTCCCATCACACCATCTGTACCCATTGCGCCGGCAGTGGCATACACTTCCAATATATTGCCTTTGGCATCAATTTTGGCTTCGTGCGGAATAGTAGATAGGTTGAAATCTGCTTCCCACACTTTTGCACTTTCAATTTCTGAAAAACTCAAATCTGTTGCCGCTGGATAGCCCGTTTTTACTGCTAATACTACAGCACTTGGCACACTCGAAAAATCCTGCTTGATTGCTTGGTCTTGTGGTACGAGTTCTTCTGAATTCTTACAAGAGCCTAAGCACAACGCCGAAAAAACTGCAAAAGCAACTATGATTTTTTTCATGATTATTGTTACTTTGTTGTGGTTCTGATATTGCAAAGACAGATAAATCATAGAAATGGTTGCATTTATAATTCAGACTACAAACCATTAATATCCTGACTAACAGCCAATCCTGACAAAAATGCCCCTTCCACATTGCCAATGCCAAAGCCATCACCAGCAAAATAGATTGGAAACGGCTGGTTTGTAAACAAAAAGGGGTTGTCGAAACGCTTGCTTGCCATGCTGTATCGCCAGCGATGAAGCTGCCAAGTGTTTACTAACTCGGCAGGTATCCAGGGCTCAGCGGCCTTCAATAAAAGCGTAGCGGCCTGTTGCAAGTCGCCGTCTAAATACGTTTTACTGAATGACACTGAGGCATGAATGGTAACACTCGGTAGTGCCGAAATTCCTTTTTGTTGATTGTCGGCAATCCATGCAATTGAATGGTTATCAAGTACAATCCCCCCGTTGGCTGGCACTTGGCTGGGCTTCTGAAGCGTTATCATCAAGGCCAAACAAGGGTCATAAGTAATAGCCCGAAGTGCCAAGTCAATGTCATTGAGCAAGGTCAAGTGACTTGCTTGTATTAAGGCCAGTGTTTGTGTGGCAGGTGGAGTCAAAATCAATATATCTGCTCCATATTGATTACCTATTTCGGTGCTTACAATACATCCTTTCTTGGTTTTTTCAATTAAAATCACCTTTTCGTTTGCACGAACATCTACTGACTCAGCCAGATATTTAGCGACACCATTCATGCCCCCAACACCTACATAGCGTGGATGCTCAAAGGTAGCATTTGGCAACCATTTTTGTACTTGATTAGCACTTTGTAAGACTGAAACAAATTGCTGAAAATCAGGTGTTTTTGCTGAAAAATATTGTGCGCCGTGGTCAAATCGTGCACCTTCTATACTTCGGCTCGCAAGCCTGCCTCCTACACCTCGTCCTTTGTCAAGCACTGTTGCTTGATAACCTTTTTTGCTAAGTTCACATGCCGCAGTTAGACCTGCCAAACCCGCACCAACAATCAATACTGACTTCATAAGATTTGTAAAAAGCGTGTGTTTGTTGTAAGATAAACCTATTGGTTGAAACTTGTTAGCAGACCAAGATGTTTGAAAATAATGAATCGAAATCGTTATCTCCTTTCTTTTTTGTTGGTCATTGCATTTGTCCCCCTTGCTTATATTTGGTGGTTTCCGAAGGTTTGGCGTTGTCAAACCATTCAATTTAGAGGTTATGTAGAAGTTAAACCTGCCATTTGGATAAGTAAATCCCTACGAATTGGAAAAGATTCGTCGGCTATCAAAACACAAGATTCACTTTTTACATCCACTCTAACACAAGCACAAAATCGGGTAAAGGCCATTTGGGGAAGTCAATTAGGCAGTTGTCCTATTTATTTCATGGCTGATTCGGAACAATACGAAGAGTTCTCTGACTTGGGCGATGCCGTAGGTTGCCACATCCGAAGCCCATTTGGGTCGTGGATTGTGCTAAAAGACTGGGACGTGGATGTGTTGGCTCACGAAATGATGCACGATGAGCTGTTTGCTCGCTTGGGTTGGCGAAAATCGCAAATAGAAATTCCTGCTTGGTTTGATGAAGGCCTTGCTCTAATGGTGGACTATCGGTTTAGTACTCCTCATACAGCCTATCGTTATGAGCTTCTTCGCAAGCAATGGATGCAAAAAACACATTATGGACGCTACGCACCCTTGCTGAAAGAATTAGTTTCGGCACAGGATTTTTTTCAAGGTGATTATCCTCAACACCTAAGAGCCTATCTGACGGCTGGAAAAACTGTTGCTCACTGGTTACAACCCAATCAAAGTCAAGCACTTACCCAGTTTATCAAAAGAATTCAAGAAGGCAAAAATTTTGAGGAAGCGTTTGGGGGTAGCCAAAAAATTAAACAACCAGCTATTAAACCTTTCTGATTTTGTGTTGCTCTAAGGGCAAGTAAACCCCTTAAACCAACACAAAGCCATGAAAAAGATTACACTTTACTTTGCACTTCTTTCAGTCATTTTTGCCTGCCAAGAACCTACCCAAGTTGCTCCCGAAGCTACCCCAAGCGAGTATTCACCTTCAAAAACTGACCCTGCCCTTGATGATCTCGATTCGCTCGTTCCCCTCAATGACTTGGGAGCTGGTAGTTATTTGGGCAACATAGGCGGACTCTATCCTGGCGGAGCAAATAACCCACCCGCCACTTACAAAACAAAGTATGAATACTTTTGCTCTACCGTACAACCGCTTTCAAGCATGGGCAGCTATGACCCAACAAGTGGAAAAATTGGATTTGTGTCCATCGGTGCCAGCACCTGCAAAATGTTCATGGATAGATTCATGGAGCTTTCTAATAGCTACGCTGGACTAAATCCGAAGGTAAAAATGGCTAATTGTGCCAAAGGAGGTATTGACATCCTTGACATGTCGGATCCTGCTTTACCTACTTATACTTCGTATTGGAACACCGTTACCGAAAACCTAACAGCCAAGGGGCTAACTTACAACCAAGTACAAGTAGTTTATTTTGAAAGTGACGATTTGCACAATACTGTTTCAGGATTTACAGAACGCACCACACTGGTTTTCAATGAGATGGTTACTGTATTGCAATTACTCAAAACCAAGTTCCCGAAGTTACGCTTATGTTATTTTAATGGTAGAACTACCACTCAATACCTCACAGACCCCACACTCATTGCCAAACATGGCGAACCAAGGGCTTACTATTACGGCTGGACAGTCAAAAAACTAATAGAAGCGCAAATGACTGGTGTTGACTACTTGAATCCTTACGGTGGTTATGCCAATTCGCCGTTTTTGGCTTGGTGTTTTTATGATTGGACAGAGGGTGCTACACCTCGCACAACAGATGGTTTTAAGTGGCTATCCGAAGACACTACTGATGGCTTGCACCCAAGCACATTGGGTAAGCAGAAAGTAGCAGAACGAATGCTCGATTATTTCAAAACCAATGCTTATGCCAGCACATGGTTTAAGGAGTAATGCCAAGGGTGAATTAGACAAGAGAGAACGAGATGATAGACATGTAAAAACTAAATGGGCTGGAATTACATAGCCCATTTTTATGCTTCATAAAATTTCACCTTGTTTTCTCGCAAGAAATTTTTGATTACTTCGGCGTGAATACACTGACCTACGTGGAGAAATGGATAATTAGACACAGTAGTTTGTACACCATTGATACTGACAGGTATCTCGTGCAAATCAAAACCTAAGTGAAGGTGTTTGGTTGAACTTTGCATCCCAAACACAACGCCGTGTTCGTCAAACAAAGGACCTCCGCTTTGCCCACGCAAGCCGGGCGTACTCATTTCGAGCCCCCAAATACCTTGGCTATCAGACAAATGACGAGTAATGATGCCGTCTATTGGGAAGCGTGGTGTGGCTGGGTTCCCAACGTTTGTCCAGTCAATATCGTCGGTAGCAGTATTGAAGCGAAAATTTGTAAATTCTGGAAAAGGATACCCTAAGCGACACAAATATTTACCCTGCTTGGCTTGTGAACTATCTTTTGGGAAAACTGCGTGTCCGTTGTAATGATTTTGTGTTGCTCCCTCAAAACGAATAATGGCTAAGTCGTAGGTCGGATGCAGATGAACCGTCAGCTTCGAGAAACTATTTACTGAATTGTAAAAATTGTTTTTAATCCGAATCATCACGCCAGTCCGATAGTTGTATTTAGCTTCGAGCATCGTCATTCGTTGCCAATATTCACCATTTTTTGAGAGCTGTGCGGCTTCTTTTTTGAATGCTTGGTAGGTATCATGAATGGCATCGGCATTGAGCACTAAGTCCACCACGTGTTTGCACGTAACAGCACAAGCATCTTCGTTCACAAAAAACAAGGTAGCACTGCCAGGCATTACGTCGTTACTCCCATAGTTTCTGATAATGGAATGAATGGGACGGGTAAATTGATCAACTTTTTCGATGGCAGAAACAAACATAGGGCAATGAATGAGTGAATGATAGAATGAGTGAGTTAATGATATCCCCTACCTTAATTGGTGTTTTTTCGGGCAGTTGATAGGACTTTTACAATTTCTGTGGCTTCGTTCATTAGATTCTTGAGGCGGTTTTCTGGAAGAATTTCAGATTCTGTTAAAATCTCTAACCAAAAAAGTGATTCATCGGCTTCTTCCACTACAATACTGAGTTTGGCGTAAAATTCGGCTTTACTTCTTGCCCTACATACTGCCCGATAGTTTGAACCAACCGAAGAAGAAGAACGCAGAAATTGTTTGCCAATAATTCTTGCTTCTTCTGTTTGGGGGAGCGATTGAAACAGTTTGATACTTCTCAAAACAAACTGCTTCGTTCTTTTTTTGAATTCTTCCACAAATACTTCTTTCGCTTCCATTGGCGTAATTGGTTAAGATTTCGCTTAGTCCAGATATTCTCTCAATCTATCATTCCTTAATTCTCTCATTAAAAAAGGTACGGCGATTGTTGTTTTATTTGATTTAGCAATAAGCGTTTCAGCACTGCTTGTGCTGCCCATACTCGGTTGGCAGCTTGGTGCACTACAATGGAGTTTGGCGAGTCAATCACGGCATCTTCAACTACCACATTGCGGCGCACAGGCAGGCAGTGCATAAATTTGGCGTTGTTAGTCAAAGCCATTTTGTCGGCAGTCACCATCCAGTCAGGATTTTGACTCAGGATTTTGCCATAATCGGTATAGGATGACCAGTTTTTGGCATAAATAAAATCAGCCCCAGCAAAGGCTTCTCGCTGATTATTGGTCACTTGGGCGTTACCAGCAAATTCAGGGGCTAACTCGTAGCCTTCGGGGTGGGTAATCACAAACTCCACATCGGCCCGGTTCATCCACTCTGCAAACGAGTTGGGTACACACTGCGGCAGTGCTTTCACGTGCGGTGCCCACGTGAGTACTACCTTTGGGCGAGGTTTCTTTTTATATTGTTCAATCGTAATCAAGTCTGTCAACGACTGCAAGGGATGCCGAGTAGCTGACTCTAAGCTCACCAACGGCACACCAGCATACTTGCGAAACTGATTGATTACCACATCGGCATAGTCTTTTTCTCTGTCCACAAGGCCCGGAAAACTCCGTACGCCCACAATGTCGCAGTATTGACCAATCACGGCAGCAGCTTCTTTCACGTGCTCGGCTTTATCACCATTCATAATAACGCCATCCTCAAATTCAAGCCCCCATGAGTCTTGGGTTACATTCATTACGATGACTTCCATGCCCAAATTTTGTGCTGCTCGCTGGGTACTGAGGCGAGTGCGCAGGCTGGAATTAAAGAATAATAAGCCCATCGTTTTGTTTTTACCGAGGTGTTTGTCGGCAAAGGGGACTTTTTTTTGAATGAGTGCTTCTTGTACCAAACTTTTGAGGTCGTGTACGTCATGAACGGAGATAAATTGATTCATACTGCTTGTCCCTTATACAGCAAGGGGATTTTATGGATTGATGTTGCTTTTACAAAAAAAATTATACTACTACCTGTATCACCTCACTCAACGCCTCCAAAAACAAATCAGCTTCTGCTTGTTGGAGTGCCAAACTTGGCAACAAACGTAGGGTATTTTTACCTGCATACCCACAGAAAATGTGATGCTCAAACAAGAGTGTGTCTCTTATTTTGTCAACGGGTTGTTCAAATTCAATGCCAATCATCAGCCCCCGGCCACGTAACTCTTTGATGCCCTCCATATCTTTGAGTTTGTCCATCAAATAGTTACCCATGTTGGCAGCATTTTCAATCAGGTTTTCGGCTTTCATTACGTCCAACACAGCTACGGCGGCGGCACAAGCCAGGTGATTGCCACCAAAAGTAGTACCGAGTAAGCCGAATTTTGCCTGAAACTTGGGGGCAATCAACAAACCGCCAATAGGAAAACCATTGCCCATGCCTTTGGCGGTGGTTATCAAATCGGGGTCAATGTTAGCAAATTGATGCGAGAAAAACTTGCCTGAACGTCCATAACCACATTGTACTGAGTCCAAAATCAAGCAAGCACCGTATTGGTCACAGAGGCGACGAGCAGCTTGTAAAAATGGTTCGGAAGTAACATTGATACCACCCACACCCTGAATGCCCTCTACAATAACGGCACAAACCTCATCGCTCATGGCGGCTTCGAGTGCTGCTACATCGTTGAAAGGAAAAAAGGTAACGTGTTGGTTATAGTTGATGGGTGCTACAATAGACGGGTTGTCTGTAACAGCCACTGCCCCTGCTGTACGTCCATGAAAAGCTTTTTTGAAAGCAATTACTTTTTTGCGCCCGTTGTAGAACGAAGCCAATTTTAGAGCATTTTCGTTGGCTTCTGCCCCCGAATTGCACAAAAATAGACTATAATCAGGATAACCCGATAGTTCTCCAAGTTTATGAGCGAGTTCTTCTTGAATACCAATTTTCACAGAATTGGAATAAAAGCCAATGTTTCGGAGTTGCTCGCTCACTTTTTCGACATAATAAGGATGGGCATGGCCAATTGAAATGACAGCATGACCACCATAGAGATCAAGATATTTATCACCCTTCGTATCCCACAAATAACTGCCCGATGCCTTCACTGGCTCAATGTCGTAGAGGGGGTAAACGTTAAAAAGATTCATGTTTATTGCAGATTTAGGACTGTGTATGTCGGATTTCAGGCAAAATAATGCAAAAGATCCTTGTATCTATCCATGTTTTTATTAAATTTTTTTGAGAAAATAAATTGTACTATATAAAGAACTTGCGTCAAGTTTCCTGAATAGATAGTTCAAAATCAAGTACTTGTTGTACTTTACTAATTTCACTATTCCAAGCTATATCTAAAGGCTTGTAACTTTGCAGCGGAATTTATATATTCTTCATGTGCCCTAATGCACTGAAAATCAAATGGTCTCACTCAAAACAAACACAACCATGACCATCAAACCAATTAAAAAGCAACTCGTCACCTTAGCGTACTTATACTTGTTCATTTTCTTGTTGGCCTATATTCAACTTTCAATGATGAACTTGTTGCCGTGGTAATAGCTAAAATGCAGAGGTTTGATAATTCTTAAGAAAGTTATCAAACCTCTTTCTGCGTACTTTGACTAAACACCAATTGGTTAGTAAATGGGTCAACGATAGTCATACAAGCACCATTCACCAATATGGGACATTTAAACTTACCTTGTTTTTCAGTTAGTATTTTGTGATATGCTTCCAATCCTTCACACTGAATAAATGCCATACCTCCAGCGGAAACATCTTTATAATAATCAGATAAGTGTAGCACAATATTACCCAAAGAAACTTGTATATAAATAGCACAGTTTTCATCAAAACGATGCTCCCAATCTATCTGAAATCCAAGCCAATCCACATAAAATTCAATCGCTGTGGTATAGTTAAAAATAAAAAAAACTGGAATTACTCTCTGAACAGTCATCATGATTTTTGGCTTTTCATGGCTTGGGCAATTGCTACCGAATGGGCATCGCCTCGTTCTTCTAATTCTTGAATAATGTTCTCATAATCAGCATCATTGCGATTTTTGGAGAGTTTGTAGGTCGCTTGTATGTCTTGAATAGCTATCTCAAAACCTACAATCCCTTTCATTTCTCGCCGCACGTATTCATCTGACATTCGCTCTACGGCTACGGGATTTTTGGAGGTAGCTTCGTACTTATTCACCAAGTCTTTAAGTGT
>JBGAVQ010000420.1:0-3110 GCA_044228045.1 Spirosomataceae bacterium
GGGCGTAGATAGTCGCCCCGAAACCATCAGAAAAGTAGTGGAAGGTTCTTTGAAAAGATTAGGAGTCGAATGTATTGATTTGCTCTACCAACACCGAGTTGACCCGAATGTCCCCATCGAAGACGTAGCAGGAACTGTCAAAGACCTGATTCAAGAAGGAAAAGTAACGTATTTTGGGTTGTCGGAGGCAGGGACAAACACCATTCGTAAGGCTCATGCGATTCAACCAGTTTCGGCCTTACAAAGTGAATATTCGCTGTGGACACGCCAACACGAAGCCGAAATTATTCCGACCATCGAGGAACTCGGCATTGGTTTTGTGCCATTTAGCCCGCTTGGAAAAGGCTTTTTGACAGGGGCGATTGACGAAAAACAGCAGTTTGCAGCCACGGATATTCGCTCTATCATTCCACGGTTTACCGAAGAAGCCCGCATCGCCAACAAGGCATTGGTAGAGGTAATTTCAGCTTTTGCTCAAAAACACAACGCCACGAATGCCCAAATCGCTTTGGCATGGGTATTAGCTCAAAAACCGTGGATTGTGCCGATTCCAGGCACTACAAAAATTCACCGATTGATTGAAAACATGGGAGCAGTATCAATTGAACTTACCGCTGCCGAACTGCAAGAAATTGAAGCAGCCTCTGCCCAAGTTGAAATTGTGGGTACTCGATATACGGAAGCAATGGAAAAGTCAACGGGGCTTTAATTCATTTTGTACTTACCTTTACTTGTCCAAATGGCTCGAAATAGCTTTTGGGCAAGTTCTATTTTTATATTAAGACAGTTTCTCAACAAAGAATGAATCAAAACCGATTTTTACTAATCCTGATTTTAGGATTGCTTTCAGCCATTGGCCCATTTTCAATAGACACTTACTTAGCGGGTTTTCCCATTATAGCCAAAGATTTACACGTAACGGTTGATGCCGTTTCGTATTCATTGGCCAGCTTTTTTATTGGTATTTCATTGGGGCAAATGATTTACGGCCCTCTTCTCGACCGCTTTGGTCGTAAAAAGCCACTTATCATCGGTTTGTCCATCTATGCCACAGCATCTGTTGCCTGTGCCATGGCAAATTCGATTGAAATGTTGGTGGCTTTCAGGTTGTTACAAGCCTTGGGCGGCTGTGTGGGTATGGTTGCCCCAAGAGCCATCGTGAGAGATAGTTTTCCAGTGCAAGAAAGTGCCAAAATCTTTTCTACTTTAATACTCATTCTTGGCGTTTCGCCTTTAATTGCCCCAACCGTTGGTAGTTATATGATTGTGGCTTTTGGCTGGCATTCGGTCTTTTGGTTGCAAGGCATTATAGGCGTTTTGTTACTTTTAGCAGTGATTTTCTACTTGTCAGAAAGCAGAAAAGCAGATAGTACCATTTCGCTTCACCCCAATCATATCACCAAAACCTTTTGGGGAGTATTCCGAAATCTCCAATTTTTCACGTATGCCTTTGCGGGTTCTATGGTGTCGGGAGGGATATATGCCTATGTATCAGGCTCGCCATTTGTATTTATGAAGATTTTTAAAGTATCAGAACAGCACTATGGTTGGATTTTTAGTCTGCTTGCGGGAGGTTTGATTTTAAGCAGTCAAGTCAATAATTTAGCGTTGAGAAGATACGGTTCGGCTCAAATTGTGAAAACAGCTTTAACCTTTCAAACCATCTTCGGGCTACTTTTATGCACGTTAAGCCTTTTCGGTGTGCTTGATATATACAGTGCCATCGTTCTTATTTTTCTGTTTTTATGTTGCCAAGGTTTTAGTTTCCCCAATGCTTCCGCCCTTTCATTGGCTCCTTTTTCAAAAGAAGCAGGAAGTGCCTCTGCTTTGATGGGGGCATTCCAGATGGGCATGGGTTCCCTATCGGCAGCATTGGTAGGTGTATTAAGCAACGGAACAAGTTTGCCTATGGCTGGGGTAATGGCTGGCTGTTCGGTATTGGGATTAACTATTTTTAGCGTGGGCAGAATGGTGTTGAAGAAACATAAAAATGTTGCATCGGATTAAAATGATTTTGCTGCTAATACATTGATAAATCGTATTTTTGTCCAACAAAATCTTCTTAAAATGAGAAAAATAAAATTTGCCAAATTCATACCCCTCTTGCTTATCGCCTTTGGTTTTAGCCAAATCGCTTACTCAAAAATCATTTCCAACCCTGAATACACCTTGGTAGTAGAAGGCTTTGATTGGGGGCCGATGGTAAATAAAGTAATCGTAGGATTAGATGTTCCCGCCAAAACAGTGGAGATGCAAGACTATACTGTTTTGGCAGAACGAAGCCATCCTTGTGCCGACGTTCCTGCTGCTTTTGCCAAGGGAAGCCGAACGGTAGTTTTTGCGTATCTGTCTGACAATAAGGGAAATAGACTGGAAGAAGGTTCGTTTGTTACGCTTGTTTTGGCGGTAGCACCCAACTCGCCAATAGGTTCTGCCTTGCAATATTCTCAAAAAGCAGCTTGCCGTGGCAATCAATGGGTGGACTATAAAGTTACCGTAACAAACACCAAAACCAACCAAGTTTGGAACAAAGAAAAGAACAGAATTATGCCAATAGGCGATGATTTTGACCTTACTGGTAAATACGAATACGAGCCGGGGAAATCGCTCACCTACGCACATTTTAAGCCTAAAAAAGCGAGTGATAAAACTCCTCTTATCATCTGGCTTCATGGCGGCGGCGAAGGGGGTAAAGACCCAAGTATAGCGCTCATGGGCAATAAAGCCTTCAATTACGCTTCTCCCGATATTCAGAAATATTTTGGTAGTGCGTATGTGCTGGTACCACAAACCCCAGGTGCATGGATGCACGACAAAGATGGCAAAATGCAGCCTGGCAGCAGCGAAGATGTTTATAATGTGGGACTTATGAAGCTTATCAAAGATTATGTAAGCAAAAATCCGTTGATTGACCCCAAGCGAATTTATATTGGTGGCTGCTCAAATGGGGGCTATATGTCTTTGAAATTGATATTGAAAGAGCCGTCTTATTTCGCTGCGGGCTATATCAGTGCTTTGGCGTACCAGTCGCAGTATATTACTGATGCTCAAATCAATAGCATTAAAAACGTGCCTATCTGGTTTATGCAATCAAAAGACGACAAAACTAC
>JBGAVQ010000050.1:0-24897 GCA_044228045.1 Spirosomataceae bacterium
AATATCCCATTCATACAAATCAGGATTAACAATCGCTCTACCAAATACCCTCGCCTTTCCTTTTTTATCCTTCAAATTGAGCAAAACCTTATTTGAACCAACTGTGGTTAGTAGGTACATCTGTTTACCTGACAAAAGTGCGTCTAAGATAGTGCTATTTGTACATTTGGTAGGTTTTGGTTTTACGGGGGTTTCTGTTTTTGAACAGGCTAATGCTATACAAATAGCAGTCGCTACTACAAGAGTTTTTATGAATATTTTCATTCTTTTGAGTGTTATATTGGTTATCTGACAATTTTAATGTTTAGCCTGATATTACCATAACTCTTAGCCTACTCTACCCTGCTAAAATAAGTTAGGGAATGGTTCTTCATTGATTTATACCGGATAAGGAGGTCGCCACTCGATATAAAGTAATTGAACCGAAATCAACAATGTCAGGCAATACGTTTTTAAGACAAGCAAAGTTCGTCTTTATCTTAATACTTTGCCCTCACGGTTTACCGTGATTTTGTCTCATGGTTTACCGTGATTTTACACTTTTTTTCTTAAATCGAGGCTCAATAATATTTTTTTATAAAGAAATGGTTCAACTATAACTTTACAGGAATTGTCCAGCTGTACACCCCATTGGTGACAAGGACAATGGCGGTCACCGTTGCGTTGAAACCCGCACATGATAAATACCCATCGAATGATTAGATTTTGGGCGACTAATGCCAATCCAATAAGATTGCGAACCAACACACCGTTTAAAAACTCATAGGTTTTGCCTATTTCATCATTTTGAGACAATAGTAGGACGGTACAGGACGCAGATGGGATAAAAATTGTATAATTTTGAACTTACCTAAGAAAATCTGCAAGCATCACCCCATTTGTCACTGAAACAACTCAAAACCGTATGAAGAAAATACTTTCTGCTTCTCTTCTCCTTTTCTTATTCGCTCCCAGCATATTTGCCAACGTTGTTATTGACAATTTAAAGGTTGATTATCAGGCAAAACCCTTGGGAATTGACATTACAAACCCACATTTTTCTTGGCAAATGAAGGCCTTAGATGCCAAGCGAGGCTATGCGCAAACAGCCTATCAAATTGTAGTTTCCGATGCTAAAAATCAGGTGGTTTGGGATTCTAAAAAAGTAAATTCAGACCTTTCGCACGGCATCGAATACGCCGGAACGCCACTAAAAGCGACCACTCGCTATACTTGGAAAGTGACCGTTTGGGACAATTCAGGTATAGCCACGTCTAATAGTTCTTGGTTTGAAACGGGCCTGATGAATCCTGATATTTCGGCGTGGTCAGGCGCCCGATGGATAGGTGGCGGCGACGACGATTTAGTGTTTTATTCGCATTATTTGTCGGTTTTTAAATTTGAGTATGGCATTCAGCTTGACCAAACTTCTAATTCGACCAAAGCATCTTTTGTGTTTGGAGGCAATGACAAGCGGTTGATGAAGAAAGAGTTAAACTTGATGGGCGTAGAAAAGGCTCAAAATCAGAGCTATATCGCTTTTGAGTTGGATATTTCTGGTGTGAGCAATGCACCCGAAGGATTAGCCAAACTCAATATGTATCGGGTAGGTTATACCAAAGACGATAAAGCTGATGTGCCTTTCAAAAGCCTTGACATTCCGCAAAACCTCATCAACAACACCAATAAATACGAAAAACACAAGGTATTTGTAGAGTGTAATTTTGGCTTATTTGAGTTTTATATTGATGGAAACACCAACGATAATAAGCTGAAAGAAAAAACAACAGCAGCAACAGGAGGTTTTGGTGCTCGGGGTATCAACCTAAACCCCGTAGGTAGCGGCAACAACTTCATCAGTTTTCCGATGCTGGCTGATATTGGTTTTCAAACTCGGGACAATCAAACGGCTTATTTTTCGGAGGTAGCAATCAAAAACTATCGGTTTCCTTCAAACATCTTGTTTACCGAAAAGGACCAGAAAGAGTCTATTTTCAAATCAGACCGACTGGCATTTTCGCAAGGCAATTACACCGTAAAAGGTAACGCCTTGATATTGGCTGACCCCAGCAAAAATGCCGCTCCTATGCTCCGAACGGCATTTTTGACCCAAGCAAAAGCCATCAAAAATGCTCGCTTGTACGTAACCGCACGGGGTATTTACGAAATGTATTTGAACGGAAAACGAGTAAGCAACGACTATTTTAACCCAGGCCTAACGCAGTACAACAAAAACCACATGTACCAAACCTACGACGTAACAGGTGCCTTGAAACAAGGCACAAAAAATGCCCTTGGAGCATGGTTGAGCGAAGGTTGGTGGAGCGGGAATATTACTTTTAGCGGTGAAAGTTGGAATTATTTCGGCGACCGCCAATCGCTTTTGAGTAAATTGGTGATTACCTATTCCGACGGATCGGAGCAAGTAATCACTTCAAATCCAGTAGATTGGAAGTTCTTCAATGATGGCCCCATTCGCTACGGCAGCTATTTTCAGGGCGAAGTTTATGATGCAGGTAAAGAAGCCCTGATAAACGGTTGGTCGCTTGCTACCTACAACGACAAAAATTGGAAATCCGCCGTAGAAGTACCCTTAAACGGCACTTCTTACAATGGTACTTTTACGGATTTTATGGGTAGAAAGTCGAGTTTAGAATACAAAGATTTCAAAATTATTGGACAAATGGGCGACAATGCCAGCATTGTCAAAACCCTCACAGCCCGTAGTGTAGAAGAAGTTCGCCCCAAAGTATTTGTTTATGACATGGGACAAAACATGGTGGGCGTGCCGCAAATCCAGATTAAAAATGGTAAAAAAGGGCAGGTCATTACGCTCCGTTATGCCGAAGTAAAATACCCCAACTTGCCTGATTATAAAGGCAATGAGGGCATGGTCATGATGGAAAATATTCGGGCGGCACTTACCCAAGACCTGTACATCTTGAAAGGTGGCAACGAAACCATTCAACCCCGCTTTACTTTTCACGGCTATCGTTATGTAGAAGTCACAGGTATTGACCAAGCCATCCCTGCCCCCTCGGTCAAAGGATTGGTTATCAGTTCAATCACCGACCTGTCGTCAAGCTATGAAACGTCCAATGAGTTAGTTAACAAACTCTGGCAGAACATCACATGGTCACTTCGTAGTAATTTTCTCTCGATACCCACCGACACCCCCGCCCGCAACGAGCGCATGGGGTGGAGCGGCGACATCTCGGTGTTTGCGAGAAGTGCTACCTACCTCACCAACGCCGACTTGTTTCTCAGAAGGCACCTGTTGGCCATGCGTGACGTGCAAGCCGAAAGTGGTCGTTTTACCGACGTAGCCCCCATGGGTGGCGGATTTGGCGGCACGCTTTGGGGGTCTGCTGGCTTGACCGTAGCATGGGAAACCTACGAACAATACGGCGATGTGCAGTTGTTGAAAGAGCATTACGAGGCCATGAAAAAATACGTACAGTTCTTAGAAACAAAAGTTGAAAAGAATACAGGCGTGCTAAATGAAGGCCCACTGGGCGATTGGTTAAGCCCCGAAAACGGCAAAAATGACAATACGCTTTTTTGGATGTCGTATTATGCCTACGATTTAGACATCATGCACAAAGTAGCTACAATTCTTAATAAAACCGAAGATGCAGCTGTTTTCAAAACAAGACGTGACGAAATAAAGAAAGTATTTAACGAAATTTATGTGGACAAAACCACACATAAAACCATTAAATCTGGCGTGAAATCGGCTCGCATGGGGCCTCCTGGTCAACAACAAGCCGAACAAACATCAGACAAAGGGCAACTTATGGACACCCAAGCCTCTTATGCCATTCCGTTGGCATTAGGCATGTTCAATGACGAAAATAAACCCTTCGCTATCAAGCATTTAAACGAGGCGATTCAACGCAAAAACAAAGACGATGGAGGTGTCGAACGCCCCGAGTATTCGTTGATGACGGGCTTTATCGGCACGGCTTCTATTGCTGATGCCCTTTCTGACAACGGTAATCACAACATGGCCTACCGATTGTTGCAACAGCGAAGTTATCCTTCTTGGTTGTACTCGGTAGTCAATGGCGCTACCTCAATTTGGGAACGCCTCAATTCTTATACGGTTGAGAATGGTTTTGGTGGCAATAATAGTATGAACTCCTTCAATCACTACTCGTTTGGGGCGGTGGCATCGTGGATGTACAACTACTCGTTAGGAATTCAGCGAAGTCCAGAAAAAGCTGCTTTTAAGCAAATTATCTTAAAACCAACGCCTGACCCCGACAAAGTAATGACTTTTGCCAAAGGCTATTACGATTCGGTTTATGGCAAAATCAGTAGCGAATGGAAATTAGAAAATGGTAAGTGGACATACAAAACAACCGTTCCACCCAATACCTCGGCGACACTTTATTTACCTGCCAAAAGCGCAACTCAAATTAGCGAAAATGGGAAAAGCATTACCCAATGGAAAGGAATCAAGCAGGAAAACGGGAGCGTTGTCATCCCGTTGGTGTCTGGAATTTATTCGTTTGAGATAAAGACACCTAAGTAAACTTGGAAACATAGATAAATTTTAGAACTATTTGGGACAAATGATTGGGGTAAATACCATGCAGCAGGCAAAAATTTGAATACATAGTAAATCAAAATTACGAATGATGAGAAATTATGTCTTTGCTTTACTACTATGCTTGTGTCAATTTGTAGTGGCGAAAAGTGCTGATATTCAGCGTTTTTATATTTCAATCAATGGCAAAGATTTGCCAACCAACGGAGCAAAACAAAAACCTTTTGCAAGCCTTAGTTTTGCCCTTAAGCAAGCCCAAAAATTACATAAAAAGTATGTTGAGATATACCTTGCCACTGGGACTTATTATCTTTCTCAAACTATCAAAATAAGTGATAAAGATTGGAGGAATAAAAAGCTTAGCATCATTGGCAACAATGCGGAATTGAGTGCTGGCAAAAAGCTCAATTTAAAATGGACAAAATTTAATGATTCCATTTGGCAAGCATCCCTAAAAAATGAACCATTCGACCTATTGTTTATCAATGAAAAACAGCAAGTTTTAGCACGCTATCCCAATTTTGACGCTTCTGCTCGCAATTTCAATGGTTCAGCTGATGCTTTCGAAAAATTAAAATCATGGAAAAATTCAACAGGTGCTTATGTTCATACTTTGCATGAAGGCGAATGGGGAAGTTTCCATTACCAAGTAAAAGAGGTTAAAAATAACGAGATTAGATGGGAGGGAGGTTGGCAAAATAATAGGCCAGCACCCCTTCACTCCAAATACCGATTTGTAGAAAATACCTTTGACGCATTGGATAGCCCAAATGAGTGGTATTATGATAAAAGCAACCAAAAAATCTATGTGTTTGCCGACGAAAATACCGATTTGAATAGTTCAAAAATAGAGATTTCAAATCTCAAGCACAGCATCGAAATTATAGGTAATGAGCAAAGCCCTGTAAAAGATATAACGATTTCGGGCATCAAATTCTTACATAATGAACGCACTTTTATGCAAGCCTATGAACCACTTTTACGAAGTGATTGGCGAATTTATAGAGGTGCTGCGCTGCTATTAGAAAATACTGAAAATTGCGTCATTTCAGATTGTGAATTTAGCGATATGGGAGGGAATGCCGTATTTTTTAGTCGTTACAATAAGAATTCAAGTGTCAAAAGCTCTCATTTTCACGACCTTGGGGCGAGTGCTATTTGTTTTGTGGGAGACACTTCGGCAGTGCGTTCGGCTACTTTTCAGTATGATTTTTTTATCTCTTACGAAAAATTAGACCCAATACCTGGTCCTAAAAACGAGCAGTATCCCCGCCAATGTATAGCTACTGATAATCTAATCTATCGAGTTGGACAAGTCGAAAAACAATCTACCGGGGTGCATATTGAAATGTCGTCCGAGATTTTGGTTAGTCATAATAGTATTTATGATGTTCCTCGTGCGGGGCTAAATATTGGTAGTGGTACTTGGGGGGGCATATTATTGAATACAACGATGTGTTTGATACTGTTCAAGAAACTGGAGATCACGGTTCATTTAATTCTTGGGGGAGAGATCGTTTTTGGCATCCGAACCGCAAAATAATGGATGAGTTGGTGTCGTCTCATCCCGAACTCATTTTGTTGGATGCTCAAAAGACGGTTACTATTCGCAATAACCGCTTTCGTTGTGACCACGGGTGGGACATAGACCTCGACGATGGAAGTAGTAATTATCACATTTACAATAATTTATGCCTAAATGGTGGGATTAAATTGCGGGAAGGTTTCTATCGAAAGGTCGAAAATAATATCATGATAAACAATTCTTTTCACCCTCACGTGTGGTTCAAAAATAGTGGAGATGTTTTTCAGTATAATATTGTTCAGAAAAAGTATTTTCCAATAATTATTAATGACTGGGGCAATCAGATTGATTATAATTTATTTCCTGATGAAGAATCCTTGAAATTGGCACAAAAAAATAATACCGATTTCAATAGTAAATTTGGCATTCCTGCCTTCATGAATGTCTCAGTCGGTGATTTTAGCATAAAACCCAACTCCCTTGCTCTTCAAGTTGGATTTGTCAATTTTTCGATGGATGTGTTTGGCGTTATGAATCCTAAATTGAAAAAAATGGCCAGAAAGCCAATGATTCCTAACTTAAAACTCAATCAAGATTTGGCAAATAAGTCGGCTATTATCCCTCTTTTTGGTGGAGAATTCAAAAGTGTTGATGGCTTAGGGGATAGGTCAGCCTATGGTTTGCCCGATGAAACAGGCGTAATAGTAATCTCATTGAGAATGGATGGCTTTGTAAAGAAGGCAGGTTTGGTAAGGGGAGATGTAATTAGAAAAGCCGATGGTGAAACCATTGTAGATATCAAGTCGTTTTTGGACATTGTGCAATCATCCAATTGGAAGCCTGGTATATCATTGGAAGTGATTCGTAATCAAAAAATGCTAACATTGTACTTAAATTTAAAATGATACTAAACCTTGCTCATACAAAAATGAAAAAACGAAGTTTATTCATCACGCTTACTACTTTGGGATTAGCTGGAATTGTAAATGAAATTGCAGCTCAAAAAATAATCCAACCAGAATTGGGAAAACGTTCCGTCGAGATTTTGAAAAGTCAAGGTTTGGCGTTTAAAGACCTCAACAAAAACAAAAAACTTGACAAGTACGAAGACTGGCGACTGCCCACTGAGATTCGTGTAAAAGATCTACTTTCACAGATGACCTTAGAAGAAAAAGTCGGATTTATGCTTATTAGTACTACACGAATGGCTGGTGATAATGCCTTTGGAGGAAGCCCCGCAGGGCCAAAAACTGAAATTACAAGTGGATTTAATGAGGAAGATATGGTGCAAAACACTAATATGTTTACTCGAAAACCACTTGCCGAACCGATCATGTCTGCCTCTGGCACAACCAAAGCAGTAACAGAAAGGCACTTGCGCCACTTTATCTTAAGAGCTAATACCAGTGCTAAAAACATAGCAGAGTGGTCAAATAACCTCCAAGCTCTTTGTGAAAATACACGATTGGGAATCCCAGCAATTGTTGCATCAAATCCACGAAGCCACATTACAAGCGATGCCGCTGTGGGTTTGAGTGTTGGCACTACTGTATTTTCAGTATGGCCTGGCGAATTGGGCATGGCGGCCATGAGAGATTTTAAACTCACCCGTGAATTTGGCGAAATTGCGGCTAAAGAGTGGGCAGCAGTGGGTTTGCGTAAAGGATATATGTATATGGCCGATTTGGCCACAGAACCTCGTTGGAATCGCACTGAAGGTACTTTTGGCGAAGATTCGGACCTTTCAGCCAATATGATTCGTGAGATAATTTTAGGTTTTCAAGGAGTAAAAATAGGTAAAAACTCAGTGGCAATGACCACCAAACATTTTCCAGGGGGGGGGCCACAAGAGGGTGGTCAAGATTCACACTTTGATTGGGGTAAATTTGCACACTACCCAGGAGGGATGTTTGACTATCATGTGAAACCTTTCAAGGCGGCCATTGATGCCGGAACCTCAGCCATTATGCCATATTATTCAGCACCAAAAGGTAAGCAGTTTGAAGAGGTTGGTTTTTCTTATAACAAGGCCATCATTGATGATTTGCTACGCAAAAAATTAGGGTTTAAGGGTATTATCAATTCAGATACAGGGCCTATAGAAATGATGCCTTGGGGAGTAGAATCTTTGACTATTGAGCAGCGCTATGTAAAAGCACTTAATGCTGGGGTGGATATTTTCTCTGGCACTGCAGATCCAACCATCATTTTGCAAACTGTTAAAAAAGGCTTAGTGCCAGAAAGTAGAATTAATGCCTCAGTAGTGCGGTTATTAAAAGAAAAGTTTGAATTAGGCTTGTTTGAAAATGCTTTTGTAGAAGTAGAAAAGGCCCAAAAAGTTGTGGGGAATGCAGCATTTCAACAAAAAGGCGATTTGGCACTTCGCAAATCAATTGTTTTGTTAAGAAATAATGATGAAATTTTACCCCTAATTAAGAAAACTAAAGTGTTTTTTGAAACATTTCGTGAGGAAGGGAGCAGAGGCCCACAGGCTGGTCGCTCACCAATAAATATCAATAAACCAAGTATTCAGAACTCGAATATTGAGTTTGTTTCTGCTAAAGAAGAAGCCGATTTAATATTACTTTGGCTTTTTCCAACTACCGGTGGCCTCTTTAGTTCTGGTGGAAAACCTATTGAACTGAGTTTGTCAAAAAATAAAATTGATGTTGCCCATGTCAATGAACTTATCAATAGCAAACCTACGGTTGTGGTTATCAATTATACAAATCCATGGGTAATTGATGAAATAGACAAAGGAAATGCCCAAACTATTTTGGCAACTTTTGGCACTTCCCAAGAGGCATTGTTAGACGTGATTACAGGTAAGTTTAATCCAACTGGTAAAATGCCGTTTACTACCCCAATTTCAGAAAAAGCTGTTTCAGAAAATAATTCTGACGTACCAGGCTATATGGAACCCCAAGGATATGCTTTATTTAAGTTTGGCGAAGGGTTGAGTTATAAATAATTGGGTAGGCTACTTACCAGTCGATCTAATTACCCTTGGGTTTTCCAAAAAGAGCTGCATGGGTGACTCGGCCACCCTCATAGTCTTCTACTTTGCTTAAGTGATTAATTAGTCACAATAAACTTAAGTCTAATAAGCGGTGCTTCTAATTTGGGTCTGTAAGGTTTAAACAATAGTCTCTTCGCTTTGTAGGGTTTCCTTGAAAAAGGCTAAGAATTAGATAATCAGCATATTACATAGAATAGTATTCAAAAAATAGCCCCAAAAATTGGTTAAAATTGCCATTTTTGGGGTATTTTGTTTGCATAAAAGATAATACAACTTAAAATTATGCAAAAAAAACGAGTGGTCAGCGTAGAGCAATTGATTTGCACTATTTTAATTCAACCGAATTAGGTAAAATCCACCCACTTCTTCCTGATGACCAATTTGCTGGTCTTTTCCCTACCAAAAAGCCGCAAGGAGCCAAACCTTGGCTGACGAGCGCTGGCAAAATCAGGTTGATGCTCTTGAAACACTACTCTGGGCTGTCAGACGAAAAATTAGTCGAACGGCTAAATACCGATTGGGTCTATCAAGTATTTTGTCATTTAGAACTCTTACCCGGAGAGATTATTAAAGACCAGAGTCTGGTGACTCGGGTTGGCAAAGAAGTCTCAGCCTTGGGTTGGTCTCGTCTTCAAAACCTCTTTCAAAGTCATTGGAAGCCCTTATTATCTCCACAGGAATTAAAGACTTTGTTGATGGACGCTTCCCGCAGAGGAACTGATGCTATGAAAGTTGGGTTCGCTATCCCACTGATGCAAAGCTATTGTGGGAATCTTGCCAATGGATATATCAAGGTATCGTTGGGCTGTGTTCTACGCTTTCACTGCGGCGACCTCGTAATAAGTTCTTAGCCCAGCAGAAGAAGTACATGAACTATGCTCGACGGCGCAAGAAAACCTATCACCAAACCCAACGACTTCGGCGTTCACTACTGTATTTACTTGAAAAACTCGTCGGCCAACTCCAAGACCTCTTCGATGCCCATCAAATCAACTGGATGGGAAAGACTTTCTATCAACGCTTGAAGACCATCAAAACTGTCATTGTACAGCAGAAATACCTACTCAATAAGCCATCTTCATCGCTTTCCAAGCGGATTGTGTCTTTGGCTAAACCTTATGTCAGACCCATTGTGAGAGGTAAAGAAAACAAGCCTACGGAGTTTGGTGCCAAAGTGCATATTACTTTGACAGCAGGTTTGTCTTGGATTGAACACTTTTCCTTTGATGCTTTTCACGAAGGCATACGACTCAAAAAAGCAGTTATCAAGCATGAATACATCTTTGGGCAGTGCAAGATGTTAGGCGCTGATAATATCTATCCCACTAATGAAAATCGTCGTTTTATCACCCAAAGAAAAATACAAACCTGTTTTACCAAGAAAGGACCTAAACCCCTAAGTCCACAAGAAAAACAAGTGCAAGGCATCATTTATAAGGCTCGTGCTTCGCAGATGGAAGGGATCTTTGGCAACCAGAAGAACCATTATTTACTTACCAAAATTAAGGCTCGTTCTCTGCCAGCAGAGGAAACCTGGATTTTCTTTGGAATCCTGACGGCTAATGCTGTCAAGCTTGCTAAACTGGCTGCATAAACAATCAAACTCAGAAAAAATACCCAACTCTTGGGATGGGAATACTATGCCTATGCGTCATTGAGAATGACAACTCGCTCATAATCAGGTAAATCATAAGGTTTTATCACTATCAAAGTTTGTATTTTTTGTAGATTGAAGAATGATTGGGTGCAAAAAATAAGGTCTGTAAATATATGAAATATTACACAGACCTTATTTTTCAAGGAAACCCTTTGTAATAGCTACAAAGTCAGAAAAAGTCATGCATTTGACCTAATAATCTCTTGATTTTCAGATTGCATTTTTATAGGTTTGCCTTCTTACTTCTAACTCGTTATTGACAAGATAAGCCGCCAAACCTCTTCCATTTGTTGGTTAAATTCGTTAGAAACCTTCAATAAATAAATAGCTCCGCCAAAAAGGAAGGTAATTAGCAACGAACGAACCATTACGTCCAGTAATATAAAGGAAAAAACTGGCAAAAGGCAACTAATACAAAAGGTACACAAAGAAATAAGCAATACTTTAAAGTGCTGACTACTAAATGGTTGCAAGCTGAACTTAAAATACAAAAGCCCACTCCTCAGCATATTAAACAACAAAACACAAAAGAAAGAAGACAAAGCACAACCCACAATACCCAATTGGGGAATCAACAAAGCATTGAGCAAAAGAGAACTGAGCAAAAGTAAAATCAGAAGGAGCGAGTCAAAACGGTAATACTTAGACGTACCCACAATGACCCCATTGGCACCAAAGGCCATCTCGACAAGACTACCCAATCCATAAATCACAATAACCCAATAGCCAGCCCGGTAGGCATCGGGCAGCCACTCAAACACATTGTGAAGGTTAGCCACAATGCCCACATAAACCAAGCAGCCAATAATCAACTGTGTGAGGCTACTTTTTTGGTAAATAATTTGAATCGTTTTTAGATTCTGCTGTTGCCAAGCCTCGGCAATCACTGTACCCGAAATCCGATAGAGCATACGTGCTGGAGCCACTATGACCATTCCAAAAACAGCACAAATTCTAAAAATACCTGTATCAGAAAGTCCGAGATAATGATTAACTAAAATAGGTTCAAGATATACTAACAAAATTCCTGACATCCCCGAAATCATGGCAAAGAGGGAATAAGTTGCTACCTCTTTAGCAAGGGACAACTGCCAAATTTTCCAATCTATTGTCCACGAAAAATGACCAACTGCATAAATTTTGAACATCATCAACAGCGTAGGAACAGCTTGTAAAATCACCCAAATGCTAATAAATGATGAAAAGCTAATCCACTTGACTCCATAAACCCCCACTGCCAATAAGACCAATAATCGCATGATAAATTCTTTCAAGAAAGTACCCGAAACGGCATCGTAGCACATTCGTGCGTAGGTGTCCAAGGCAGAAAAAAGGATATGAAAAAAAATAAGCGGTGGTAAAGTCCAAAAATAAATGGCCAATTGAGCCGTCTGCTCACTATTTTGTTGAAGAATATAAGACTTTAATAACCAAATAGTTAAAACTGCCAATATAGAGCCTACAAGGGCAATTAGTATAGAAAGTACCAAATAGCCATGGTGGTTTTGGGTTTCGTTTCTGAACAAAGGGAAATACTTAACAGTAGCCGAGTTGAAGCCTAATTGGCCAATATTGGCCGCCAAAACAGAATACGAAATGAGTAAGCCAATTAGCCCGTTTTGGGCAGTGGTAAAAATATTGGGCATCAACAAGCCAATCGTCACAAAGCCCACCGCAATACCGAGGTAAGAATATAAGGTTGAACGAATAGTTTGTTTGCCTATAATGCCCATAGAAATCTAAATCCGGTCAATTTGTTGCCCTGTCACAAACTCAAAAGCATCTACATAACGATTCGTAACTTTTTGAATATTAACCTCTTCTCGAATAATTTTACCAGAATTTAAACCCATTTCAATGGTTTTTTCGGGCTGGGCAAGCAAGGAATCCAGCACAGCATATAGGCTGTCGGCATTGCCATTTTCAAAATATCTTCCGTTAAATCCTTCACGCACCAATACTCGTTCAGTTCCATCGGCTACCGAACATACAATAGGTTTATCAAAACACATAGCCTCGTTGATGGACAGTCCGCCCATTCCCGCCAACACATACACCAGTGAGGCATTAAAATACTGCCCCAGTTTATCTGTTTCATAAACCCCGCCAACCATCCGAACTCGCCCTGTCATTTCTGTTTCCTGAACCTGTTGTTTTAGCATTTCTTCTTCTGGCCCTGTACCTACTACTACCAGCTCAATAGCTGGGTATTTCACTGATAATCTGCGAGTTACTTCTATGAGCATATCTACACGTTTCCATTTTACGAGTCGTCCTACGTGCAAAATACGGTATGGATTAGGTGGAAGAATTGGCGGTGCGGCTTTGATTTTGTCTTTGATACCTAACAAGTAATCGGTATCTGGCGAGTTGGCCGTCACAAAAATAGTTGACTGGTTTACGCCATAGCTGGTGTGAATTTGAGGAGCATCGTTTCGGTAATTGACGTGGGCATCGGCCCTATTCACAAAAATTCTGCGAACTTCGGCGACAAATTTATAACGAAGAGTAGCCAAAAAGCCCGTTTTTGCTTGAATGGGCTGTAGGTTTTCGTCAATAGCCCCTTCGTGTGTATAAAAGCGAACGGCATCGTGGTACAAAGGCACTTGAAACGGAATTTCTTTAATCAGCAATTTGATTCCCATGCGACGTAATTCCCAATACATCAAGGGATAAAACACCCAAGTAAGTACATACGGCCAGTTAAAAATCAATATATCAGGCTTTTCTGATTTTATGACCTGCATAAAACCCTTAAAAAAAACTTTTCCGTAAAAAGTAGGCACTTCGGGTAGGCGATGCACCTTAAACTCAATGCCTTGGGTGGTCTGGTGTACGCCAGCACCGGTGGTTTTGCCTGTATCTGCAGGGGCAATCACCTGCATTTCGAGACTTGGAAAGCGGTTTAGGCGATTGAGTACCAAGTTGAAATAATGCGGCAAGGCTGGGGCAAGGAGGATTACTTTCATCTACTTTATTGTCAAGTTCATAAGGCTATGAATTTACCTATTGATAACCTTCAATTTATTCCATATTTGCTTAATTGTTCTATTCCCATCTTCCGAAACCCCAGACCACCAAATTCCACCACCAAATACGATAAAAATGACTATGGATTTTAGAGAAATGCTTAATAAATTATCCCAAAAACTTCCTGTAAAAATTGGTAATAGCTCTGTAATCGCATAAGTAAAAGCAAACAATCCGGCTACTTTGAGCGTATCAAGTGTAAATGGGGTCAATTGAAATCGATATCGGATAAACCAAAACTTCATGGCATTATAAAAAGCTAACGAGACTAACGAAGCAAATGCCGCTCCGTTGTAGCTATAAAGTGGAATCAATATATAATTAGAAATCAGCAACATAACCGTGAGTAGCAAATAAAAAAACAAGTCCCAGCGGTAATAGCGAGAATTCATGATAATCTCAGAATTAAGTCCCGTCGCCATGTCTATCAGCTTGCCAAGACCAAAAAACAACACCACCCACTTGCCTTGTGAATAAATATCTGATTTAGGAATAAGTTGAAAGATGCCGTCAATATTGCACCAAATTCCCAGAAACAAGAAAGCCCCAATAATGAGTAAATTGAGCGAAGACTTTTTATAAATCTCATCAATATGCGCCATGTTGTTGTTTTTAAGTGACTCGGCCAACAAAGGCGAACTAATTTGAGCGATGGCATTGCGTGGGATAGCAATAACTAAGGCAATTTTGGACGCAATGTCAAACACAGCGGTGTTATCCATGCCATTGGGATAAGCAGGAAGCATCATTTTTTCGATGTGAGGTACCAATGTAGCACTTGCACCACCTAACAATACCCATGCCCCATACTGCATCATTTCGCCAAAAATAGGCTTTTTGATAAAACTAAAATCCACTTGCCAATACAACCTACCCAACCAAAAGATGTAAAAGAAGAGCAATATCACCGCCGCCAAGTAAACGGCTAACAAGCCTATTATCAACTGGTTAAAAGAAATTACTTGAAATCCATAAAGAATAGCCAGTGCAGAATTTGAAAGTTTTAAAAACAACTCTCGCACGATGGCAGGCACTACAATACGCAGGTGAACACGGGCGTAAGATTCAAGCACGCTTTGGTACATGACCAGCCCGGTAAAAAACAGGAAGTAGTAATAATATTGCCCGAGTAAAGGTGAATTAGTGGCGTAAATCTGAAAAAATAAGCCTTTACCAAGCAAATAGAGGAGGGCAAAAACCAGCAAGCCAATCAACGGAACAGTAAGTAGAAAAACAAAAAAACCATTGTGCTTTTGGTCGGGGTCAGCAAAATGGCTAAAAAACCGAACCGTCACGTGGGGCATTCCTAACTGGGCAAACGATGCAAATACCAAAGGCATGCTGGTGAGTGTGGCATAAAAACCCAGCTGCTCTTGACTCAAAAACTGATTGTACAGAAACAACACATTCACCGTACCAATCACTACGCCAGCATAACTAACAATAGAATTTTTGATGCTCTGCCGAATGATGATGCCCATGTGGTGGTTATTAGTAGATTGGTTATCCGCTATTAGTATTCCTTTGTTACTCCTTGGCATGGCTATTTCACCCCAATCCTTCCTGTATAATCAATGCGACTCAGCAGCATAGTCACTTGATTTTCAGTAAAATACTGATCTACGGCTTCTCTTGCTCCTTGCCAATGCCCGTAGTCATCAATAATGAGCGTGCCGCCTTTTTGAAGCAAAGGGTATAGGTGAATCAATTCGTGATAGGTAGAGTCAAACCAGTCGGTATCTAAGCGAAGCAGCGCTATTTTTTCGGGCAAAATGTTAGGGATAGTATCTTCTACTTTTCCTTTCACAAAATGAATTTTGTCGGCTGGGTATCCCGTAGAATAGAGGTTTTTCTGCACTTCTTCGAGTGGTGAATAACACCATTCGTTCACCGAATCAGTCTGGTTTTCGGACCACGTTCCCTGCGCCGATGTACCCGACAAATCCTTGTCTTTTTCGGTAGGTTCAGGCATTCCTTCGTAAGTATCGTAAAGGTAAACATCTCGGTCTGTTATTCCTGCTTGCATCAGGGTTTTTACCATCATCATGGTACTACCACCTTTCCAAACGCCACATTCTACAATGGCACCTTCTATCTGATTAACAGCCACATACTTAGTTGCTTGGTGAGCAGCGTACAAACGCTCTACGCTGGTCATGGTATAGGGCTTACATTGCTGATACAAGTCCAAAAACTCCTTTTCTAACTCGTTTGGCACGGGGTCACCATAAAGCAACTGCCCTCTCTTAATAAGACGAAATCCAGCTTTTTCTATAGCCGAAAGAATGATTTTTTTAAGCATTTTTTAAAAGTTGTGATAATCGTTCTACTCGCTTTTTCTTGGAATAGTTTTCTTCCATGTGATGTCGAGCCGCTCGCCCCATTTTTCCAGCTAACATGGGGTCTTTTGCCAACTGAATCATATATTGCGCCATGCCTTGCCAGTCGCCTTCTTCTACCAAAAAACCAGTTTTTTTATGCACTACGGCATCTTTTATACCAGCATGACGGGTGCTAATGATAGGCAAACCCGTAGCAGAGGCCTCTAAAATAGTATTTGGCGTTCCTTCCGAATCGCCGTTGTCAGGACGAAGGGAATGCTGTACAAATGCCATCGAATTTTTGAGTAGTTGAGCAATCTCGTCACTGGATTTAACTCCCAGAAAATCAACTCGTTCACTTATTCCTAATCCTTTTGACAATAGTTTGGTTTCTTCCCACAATTCACCATCTCCAACCATTGTTAATTGTGCATCTGGAACTTGTTTTTGTGCCTCAGCAAAAGCTCTTAACGTAAGTTGGGGTGCTTTTTTGGCAGTAAACCGACCAACAAAGATAAAAACAGGGGCTTGATTTTCGGGTGTGGCACCGCCAAATCGTTCTAATTCAACCCAGTAGGGATTACAAATTACTTTGTTAGGGTCAGCACCAAGCCTCAGCAATTGCGCTTGCATATCTTCTGAAACTACTACCAATTTAGTAGCTTTCTGAAATAGCTTTTGATAGCCTTTTTCAAACTTATTGAGGGTGTCAAAATGATAGGCATCAAAGCCATGAAAATGAGTTACAAGTTTTACACCCGCCTGCTCACAGGCATCGGCAAGGCTTGCGCCCATTGGCCCATAATTGGCTAACAACACGTCTATTTTGTTCTTTTTGAGGAGTTTAGCAAAAAAATACGAATAGATAGAATGATAAATCTTCGGTAAAAATCGCCTTAATCCACCCCTAACTGCCAAGATGTTCAGCGGAAAAGGCAAAAACGATTTCTCGTTGGGTTGAACCGAGGGATACCAGCCTTCATACAACAAAATAGTGGGCGACAACACTTGAATTTGATTGTGAATGAAGGTTTCGGAATAACGAAATTTATTAGGAGCGCAAATGCAAAGATTCATATAACCCCATCTAAATCTTCCCCAGAAGGGAAGACTTTAACGAATTGATTTTTAAATATACTGGCAAATAGAAAATCCCTCAATTTGCCGTCCAGTTTGTAAAAATTACAACTTTTTAGCCACCAGCACATAAGTACAAGCATCCTTGTCACGTGCAGACTGGCTGAATAGTTTATCAAAAAAAATAATTTGAGGCTGAAAAATAATGGCCAAGACAGGACGTAAAAACATGGGTACTTTAAATAAAAGACCATCTTGAAACAGCTGTAAACCCATTGAAGCCCTTCCCAAGATGCCTTTAAAATAAATCACTTCAAAACCTGCTTCTGTTACTACTTTTTGCAAGCCAGTGGAAGTCCATCTCCAAAAATCAGTAGGGTCTGGATGAAACATCCAATAGCCGTGTGTACTCAGTATGAGCAAGCCATCTTTTTTTAAAACTCGATAAGCCTCTGAAAGATAATGTGTTGGGTTCTCGACGTGCTCTAACACTTGAGTAGAAAGCACAGCATCCAAAGTTTCGTTTACCAACTCAATATTGCCTTGCGCACTCACATGTACATCGGCACGAGGATTTTCGGGAAGGTCAATTCCTATGTAATTGGCAACAAAGGGAGCAACAATGACTTCGTAAGGGCGGTTGCCACAACCATAGTCTGCCAAAGTTATTTTATTAGAAAGTGGCTTAATAAACTGACTAACAACCAATTCTATTTGTTTGCGAAGTTGCCTCAAATAATAAAACCTTGCACCCATTCGTCCAAACAAAGACGGATAAAGTCGCTCAATTCCTGCTTCTCTTTCGTTCATATTGGAGTAAGACTTATCGAATCAAAAGACCGATAAGTCTTATTTTTTTACAAATTTAACCTGATTTATGAAAAGACGAAAGGCTACCGCTTTGGTTTTACACGCATTTTACTAAATTTGAAGCAGATACCATTGCTAACCATCCAATGAAAACAAGAATCGTAAGCCTCTTAACCTGCTGTATTATCATTAGCAATTTTACTACTGCCCAAATCCGTCGTTCGGTGGGGCCACCTGTCAATCATCCCAGTTTTAACGAATACGCTCCTTCCATCAGTGCTAACAATCGCACGATGATTTTTGAGAGTGACCGAGGAAAAAATGGGCGATGGGAGTTGTTTGTAACCACCAAAACTGATAAAAACCGTTGGAATCAACCCAAACCTCTTACCAAAATCAATGCCGTTGGCAATGAAAACGACCTTATTGGTGGTCCCAGCATTAGTTACGATGGTCGTACACTGTATTTTTTCGCTTCGTTTGATGGTGGAAAAGGAGATATGGACATCTACTATGCAACTCGTGAAGGAGAAGAATGGAGCGAGCCCAAAAACATTGGCGCACCCATCAATTCGGAGAAGTACGAAGGGTTTCCGTCCATTTCTGCGGATGGCAAAAAGCTCTATTTCATTCGAGATAATTTCTCGAAACGTAGAGACAAAGAAATCTGTTATACCATTTGGTCAAGTACCAGAAATGATGATGGAACTTGGACTGTACCCGAAAAACTGCCTGCTCCCATCAACATAGACTGCGAGAAATCACCACGCATCATGGCCGACAGTAGAACGCTGATTTTTAGCTCGGTACGCCCAGGCGGAATGGGAAGTTTTGATTTGTATCAGAGTTTTCAAGAAGACGACGGCTCGTGGAGCGACCCCATTAACCTAAGTTATATAAACACCGATGCCGCCGATCAATTTGCTTCGGTTTCTGCAGCAGGTGATTTGATGTATTACCAAAATTCAGGTGATATTTTCACAGTAACGATTCCTGACAAATTCAGAAAATACAAATTGGTTACACTTGATGGCAAAGTGGTAGATGCCATTACCAAGAAAACCATCACCCCTGCCAAGCTGACTTTTAAGAGTAATAATCCAAAAGAACGGTCATTGGTAGCTTCTGCCCAGGCCGATGGCACTTACTCGGTTATTTTGAGAGTAGGTAGCAAATACACGCTGACAACCAGCCCAATTAAAGATTATTTGGCGTACAGTGCCTCATTGGATATGAGTGTTGTGAAAGAAGGAGAAAACCTCGACAAGGACATAGAGTTGATTCCATCTAAACTTCCATTTGGTTTTCAACTGTTTGATAAAGAGACCCGTAAGGTGCTAAAAGACCCCAAAGTGAAAATTTTGGATGTTGAAGGCAAAAACATCATAGATGCCAAAGTTGAGAACGATATTGCCAATGTAACGCTCGAAATCGGCAGAAGCTACAAGTTTTCAGCCTCTGCGCTGGGCTATGGTTTTTTTGTGCGTCCTTTTAAACCTGATTCGTCTGAGGCATTTAAAGACCGTACTAAAAAGATTTATTTGGCCTTACTCAAAAAAGATGAAGTGGTGGCATTGAACGACATTACGTTTGAAACAGGTAAAGCCGACTTGAAACCTGACTCCTTTGAAGAGCTGGATCGTTTGGTAACCTTAATGAAAGACAATGAGAAAATTCAAGTAGAACTCTCTGCCCATACCGACGATACAGGCAACGACGATTCAAACCTAAAACTCTCAGACAGGAGAGCCAAGTCGGTGATGGATTATTTGATTGCAAAAGGCGTAAAAGCCGACCGCATGACTTCTAAAGGTTATGGCGAAACCCAGCCTCTTGTACCCAACGACAGCGACGAAAACCGAGCCAAAAACCGAAGGGTACAGTTTAAGATTAAGTAGCAGGTCAGACCTACGGTGCAGACCCATTATTATTGTGAGGTCTGTACCGTAGGTCTCCCCCCTTCCTCCTACATAACTGTTAATGAAAGGTTAATCTTTCATTTCAATCAATTTCTGCCTTAAATTTGCCTCCAAACTCATTCAGATCTGTGGGTTTGACCATCTTATTCACTAATACACATGAAACTTCTTGCCCATATTGCCCGCATCGTTACGGGAGCTGTCTTTATTTTTTCGGGGATGATTAAGCTCAACGACCCCGTTGGTACTCAACTCAAATTAGAAGAATATTTTGAAGTTTTTGCCCAAGATTTTTCATTCATGGCTGGTTTTTGGGAAGCCTTAGTGCCATTCGCTTTGGTGTTTTCGGTGTTGCTGTGCTCGCTTGAAGTTATTGCAGGGGTGTGTTTGTTGGTAACATGGAACCTCAAACGTACTGCTTGGTTTTTGTTGGCACTTTGTGCATTCTTCGCCTTTTTGACCTTCTATTCTGCCTATTTTGAAAAAGTAACAGACTGCGGTTGCTTTGGCGACACCATTAAGTTAAAACCTTGGACTTCGTTTTGGAAAGACATTATTCTATTAGTACTTATTTTAGTAATCTTGTGGCAACGCAAGGTTTTTGCCGAGCCAAAAACGGGAAAATTTGTTGTTGCCGCAACTATATTTTGCTTGTTTTTTGGCATTTATGCTATTCGTCACTTGCCTTGGCACGATGGACTCGCTTATGCAGTAGGGCAGAATATTCCAACTAACATGAAACCCTCAGAACCGCTGCGTTTTAAATATAACGAAAGGTTTTTGCCGAGCCCAAAACAGGAAAATTTGTTGTTGCCGCAACCGTATTTTGCTTGTTCTTTGGTATTTATGCCATTCGCCACCTGCCTTGGCACGACGGTCTTGCTTATGCAGTAGGGCAGAATATTCCAACTAACATGAAACCCTCAGAACCGCTGCGTTTTAAATATACCATGATTAAAGATGGTAAAGAAGTTGAGTTTGACCAATATCCTACTGATACTACCTACAAGTATAAAAGTATGGAATTGCTCAACGAAAATGCCAAACCACGCATTACAGACTATCGCATTTGGAACAACGAAGGGGACTTGACCGAAGAATCATTTAAAGGCAAAAAACTATTTGTACTCGTTGGAGATATTAACAAGGCCAATACTGACCATTGGGCCGAAATCAATGCGCTTGCTAAAAGTCTTGAAGGCACTGGCATTACTATTTGGGCACTCTCGGCAAGTCCCGAAAGTGAATTTATGGCTTTCCGTCACGAACATCAAATAGCCATTCCGTATTATTTTATTGATGGAAAAGTTGCAAAAACCATCATTCGCTCCAATCCTGGGCTTTGGTTACTTAATGAAGGCACTGTGAAGGGCAAGTGGCATCATAACGACGTACCTGATAAAGAGGCAGTATTGGATGCCTTGAAGTAATTTTATGTAGAGGAGATTCCGTTTTTTGGTTAACGGAATGTCTATATTCATCATTTATGTTTAATTATTCCTTATGAACTCCAACAAAAAAATCTTAGTGGGTGTAGTAACGGCAATTCCCCTTGGGATTTTTTTCTGGACGATTCACCAAACAGCTATTGACTTCTTCTATGCTGATGACTTTCATTTGTTCAAAACCATGGTGTGGGCACAAGAAGCTACTTCTTGGAATGAGGTTTTCAAGCTATTCATTCAACAACACAATGAGCATCGCATTGTAGTCCCTCGGCTCATTACTTTGATAGATTATTGGATTGAAGGTCATGTCAATTTCCGAACGCTTATTTTCTTAGGAAACCTCAGTTGGGTTGGTGTTACTTACTTGCTTTGGAAGCGATTATCATTATTACAGCTTCCATTTCAATATTTTTTACCCGTTCCTTTTTTACTATTTCAACCCCAATTTTCAGACAACATCACTTGGGCAATTAGTGGTTTACAGCAGACAGTCATAGTATTTTGGGCATTACTTATCATTCATTTGCTTAGTCAGCAAATTCGCTTTGGGTTAGTTTGTATTTTAACAATTGTTGCCACCTTTACGCACGGCAATGGAATGTTTATTTTTGGTGTTGGTCTGTGTTTATTACTTCTTCAAAAAAACTGGAAACACCTCATTATCTGGACTTTATTGATGATATGCGTAGCCAGTTTCTATTTCTGGAATTACCAAGCTGGGCAAAATTCTAACCTTACGGAGAGCCTGGGTAATCCCCTTCGTTTATTAAGTGGGTTCTTTGCCTTCTTTGGTTCGGCTACTTTAGTTTTTTCATCAAATCCTACATGGGCAATTGCACTTGGATTCTGTCTTTTTGTACTGATGAGTTGGCTCATTATCAAACCCTTAGTACGCTTTTATCAGGGCAAAAAATTAGACAATAATGTATTGTTTTTTCTGGGTACGTATCTTTTTTTGTGTATCACAGCTGCCTTAGTTAGTCTGTCGAGATCATGGGGAGGCATCGAAAACATCTTGATGACTCGCTATGCCCATTATTCGCCCTTGACAATTTCATTGGTTTACTTATTGGTTGGTCGTTCGCTGGCAATCTTTCGCTTGGGTAAAAATGCGTACATACCTGTGTTAATGCTTTCTGTCTTTTTTTGTTTGGTAAGCTACCTCAAATTCACACCTGACCTTATCAATCGTAAAAATGCGCTTTTGGCAGATGCCTACAATTGGAAACACCATCAACTTATGTTGGGCTATGCCAAGTCGTTTAATGACAATATTCAGGATGTTGTGCTTAAGGCCGAAAAAGGTGGAATTTTGAACAATGAAGTATTGATAGAAGAAGCCTTGAAATCGCCACACGTTCCTATAGACACAACTATCCAACTGATTATCAAACCATTTAGTGTGTTTGAGCAAGATGCATCTGGCAAGTATGAACGTAAGTATTTCAGTCTTGAAAATGACCGACTCACTCCCACAAACTTCTTAGTTTTACAAGAAAATGAACAAACTTACCTTTGTCCAGTACTTCAGACCTTGGCCAGCAAACGAAAAATTATGACCGAGGGCAAGTGGTTCACCAAAGGATTCAAAGCAAATTTATTGACCGAATCACTCAAAAAAAGTAGCTACCAAATTTCCATTTTACACGTTGATGAGGGCAACAATCAAGTGATAGACTTATATCAATTGCTGGACTTAACCAAATAGCTAATGCCATCTGTGAAGCAATAATCAAGCATTTTTACGAATGAAAAACATCTTCCTACTTGGGATGCCCTCCTCGGGCAAAAGTACACTGGGCAGGCAACTTGCCAAGTCGTTGAGTTACCATTATTTTGACATGGACAAGGTAATAGAAGAGCTGGAGCAAATGTCAATTGCAGAAATTTTTGCTCAAAAAGGAGAAGATTATTTCAGAAAATTAGAGCGTAAAGTGTTAAAAACGTTACCCAAAGATAGCCGTTTGGTAGTTTCTACGGGTGGGGGTGCACCTTGTTTTTTTGATAATATCCAGCTGATTCGAGATGGCGGGTTGAGTATTTATTTTGATGTACCAGTAGAAATCCTTTATGAACGCATGGTAAACGCTCGCCGAAATGACAGACCTCTCTATTCAAAAGATGATCCACAACTCCTTGATAACCTGAAACATAAATACCAAATTCGCCAGCCTATTTATACACAAGCCGACCTCGTTATTTCAGGAGATAATATCACAATTGACCAAGTAATGATGGTTTTGCAAAGTCATAATCAAAGATTAGGGGCGATTAGTTAACCACCCCTCTCTTAATTTTTATTAGAAAAATACCCCAACCGAGGCTGTTACATTCACTTGTGTATTGGTTATTTTAGCAGAAGCATAGTCTGCTGGATTATTGAGGGTATAAGGCGTGTAAGCACTATTAAATCGGCCATAAGCACCCGTCAAATCCACATAAAAATCATTACTTCTGTAACCTACTCCTGCTGAATAAACCAATCTTGTACGGTCTAAATTGTCAAATTTTATCTTGTATGGGTCAGCAAAATAGGCTACACCTCCACGCAAATAGAGAGGGCCTTCTCTGAACTCTCCCCCCATTTTAAAATTCACTACTGATTTATACGAATTCTGAATGTCTTTACTATTACTTTGTTCAAAATTTGAGTTCGCTGTTGCTGAAAGTGTTGTGGTTTTCACCCGCATATTTTCATAACCTACATATTCGGCATCGGCAGAGATAAAACCTTTCTTTCCTTTGCCCAAAAACACTGCAATACCTGCTGAGGCCCTCAATGGCGATGTCACCTGATAATCAAAATCGTTAGGGTCGGTACTTACAGGTGTGATGTCCTTAATCAGAATAGGCTTTCCGGCATTGTCCACAGATGGAATCCCAATCACATTGGCACTTATTTCAGAGTTATACGTTTCACTCACGTCGTACCACGTAGGCGTGGTAAGCGAAGCACCAATGCGAATGTTATTGACGGGCTTAAAAATTGCCCCAAATGAGAAATTGATACCCTTGCCTTGTACACTCAGGTCGTCGCTAAAAGTAAAGCTATTAAATACTTTTCCTCCCACAAAACGATCTGTTTGTGAAAACTTATAGTCATACCTAAACCGAGCGATTCCCAGCGCTGCGCCAAGATATAGCTTGTCATCGTAATTACCACCATATGCAAAGTTCCATTGCGACGACGAGCCAGTAGAAGTAAACAACCCACTTTGTTCTGTTGGTGATTGGCTATCAAATCGGGTGTAGGGGGCAGTATCTGTGGTAGGATTTGGGTTAATTAAATACATCTGATAATACATAGATTCAGGCGAATAAGAAGAGTTAGTATTAGGGTTAAACTCCTTATCTAATGTAGCTGCATTAGCCCCACGAGCATTGGCCTGCTCCACAAACGAGTCGGCCAATGAGCTTCGGTTATTCAATCCACTATAAGCGAATCGGTTTTGAAAACTACTTTGTCGAGAATAACTCAGCGCCATTGTACCCCCACGCCACTTGCCATAAACTGGATTATTACGGCGATCACCCGAAAAAACAAGTCCAAAATTACTAAA
>JBGAVQ010000051.1:0-24779 GCA_044228045.1 Spirosomataceae bacterium
ATAAACCTCAAACTGTACGCCATTACTGCGGCAATACCAATAACCATGGCGAATAAGTAAAAACCAATAGAGCCATCTTGGGCTAAACGGGCTTCTTTACTCATGCTTTTTACGAGTTTACCTACGCCTTCTACCAACAAATCAATCACCAAAAACTCCAATACACCGTAGAAGAAGTTCGATAGGGCCTTGATGGGTTTCACAAAAGCTGCTTCGTAAATTTCGTCCACGTAATATTTATTAGAAAGCACTTTGGCATAGCCTTTTACCTCGTCTTCTGATGCTTCTGGTAGGTTTTGCTTGCTGATATAGTAGTTGTATGTACCCCAAGCAATAGCCAATAGAGCTACTGTAGAGACCCCCATCAAACTGTATTCAAACAAATGCGAGACGTGATGCTCTTGCCCAAACTTTACAATAGGCAACAAGAATTCGTTGAAAACATGCTCAGTATGAAACACTTCGGGCATTCCCATAAATCCGCCGATGGTTGAAAGCACAGCCAACACAATCAGCGGTAGGGTCATCACACTCGGCGACTCGTGTAGGTGATGCGCCTGCTCGTGCGTACCTCTGAAACTACCCCAGAAAGTAAGCCAGTACAATCGAAACGTATAAAGTGCTGAAATGACGGAGGTTACGGCCAAAACTACAAACATCCAGAACGAATGAGCGTAGGTAGAGGCTAAGATTTCGTCTTTCGAGAAAAACCCAGCAAATGGAAACGCTCCTGCAATAGCCAGTGTACCTATCAAAAACGTAAGATGTGTAATAGGCAACGACTTGCGAAGGTTGCCCATCTTGCGGATGTCTTGCTCGCCACTCATGGCATGAATTACACTACCAGCACCCAAGAAAAGCAAGGCTTTAAAAAACGCATGGGTCGTAACATGAAACATCGCCGTGGTATAAGCCCCAACGCCCAAGGCCACAAACATATAACCCAACTGACTGACGGTTGAGTAAGCCAATACTTTCTTGATGTCGTTTTGTTTGAGGCCAATGGTAGCAGCAAAAATGGCCGTAAGCAAACCAATAATAGCAACTACTTGGCTACTCACAGGCGAAAGCGCATACAAAACGTTGGAACGAGCTATCATGTAAACCCCTGCCGTCACCATGGTAGCAGCATGTATAAGTGCTGACACGGGTGTTGGACCAGCCATGGCATCGGGCAACCAAGTATAAAGCGGAATTTGCGCTGACTTACCCATTGCTCCTACAAACAGGAGTAAGGTTATGCACATCAGCGTTTTATTGCCCGACTCAAAGCCTGCGGCTTGGCTAAAAACTTCGCTATACTCGGCACTACCAAAGGTGCTGATAATCAAGAATATACCCAGCAAATAACCCAAGTCACCAATGCGGTTCATGATAAAGGCTTTGCGAGCGGCGTTGTTGTAGGCGGTGTTTTTGTTCCAAAAACCAATCAACAGATACGAACAAAGTCCTACGCCTTCCCAACCAATAAACATCATCACATAGCTTGACCCCAGCACCAAAATGAGCATGAAAAACAAAAACAGGTTCAGAAAAGCGAAGAATTTACCGAAGCCGTCGTCGTCGTGCATGTAGCCAATGCTATAAATATGAATGAGCGACCCAACCCCTGTGATAATGAGCAACATCAAGAGTGTAAGCTGGTCAACCAAGAACGAGAAGGAGATATTGAGGCTACCTACGGCAATCCAATCAAAAAGTTTTACAGTAATAGGCTCACCTGTGAAACCAAGATAGAGCATCAACGAAATGGCAAACGAAGCCAATGTTGCGCCTGAGCCAATAATGCCTACCAAACTTTTTGGAACACGGCGAAAGCCAAGCCCGTTAATCAAAAAGCCAATAAGCGGAAATAAAGGTATAAGAGCTACGAGAGACATATTTTTAAAATTTGAAAATCGCTATGAGGATTTTTTTACGAGAGAATTGAAACAATTATAATTTTCAAATCGCACAAATTGACACATTTTCAAATTAACATCACCACTTCAATTTATTCAACAAGCCAACATCTATTGAGCGAATGTTGCGATACATCATCACAATAATAGCAAGCCCAACGGCTACTTCTGCCGCTGCAACTGCCATGATGAAAAACACAAAAACCTGCCCTGCAGGGTCTGAACGATACGACGAGAAGGAAATCAGCAGCAAATTAACGGCGTTGAGCATTAACTCAACCGACATAAAAATAATAATGGCATTACGGCGGGTCAGCACCCCCACAATGCCAATAACAAACAATGCTGCTGCAAAGAAGATATAATAGTTGATAGGTATTTGCTGAATAACCTGTGGTATTTGTTGCTCCATACAAACAAATTTTTATGCTCGGTTAGGTATAAAACTACAAGTCGAAACTCTGAAACCTTAGGATGTCAAAATTGCAAACTTTTGCCTTACAAACAAAAACACTGCAATAGCTACAATGTTTGGGTTTCTATAAAAGTTGTGGCAAATTTAAAGATTATTCTGGCTTTTTTACAAACTTGCCCTTGCGCCTTTGTATCATTTCATCCAACATCTCAACAAATGCCCCTCAAACACAGGTGCAATGAGCAGTTGATTCTTATAAACTGCCCCTACACTCGACCCCGAAAGTTGCTCGCCAGTGTTTTGATAAACCTCTGTCGTGTCAAAAGAACCAGTGCCTTTGTACTTGATTTTCAAGACTTGCGAAGGTGACAATTTCTCTGGATGCTTAGAATGGCTTACAAATTTGAGTAGTTGTGGATGACAGCCCACCCAAAGAGTCCCGTCGGCATCCCATTCGATATTATCTACACCAGTATTCAAATAAAGTTCGTCGTCGGGGCTAATGGCTCCCGAAGCAGGGTTGATGTCATACACAAAAATTGTTCGCCCCGTGGTAGAAGCCACAAATAACTTGGTGGCATCAGGGCTAATGTTAATGCCATTAGCATATTTAATACCTTTTGCTAAGGTTCGTGTCCATTTTTCTCCATCAAAATAAGCTACATAGCCCGTCCCGATTTGAAGATAATCTTTTAAGTCTCGCCAAAAACTACGAGGTGTATCGTGGTCGTTGGTTACATAAAATTGCCGTTCGCCTACTGCTACAATATCGTTAGGACTGGGCAAGTAGGCTGGGTTCTTGAGGGTTTCTCGGTGAATCAATACACTGTCTTGCCAGTCGAATAATTCAATGGTTGCTGTATCTTTGTGCAACAGGGGATGATTAACTACAAACAAGCGTTTGCGGCCATCGGTAAGTGTAACGAGTGAAATACCATGCGGATGAAAATCGTCTCTGGCAAAATTACGGGTCAATTCAATGGGTTTAGACAGTGAATCGTTCAAATCAAGTAAATAAATACCTCCCTTTTTCGGTTTTTGGTGAAGTGCGTATCCCCAACGGTCATCCGACGACAACAGAGCAAGCCCTGTTTTTTGGTCAATAGTAAGGTCTTCTACACCCGAAATACCCTCTATTTTCTGAACAGTTCCGTCAAAATGAGGTTTTATGGTTTTGAAGCTACCTGCGTCGTTGAGGGTTTTTATTACAAAGCCGACTATAGCAATACCAAGAACCGAAAAGATAATTTTGCGAGGTTTCATATTGTTTTGATGAGAGGTGCAAGGTAAAGAATAATGCTGAATAATTGTACGTTACACACTAATCCCACCCATTTTTAACTCCTTTACAAGCCCTATGCAACAGCCTGAAAGAAAAGCAAAAAACGGTCCTTTGGTTGGTATTCGTATTTTAGACTTAACACGCCTTTTGCCCGGCCCACTTGGCACTATGCTGATGGCCGATATGGGTGCAGACGTGATTAAAATTGAGAATCCAGCCCAGCCCGATTATGTAAGGGTATTTCCACCTCATATCAAAGGCGAATCGGCTAATTATTTGGCATATAACCGCTCTAAACGTAGCATGAGTCTTAACTACACCACCGAAGATGGGCAGCGTATTTTCTGGGAATTGGTAAAAACAGCGGATGTGGTAGTTGAGCAATTTCGCCCTGGTTTTTTGGACAAAGTAGGCATTGGCTATGCAGCAGCCAAAGCCGTAAATCCCCGAATTATTTATGTATCGGTCACTGGTTATGGGCAAACGGGGCCTTATGCTCACTTAGCTGGGCATGACCTCAATTATATTGCTTATGCAGGCGTATTAGGTAGCACGGGCAAAGCCGACCAAGCTCCGGAGATTCCGGGGGTGCAGTTGGCAGACATTGCCGGCGGTTCGTATATGAGTGTTATTGCTACGCTGGCAGCCTTGCAGTCTCGCACCCACACGGGCGTGGGTCAACACGTGGATGTAGCCATGACTGATGCCGTAATGCCCTTGCTTACTGTAAGTTACGCTATTTATGGAGCTACTAATTATGCTATTCCACGTGGGATGTTACCACTATCTGGCGGAGCAGCACACTATCAGGTATATGCCTGTGCAGATGGCAAATATGTGGCGTTGGGGACGTTGGAGCCTAAGTTTTGGAATAAATTCTGTGACTTGGTACAAAAGCCTGAGTGGAAGCCTTTTGTGATACCAAATCCTACGGCTTTACCACACCAAAAAGCAGAAGTAGCCGAGTTATTTGTTCAACAACCACAATCATATTGGTTGGCAATGGGTATGGAGCACGACCTACTCATTTCGCCTGTTTATGACCTACCTGACTTAGAAAAAGACCCACACCTGCAAGCCCGTCAGATGGTAGTAGCGGTAGAACACCCCAAGGCTGGTACAATGAAGCAAATTGGTGTACCTCTCAAATTTTCAGACACCCCTGGTGCTGTTGCTTGGTCGGCTCCCACCATGGGAGAAGATACGGCTTCGATATTGGTAGAATTAGGAATCAATGTTGTGCAAATGGAGGCGTTGAAGGCACAGAAAATTATTTAAAACTGGTCTCTCCTAATTCAAATTTATGAGGCATTATGGTTGAAAGGTTAAATGGTTGCATTGTTGTTCGGATGAAAAAACAATATACCCATTTAGCAATTCAACATGCCTTTCTTTCTAATTACCCGACTTTGCTTCTATTTTTTTTGCTCGGTCGGCAGCTTCTTGCTCAAACGATTCTATCAGGTTATCTAACTGCTCGGCTTGCATATACTTAGCTACAATTTTCTTGTCTTTGTCTAATACATAAATCATCGGAAATTGTAGCAAGTTATATTTCTCAAAATCTACTACCCCAAACATATCTCGTCCATTCATAACTGGCCATAGCTTGTAGTCTTTAACAAAGTTACGCCATGGCATTTCATCATTAAATACACTGGCAGCTACTACTACTACTCCTTTACTTTTTTGTTTTTCGTAAAACTTCAACATAACTGGAGCCGAGGCTTTACAATGTCCGCATCCTGGATTATACATGAAAAGCACCAAGTATTTGGCTTGTATCTGGTGAATCGAAAAGGAATTGTTGAGGGTGTCTTGTAGTACCATGTCAGGTACAATATTACCCATCAGAATAGGTTTCTGAATGCCTACAATTTTTTTGCCATCCTCACGGTACTGGTATCCCAAAGGCTTGGCTCATTGATGTAGTAGTTTTCAAGAAGATGCAGATAGATTCCGTCATGGGCTAAGGTTGGAGGTATTTCATATTTTTTCGATACAGTCACCAGTACAAATTTTCTAACTTTAGGCTCTTTAATTTTAGCCATTAACCGGTCTGTTTCTCTAATTATTGAGTCGGCAGAGGGGTACACCATCATTTTATAAAAATTCTCAAGCCTTTGTTGTACCACAGGGGTAAATAGCAGCCGAGTATCGTTGAGTTCGATATTGTCAAAATAATGGTCTTTTAGATAATAATAGATAGCGGTAGAATCAACACTCCCATCTGCTTTTTTTAATTTGGGGGTTTCTACTTCTCGATACCCTTTTATCATATTAGCGGTTAATGTTCCCGCATTCTTCTTAAAAAACTTCTTCAAGTATTTCGCTAAGTCTTCTTGTATTTGCTCCCATTCCGCCTGAAAATCAGGCTTCTGATAGTCCGCTGTTGTTAATCTTTTTTCTGCCAAGCGTTTTCCAAATTCTACATTGATGCCTTGCATAGCCCTTTGATGCTCATAATATAGCTGTGTTTCGACACTTCCTGTTACAGTTAGTGTTTCTACGATACGAGCAGTATCTACTTCTATGCTAAAGCTTTGCTCTTTGTCCACCATCACCTCAATAGCTTTTGCAGGAAATGCAATCAAGTAAAGACCTTTTTCGAGCGGTTTATCGCCATCAAACACAAAGTTGCCGTCCGTGTCTATTTTGGCTGTATCGGCAATGGGGAACTGCTTGCCATATTGATAAACTAAATTGCAAATACCCCCTTTGATACCGACAAACTTACCACTAATGCGATAGCCTGATTGTGCCCAAACCAGTGTTGGGAAAATTAACAATAAGCCAAAAATTATTTTTTTCATAATAATAACACCTTGACAATCAATAATTTACCAATGAATTTCCTCTCAATACTGGAAGTACGTCGTACAAATCTTGCTGCAAACAAAAAGCGATATCTTTCTGAATACCAAGCCGTTGCAAACGCCGAACATGTGACGAATTAGCCACAAAACCTAACAGATTGCCCTTGGCTTCTTCATATATTCGCAGGGCCATCAAGGCGGAGTCTTCTTGAATCAAAAACTCATTTTGAAGTCGCTCAATCAATGCACCAGCAAACAGTGTGTCTTCTAAGTTGGGCTTACCTTTCCATCCTGCACAAAGCACCAACACGTCGTATTGTTGGTTGAGTAGGTAGTTAGCCAATGCCCCTAAATTCAGAAACGACCCTATCATGACTTTAATGGCATCTCGTGACTTAGTGATGGCAAGTGTACCATTGGTTGTAGTAACCACCACCGTAGCACCCATTACTTTGGCTTCGTCCATGTAACTAAACGGCGAGTTGTCAAAATCGAAGCCCTCGGGGGTTTTGCCATCTCGCTCGGCAGCTGCTAAGTAGCCTCTTTCTTGGTATTGCTTACACTCAGCAATGGTGGCAACTGGAATAATGGCCTGCACACCATGGGCAAAGGCCGTGGTCATACAGGAGGTTGCTCTAAACACATCTACTACTACCACAATGGTGTTTTCGATTTGATGCAAATGCAATAATTCAGGCGTTAAGCAAACGTCAATCTGTTTCATAGAATCAATTCAATCGGAAAATTACTTCACAAATGGCATCTTAGCCACTACTGCTTTCACTAATTTTTCTCTGATTTTTACAAAAATCTCAGTGCCTGCTTTGCTAAATGCAGGCTGCACATAGCCCATACCAATCCCTTTATTCAAACATGGCGACTGCGTACCCGAGGTTACTTCGCCAATAATATTGCCCTGTGCATCAGCAAGTTCGTAGTGTTGGCGAGGAATCCCCCGGTCTATCATTTCAAAGCCTATTAGCTTACGAGTTGGCCCGTTTTCTTTTATTTGTTTATGAAAATCGCTGTGGATAAAGTTTTTCGTGAATTTAGTAACCCAACCCAAGCCTGCTTCAATAGGCGATGTATGATCGTCAATATCATTACCATACAAGCAAAAACCCATTTCGGTACGAAGTGTATCTCGTGCACCCAAGCCTACGGGCATGATGCCAAACTCAGCTCCTGCCTCAAAAATGGCGTTCCAAAGTTTTTCAGCCGACTCATTTTGCACGTACACTTCAAAACCACCTGCACCAGTATAGCCTGTGGTAGAGATAGTAACTGACTCAATACCAGCAATGCTGCCACGCTGAAACGTATAGTAAGGCATTGAAGCCAAGTCCATATCTGTCAGTTTTTGCATGGTTGATAAGGCTTTTGGCCCCTGCACGGCAAACAAACTGGTGGTATCTGAAACATTTGTCATAGTCACACCAAACGAATTATGCTGGCTAATCCAGTTCCAGTCTTTTTCAATATTTGAGGCATTTACTACCAGAAAATACTGGTCTTCTTGAATTCTATACACCAATAAGTCATCCACAATGCCGCCTTGGTCATTGGTAAGGCACGAATACTGTACTTTGCCATCGTAGAGTGTGGCCACGTCGTTGGTGGTAACCAATTGAAGTAAATCGAGTACTCCCTCGCCTGTGAGCAGGAACTCGCCCATGTGTGACACATCAAAAACGCCTACTCCGTTGCGAACGGCCAAGTGTTCTTGAACCAGATTAGAATATTGTACAGGCATTAAAAAACCTGCAAAAGGCACCATTTTACCACCAAGATCTTGGTGCAAATTGTTGAGATGAACAGTTTTGAGTGAGTCCATTGTTATAGTCCGCCAAGAGTTCTGTACCGAAAATAGGTCAAGAAAGTTGACATTGGAAGAGTGTTGATGAAAAAAAATACCTATTCTTGAACGAAGCGTCAAAAATAGGCAGAAAAGATGGGGTTTTCAATGAAAGCAAACGCTTCATTGTTTCAAAAAACCTTTTGTTAATGATTGCTTACCATCCGATACTCTCAAAAAATAGGCTCCTTTTGGCAATAACCGAATGTCTATTTCTTCACGATAAATACCCGATTGATTGATTGATAACGATTGCCCTTGAAGCATTACCCCCGTTGTTGTAAAGATTTCGATCATAGGAGGTTGAGGTAATGAAGCCGCTGATGTAAACTCTACTTGTATGGTTTCGCCAGCAGGATTGGGGTACAATTGGAGCGTATTAGTATGAGGTTGCTCGTCTGCTACGGCTAAGCGGTTGGTTAATTGTGTAGAGGGCAGGACAATAACCCCCACTTCAGAAGAAGTCACGGAGCATCCATCTTGGCTTACTCTAACCGTATAATTACCTGATTGCCTGGCAATATAGCTATTGGCCGTAGCACCGGGCAGTTCACCACCGTTTCTGAGCCATTGGTGCGTTAGCCCGGTTCCAGTGTTAGCCTGCAATGTTACTGAACTCCCTTCATAAAAAACAGTGCTACTCAGTGGCGCAATACCAGCTGTAAGGCCCTCAGTAGTAATAACCGTAACGGGAGAAGATGTGGTAATACAACTACTGGTGGTGATTCGCACACTGTAGCTGCCAGCTCGACTAATCTGTAGATAGGGCGTGGTAACATTGGGAACAACAATGCCATTTCGAAGCCACTGATATTTGTACCCCGAGCCGGTATTGGCATAAAGTACCTCAGAACCGCCTCCACATAAACGAATTGTACCCGATGGAACAACAAATGCTGCAAATGAATTGAAAGATATTTTAACAGCTTTGGACGTGGCTGCGCAACCATTCTGCATAACCTTTACCGAATAACTACCTGTTTGATTAGCAATTAGTTGTGCGTTAGTCGCTCCTGCTATTGCCTGATTGTCTTTAAACCATTGATAGGTCATTCCACTACCCGCATTGGCAGTAAACGTAACCGAATTTGCACCGCAAACCGTAAAGTCGGAAGAAGGAATAGTAGTGGCCGCCAACTGAGTAGATTGCACCAATTTAGCTGGCGAGGTAACAGTGCAAGCCCCTTCTTTGACACGAACTTGATAATTACCCGTTTGGGTAGCTGTATATGACGACGATATAGCCCCTGTGATGTCTTTACTATCTCGTACCCATTGATAGGTATAATTCGTACCCGACGGCGCACTAAGCTGCACTGAGCCGCCATTGCAAAGGCTGGTATTTCCAGTACTTGCAATGGTAGCATTCACTTGCGAAAGTGAAACCAAAACTGACGGTGATGTTGCTGTGCATTCTCCTTGTAGGATACGCACCTGATAGTTACCAGCCTGAGAAACAAACAGATAATATGTGGTTGCCCCTGCTATTTCGAGTCCGTCTTTGAACCATTGATACCGAAAATTAGTACCCGTATTAGCACTCAAGCGCAAGACGGCTCCTTTGCAAATAATAGTATTAGCACTGGGAGCAATGCCTGCCGTTAGTTGACAGTTGGTCTGATAAGCCCCACTCACAATGAGCGAATATGGCTGAAAACCTCCTTTTATGTTTCCTTTGTGCGTAACAGTTAGCGAGTATTTTTTGCCAATTACTGGGTTTGGAATGATAATTTGCTCTACATTATCTCTAAAATTATCCCCAACTGTAGCAGGCATTGCTGGACGCTGCGGGTCAAGCACCCAAGGCAAGGATACTTGCGTGCCGTCAATTAACCGAAGATCAAGGTCGTTTATTAACTTTGGTTGTTTGTTGTTAAGGGCCGCTTGAGTGAGTGCATTAGGGGTACCTTCGGGGTCTGTCCAACTCAGTGTTGCCACCAAAGGAGCGTTGCCAAGTGCCGTAATTTGCTGGCTAACTGTAGTGCCTTGCGACAAACTGGTTTCTTGTACAAAATGAGTGCCATCGCCATTAGCAATCACTTTGGCGGCTTTTTCTACGTTAAGAAGCCCCCACCCAAAGCGATAGTCTGGACCAGGGGTATCGCCTGCTTCGTCGGCAGTGTGTAATACCAGTCCTTTTATGGTTGCCGAACGTAGAAATACCCCTCGATTGAGGCGAGCATAAAACTCTTGCAGCAGTAGCAGAGAACCCGTTACACTTGGCGCAGCAACCGACGTGCCACTAAAAGTAGTGTAGGCATTATCAGCAAATGAACTTGTGGAGGTTACGTCCACCCCCATGCTCACCAAATCAGGCTTGATGCGACCGTCGTCAGTTGGTCCCCATCCACTAAACGAAGTCATTCTGATGTCCGAAGGCTGTGGGTTTGCTTTATTAGTAGCAAAAACAGCCCCAACTGTCAAGATATTTTTGGCATTTCCATCTGTGGGAATACTTCCATAACTATCATTTCGAAGACGGGTGATGGTGCTTTTTTGATCTGTGTTGCGTAGATAATACGCTGTGCCAATAGGCGGGCCGTAGTCATTTCTTTTGTTATCGGCAGACTTGACAATCAAATAATTAGGAGACAAAACAGCTATTTTGTCGAGATCACGAGCACGAGTGTCGTAAAAGCCAAACTTATAGTCTTCGACACTGCTTACAATATTGTCGCCCCACCATTCCCACTTGAGGTCATTGTCGGTACCAGGCCTGTTTGTATTGAAAACCCACCCCGATAGCACACCATACGAGTGGTTCGATACCAGTAAATCTGGAGAAGCAAGCGACATTTCCAGTAAATCGTTGGTAAAATCCCAAACTCTTAGATTAGCCCCTGAGACCATTCCTCGGGCAATAGGATTGATACCTGTTGCCACCAAGGTACCCGCCAAATGAGTAGTATGATCGCTGATAGCAGAGCCATTATCTTCTTGTTTGATTCGGCCATTTAGTTCACGATGATTTGCAAGGGCCTTGCCGTTGTCCCAAATACCCAAGCGATTGACCACACTACTACTATTGCCCCGTAGATTAACCCCAAGTGAACCACCCAAATACAGTGACGTGGCCCGAACAGTAAAAGCTGCTTGTGCATTGCTATGCGTTGAAAAATAGATAGGGAACCCGTTTTCATCCACCCCTTGCAACACAGCTGTGCGTCCGTTAGAATAAGGTATTTTGAATGGCCAGCGTTGCTGGGTGGCCAATTTTACTGTTTGATTATGATTAAAAAGCGACTGCTGCCGAACACTCTCTGCAAATTGCTTGAGTAACTTTTTACTACCACTCGCTGTTGGCTCTTGCCCCCACAAAGGCATAGCCAGACTCCACACAAGCCCACACAGAAGCAAAAAATGCCTGCTGTTTCTCATTTTATGACAGTAAAATCGTTTTAAAAGGTAATAGCAAGACGTTTGTCCGTGAACAAAGTCACCGACAGTGCTCTGTTTTCGGAGTGCTACAAGTGATATTACTACCTTGAAACCTGTTTGTTACAGTTTCACTATTTTCTTGATAAACACCTGTTTGCCATCTGAAATCTTAACAAAAATTGTGCCGATAGCTACTGATGCCAATTCTATTTCGGTAGCAAAATTTTTGCCTTGTTGTATTAGGGCTTTTTGCAGAAGAGGAACCCCCAACACATTGAGAAGGGTTACTTCTACGTTGGTAGGTGTATCGCTTGGCGAATATTCAATGGCCAACCGTTCTGTGGCTGGGTTCGGGTACAGTTTGATGGTAGCCCTGGTAGGTGATGGTTCGTCTATTGCGGTTATGAAAAAAACAAGATTTGCAGATTCAACGGTGCAACCATCTACAGTGGCTCGCACCGTGTAAGAACCTGACTGTAAGGCCGTAAAAGATGCGTTAGTGGCCCCACTAATATCCTGACTATTGAGCCTCCATTGAAAATTGGAGCCAATGTTACTGCTCAGTACGTTGTCGTTTCGACTAATAACTGGCATGGCGGGTGTCTTGGCCGAAACCCGCACAGTATCTGATGTAAAAGGGCATCGCCCGCTCTCTGTAACCGTTACTCGGTATGTACCAATTGCATTGACAGATAATGTGCTTTGAGTAGCATTGGTTATGTTCTGCCCGTTACGTTGCCATTGGTACGATACCCCACCAGTATTGGCACTAAGAACTATAGAACTATTTGGGCAATAGCTTTGTGTTTTATCTCCCCCAATACTGGCTATACTGGCCTGGCCATTAACAACAGTTATGGGTGTGCGTGCCCCTGCGGGGCAACCCAATGCACCAACTTTTAAGTCATAAAAATAATAATAAAAGGCATCTGGTGTAGTGGTAGCCGTAGTACCTGTGATAGACATAATGCCTGATAGTGTAAGTGGATAAGGGCTGGTAGCAATTTCGTTGTTACGATAAATGGTAGCACCATCTTGATAGGAAATGGCTATCTGATAATCGCCAGGGGTGGGAATTGCCAAATTGAGTGCATATACTTCTCCCGGGTCGGTTGGGTCATCGGTTTGTGTGCCAGCCGCAGCGGGGGTGCGGGTGGCTTTCACATTGATGGTAACACTCGATACCAACGCCCCATCACTGGCACGTTGCACTGTAAAGGTTATTTTACCAGGGCTACCAATATAAAGCCGAGCACTTTCGAGGTTGACTGGGGCTTGTGTTGTTACACGAACCGCAGGCGTAAACTGCCCATACCCACCTTTGGCAAAGGCTGTTTTTTGAGCTTTTCCAATAATGCCAGCATATTCATTAAGGGAAGCATATACCATACTTCCAACTGAGCGACTTGCAATAGTTGCCTTGTTGCCAGCTACTATCAAGTTGCCACCAGCAGGGGCATCATACCAAAACACCGTACCATTTCCAGAGCCATCTAACCGAAGGGTATTGCTACAATTAACTGCCGAGCCTACAGGATTTGCATTAAGGGGGCTCACAGTACGGCTGATGGTTAGTTGGTTATTGCTTGGATCAAGGTCACCTGCCAAATTGGTCGCTAATCGAAACTGATATTGTACTCCTGGCTTTGCATTAAATGTGCCTGTAAGCGTTGCTTGATCTTCGTCAAAAGGGTTAAGAGTTCCCTGGTACGTCCCATTTAAAGTAGCAACCACGGTGCTGTTTTCTACTATTTGAACCGATATAGGTATATTAGTTTGTGTTTGAGTACCTACATTACGAAGTCGCATTACTACATTTTTTTGTGTAGAGCTTGTACAAAAATTATCCTCAGGCGACACCAGCGATACCATCATGACATCTTTTGTAGGCCGTACAAAGGCAATTCTATATTCTTGAGTTTCGCCTTTGGTATATGCACCACAAGCTACCACGTTGGTTGCATTATTGGTTTCTACACACACCACACGCATTCGACAACTGGTACCAACCACAACTCCTGCCGGAACTACAATTGTGCTACTAAATGTGCCTGCTCCATTGATAATGCCTGTAGTAGCTACCAGTTCATTAGCATCTTCAAAGTCTTCGTCGCCGTTCCAATCTATAAATACTTTGGCTATTTTATCAGCATTCGCTCCGCAAGTTCCAAGGCTTACTTCTAACGAAATGGACTGGCTAACAGACACTTCAGCAGTAAGGTTCGTAAAATCTGTAAAGGCAGCACACCCTGCTGGAGCCGTGTTTGAAATAGTACCAAACACAACTTTGGTTATTTTAGAGTCGGCAGAAGAGCTTGCGGCTGAGGCACAATACGCCTTGCCACCAATACCACTCATAATCAAAGCATAGTTTTGAGGACCTCTGCTTATGTTTCCTTTGTGTGTAACAGTAATGGTATAAGTTTTGCCAGCCACTGCATTCGCAATAAGTACTTGCTCTACATTGTCTCGAATGTTGTCGCCACGAGTAGCTGCTTGAGAGGGTTTTTCGGGGTCAAGTACCCAGGGTAACAGGGTAGTTGCGCCATCCGAAATCCGAATATCTAAATCATTGATTAGTTTTGGGGTACGATTATTCAAATTAACCCCTGTAACAGGAGTAGCTTCTGAGTCTGGATCTGTCCAAGCAATAGTTGCGACCAATGGGCCGTTTCCAGAGGCTATCACTTGTTGCGAAAAGGTTTCGCCTTGGGCCAATACTTTCTCTAACAACAGGTGGTTTTTGTCAGTATTCTGAATCACCTTAGCGGCTTTTTCGACATTCAGAAAACCCCAACCAAAACGATAATCAGGGCCAGCGGCATCGCCTGCTTCTTCGGCTGTGTGAATCACCAAGCCCTTGAGCGTTGCCGAACGCATAAACTGCTTGTCGTTGAGCTGTGAATACAACTCTTGTAGCAAAAACAGAGACCCTGCCACATGAGGCGATGACATGGATGTGCCACTCAGAGAGGCATATCCGCCATTGCTTGAGGTAGAGAGTACCCCTACGCCCACCCCACTGATATCGGGCTTAATGCGCCCGTCATCGGTAGGTCCCCAACTACTAAACGACGACATCTGAATAGCAGACGAAGCATTAGGAGCGGCTGTCATGGCGTTTACAGCCCCTACAATCAACGCATTTTTAGAGTTGCTATATGTTGGCAGGGTGTCGTAGGCATCGTTTCGAGAACGGGCTACATTGCTACTATCTCGGGTGCTTGACCCTAAAAAGTAGTATTGCCCTGCGGCTGGCCCTGTTTCGCTTCGTTTATTTCCTGCCGATTTTACAATAAGATAATAAGGCGCATTGAACATAAGTTTGTCCCAGCCCGATGCCGTATTATCATAAAATCCAAATTTATAGTCTTCGTCTTGACTAATGTTGGTATTGCCCCACCACTCCCATTTGATGGCAGTACTTCGGCTGGAGTTTAAAACAAAACCCGAAAACGAACCGTATGAATGGTTAGAAATAAGTAAATTAGGTGCTTCGGTAGTCATTTCGGCGAAATCACTGCTGAAATCGTATGCCTTCAAATTAGCCCCCCAAGCCATTCCTTTTGCCAGTGAGTTGATTCCGCCTGCTATCAACGTACCCGATGTATGCGTGGCGTGGTTATCAACGGTAGAAGCGTTATCGAGCTGAGTCACTCTTCCTCCAAATTCTGTATGCGTATTGAGTACTTTTCCACCATCCCAAATGGCAAGTTTACCATTCATCTGAGTACTACTTCCGTTCAAATTGAGCCCCAAGCTGCCACCACTATACACACTATTAGTCCGTGAAGCATTAGCCGACTGTGAATTATTGTCTGTTATATCATAGAGCGGTTCGCCAATACTATTCACACCACGTAGCCGTACTACTCGACCATCGGAGCGAGTTTCTCCCAAAATCCAGTTGTTTTTTCGGGCTAACTCAATGGTTTTCAGCATACTTTCTCGTTCGGCTTTGTCCATTTCTGCCGAGAGCCGTTCCATCTGCCGAAGCTGCGAAGCCGTATAAGGTAAGTTAAGCTGCGCCCATGTGGCTGTTGCAACACAACATAAAGCCACTAACAAGCATAATTTTCTCATTCAGAACAGATTGGTTAAGTATTGCTGACGAAGTAACGAAAACAAAACAATAAAAATATGCACAGTGTTTAGCAAAAAATCGCTTGTGCTATTGATTCCAGATTTCCCAAGCTTTTTCTGCTTGTAATTCTAACATTCGTAAGCCGTTGTGAGTAGTCGCTCCTTGCAATGCTCCTTTTTGCATAAACAATGTCTCGTCTGGATTATAGACTAAATCGTATAAAAAATGGTTGGGTGTGAGTAGTTGATAAGGAATGTCTGGACAGGCATTCACTTGTGGGTAAGTGCCTACGGGTGAGCAATTGATAATGAGATGGTGGGTAGCCATAATTTCTTCATTCAAATCAGCATAGGTGAGTTTCCCGTTAACAGCTTGGCGAGAAACCGTCTGATAAGCAATTCCAATGTCGGTCAGGGCTGCTTTTACAGCTTTGGTAGCACCGCCATCGCCCAACAGAAGGGCACGGAGATTTTGCCTTGCCTGCGCTGGCAGCCAGCTTTCTATTGATTGCTTAAAACCATAATAATCTGAATTATAGCCTTTTAATGAACCATCTGGCTGAATTTTGATTACATTAACAGCTCCTACTTTTTGAGCAGAGGCATCTAACGCCTCTAAAAATGGCATCACGGCCAATTTGTGCGGAATCGTTACGTTTAGTCCCTTTAGTGTTGGGTTCTGTGTTAATACACTCAGAAGTTCCTGAATATCAGGCAATTCAAATAACTCATATCGGCAATCAGCAATGCCCTCTCGTTCAAATTTTTCGGTGAAGTATCGCTTCGAGAACGAGTGTGTAAGTGGATAGCCAATCAGTCCGAAAAGGGTCATTTTTTCAAGAATTTCATTTTGACAAGTTGCCAAACCATTGGCAATACCGAAATACCTACAATGGCCAACACTACGATTTCAAAATTCTTTTTCACAAACTCCAACTCGCCAAATTTATAGCCCAACAGCGTGATGCTTGTTACCCAAAGCACTGCACCGAGGATACAAAACAGGATGTACTTGGGGTATTTCATGCTACCAGCACCAGCCACAAACGGCGCAATAGTACGAACAATAGGCACAAAGCGAGCTAAAATAACGGTACGTCCGCCATTTTTTTCGTAAAATTCTTCGGTTTGAGTAATGTATTCTCGCTTCAAAAAAAGGATTCTATCACGAGACTTTACAAAATCACTAAAAAATTTACCCACAAAATAGTTGACGTTATCACCTAATAAGGCAGCGCAAATGAGCAAAGGGATAATGATGGCCACGTCTAACTTGCCGGTAGTTGCCGCCAACGCTCCCGCCGCAAACAGCAAGGAGTCGCCTGGGAGTAAGGGCATCACAATCAGTCCTGTCTCTACAAAAACAATGGCAAACAGTATGGCATAAGTGAGCGTGTCGTATTGGGTAATAAACTGGTTAAGTGCGGTGTAAGGGTCTTTGAGCAAGTCCAGAAAAAAGTGGATGATTTCCATGTATTTTCAGTAAGAGAATAGGGGAATAAGGGATTGATGGAATAGCGGGTAATTGCCACCTGCTATCTATTGATTTAAAAAATGTGTAAAGGTGTCTCCCCGTAAGCCAAGCCGAATGGTTTCAACAGAGATTACTTCGTTAGGGGCAATGTTACCTAAATTGACGTTGGCACCCAGTAATTTCACAAACCATACCTGCTGTGATTTTTGGGGGGCTTCCCAAATGATATTTTCAGATGGCACTTCGGTCAAAATCTCTTCTACCAAGCCCTGACGTACTTCGCCGCTACCCCTAAACAAACCTACATTACCACCCTCACGGGCTTCGCCGATTACCTTCCAAGCACCAGCAGACAGTTCGGCTTTCATGAGCTTAATCCATTTATAAGGCGGAATAATCTTGGCTTCGTCTTTGGAACCAACTTCTGAAAGAACTGTGTAATTTTGGGCTAATCGGCTGATATACCCACACTTAGTGTCTTGATCCATATCCATTGAGCCATCTGATACCTCTGCATAGGTAATACCGAATTTATCAAGTGTGCGCATGTAGTCTTCAAACTGATTCCGAATCACGAAGGCTTCAAACAAAGTACCACCAAAATAAACAGGTATGTTAGCATCTTTATAGATTTGAAGTTTTTCAGGAAGTTTGGGCGTTACATAAGAGGTAGCCCAACCCAGCTTTACTACGTCCACATGGTCGGCATTAATATCCAAAAAATCTTCTACCTGCCTGATACTCAGACCTTTATCCATTACCATTGTTAGCCCATTATTGCGTGGCTTCAAGTCTCTTTCCGGAATTTGCGTTAGTGAATAATTCATCTGCATGGGGTGAATAGTCTTACCAAAGCACAAAAGTACATTTCTTGGGCGTATAGTTCAAGTTCTATGCAGTTTAGAGCTCACAGTTTACAGCTCATGGTTCGCAGTTTGCAGTCCACAGCTTGCTATTTTCAATTGAATATCAGTTAGTTATGAAAAAATCTGAAAAAAGTTTAGAAAAAATTTGTATTTTACTAAACACTGTTCATTATATTTACATCGAAATTTTAATTACTGATGTTTAAACAATATGGGCGTAATAGAACGAAAAGAACGAGATAGGCAAGAAATGCGGCAGACTATTCTGCAAGCCGCTCGCACCCTTTTTTTAGATCAGGGCTTCGAGAAAACCAGTATTCGTAACATTGCCGATGCCATTGAATATAGCCCTGCCACCATTTATCTGTATTACAAAGACAAGAACGATTTGTTTTTTGCACTTCACCAAGAAGCTTTTTTGAAAATGATTGGTGAGTTTGAGAGCATGTTTTTAGTTCAAGATTCATTTGAGCGACTCACTGCCATGGGTAAACATTACATGAAGTTTGCCTTTGAAAACCCAGAACTCTACAATTTGATGTTTTTGATGGAAGCCCCCATGGAAGTAATTGAATGCAAAGAACAAGTTTGGGAAGATGGGCATATCGCTTTGGGAATGCTAAAAAATGCAGTAAGTGACTGTATTAGAGATGGTTACTTTAAGTGCCAAGACATTGAAAGTATGTCTATGATGATTTGGGCAATGGTTCATGGATTGATGACTCTTCACCTCAAAAAACGGACGCTGATGTTTCCGGAAGAAGAAAGAATGCTGCGACTTGAAAACGCCTTTTTACTCTTTGTAAACTTAATTCGCTCTCTTTAAATGAATAATATGCTCCCCTTTTTTGAATCACTCATTGGTAAGTCTATGGGTAATGGGCCATCTCCTTTGGCAAAGTGGCTCAATGGCACACTACTGGCTGCTGAAAAAGGTTCATTAACTGCTGAATATACTGTGCGGGAAGAAATGTGCAACCCAGCCCACATCTTGCACGGTGGCATTGCAGCTGCTATCATAGACGACTTGATGGGTGCAACAGTGTTCAGCTTGGGCGTTCCTACCTTTTTTTCCTCTGTCAATCTAAATGTAGATTATCTGTTCAGCGCACCCCTTGGTGCCAAAGTAATTGCCAAAACAGAGGTAATTAGGGCTGGCAAAAAGGTAATACATATTGAATGCCGGATTTTTGATGAACAGCAAAATATCATTGCCAAGGCTACGTCTAACCTTGTAGCAACCAGCAAAACCTTATAAAAGCCATGCAAACTATTTTAGGATCAGGCGGTACTATCGGTACAGAACTCGCTCAACAACTTAATACTTACACCAACAAAATCCGTTTGGTAAGTCGCAACCCCAAGGCGGTGAATCCTACCGACGAGTTGGTATCTGCCGACCTCACCAACGCCGACCAAGTGATGAAAGCCGTTGAAGGTTCAGAAGTTGTCTATCTGACAGCAGGATTTGATTATCTGTTAAAAGTATGGCAAGAAACTTGGCCCAAAGTGATGCAAAACGTAATTGCTGCTTGTGAAAAACACGGAGCAAAGTTGGTTTTTTTTGACAATGTGTATATGTATGACCCAAACCATATTAGTCACATGACCGAAGAAACACCCATCAATCCAATAAGCAAAAAGGGCAAAGTACGTGCTGCAATTGTGCAAATGCTCATGAACGAAGTAAAAGCCGGTCGGTTGACAGCTCTGATTGCTCGTTCTGCCGATTTTTATGGGACCAACAACGACAAAAGTTTTTTGATTGAGATTGTCCACAAAAATTTTTTGAAGGGAAAAAAAGCCAATTGGCTGGCTGACGCCAACAAAAAACACTCATTTACATATACGCCCGATGCCGCCAAAGCAACGGCTTTGTTAGGAAACACTCCTGATGCTTACAATCAAGTTTGGCATTTACCCACCGACAAACACCTCCTTACAGGCAAACAGTGGATTGAGCTTTTTGCAAAAGAGATGAATCTCTCGCCAAACTACATGGCATTGCCCCAATGGATGATTGGGATTCTTGGATGGTTTGTGCCATTTATGAAAGAACTCCACGAAATGCTTTATCAGTACAACCAAGATTATTTCTTTGACAGTAGCAAGTTTGAAAAACGCTTCGCCATTATGCCTACCTCATATACCGAGGGGGTAAGGCGCATCATCAAAAGCAATTAACCCAAAACTCATGCTATTATGTTACTACTTGTTATTGTTAATTCGCTGATTTTCACCTTTATCTCGGGTCTTCATATCTATTGGGCTGGGGGTGGCAAGTGGGCTTCGGCAGCCGTGCTACCTACCAAATCTGATGGCACGCTCATGCTCAATCCGGGGCTTATGTCCACTTTGGTTGTAGCTGGTGGTTTGCTGATTTTTGCCCTTTTGACCCTTGGCAATTTAGGTATTTGGGATGCTTGGTTAAGCCACAAAATCATCAGCCTTGGCAATTGGTTCATTATGGGCATTTTCTTACTTAGGGCCATTGGTGATTTCAATTATGTAGGTTTTTTCAAACAAACCAAAGGCACGCCCTTTGCCCAAAACGACACAAAAATTTATTCACCACTTTGTGCAACCATAGGAGCTATTAGTCTGATTATCAATCTATCATCTTGAAAATAGCGTTTTCTTAACAAACGTCTGACCATTGGCACAGACGCTGACTATCACTATACTGTTCACAACTACCATGAAAAAGAAACCTCTTTTTTTATCTATCGGCCTGTGGCATACCAAACAAAACACCTCACAAACGCAGCGTAGCGAGCCCCAGTATCACCCAGTAATAAAGTTGTTTTTATTGGCCATTATTACGTTTTCGGTAGCTAATCTTCATGCCCAAACACCCCTCCTCGATGCTTATGTGCAAACAGGATTAGACAATAACTTGGGTTTGAAGCAACAGGGTTTTGTCTTGCAAAAAAACCTGATAGCCTTGCAAGAAGCCAAAACCTTGTTTCGGCCAAGTGTCAATTTCAACACGACGTATTCTACCGCACAAGGTGGGCGGGCCATCTCTATTCCAGTTGGTGATTTGATGAATCCAGTGTATAGTACACTCAATTTGCTTACGCAAACAAAGGCATTTCCTCAAATTGAAAACGTAAACGAACAATTAGTACCAAAAAACTTTTATGATACTCGTTTCAAAACACAAATGCCCTTGTTGAATGCCGAGATTAGATTCAATCAGTCTATCAAACAAGCACAAGTTGGACTACAACAAACTGAAATTCAACTATTTAAACGAGAACTTACCAAAGATATTAAAGTGGCTTACTTCAATTACTTGAAAGCCGCCGAAGCCGTTCGTATCTATGACAATGCGCTGGTACTACTCCGAGAAAGCGAGCGTGTAAACAAAAGCCTAATTGACAACGGCTCGGCCAATCCGACGGTTTTGCTACGTACCCGCAACGAAATAGCTCGTATTCAGAGTGAGCAAGAAGCAAACAAACAAACACAACAGAACGCCGAGGCTTACTTTAATTTTTTGCTAAATCGTGAACTAACCGACGATATTCTGCAAGACACCAGTTTTGTGGTGCGCAACGCCAGTCCATCACTTATAGCCGAAGGCAAGCGAGAAGAATTAGACAAACTCCAAACAGCCATCAACATCAATCAGATTGTTCTTAAACTGAATCAGTCATACAAAAAACCGAAAATTGGGGCTATTCTGGACGTAGGCTCACAAGGTAAACTTTCGGATATTAACTCCAAAAATTTCTTTGCTTTGTTTGGTCTTTCTTTTGACTTGCCAGTCTATCAAGGGGGTCGTAACCTACTGAAAATCAAGCAGACAGAGGCTGACATTCAAGTATTAGGCACCCAATTGGAGCAAGCAAAACGCCAATTAGAACTCCAAGCAACTGTTGCGCAAAACTCCTACAAAGCTGCTCAACAGATTTACAAAAGCAAACAAGGGCAGGTAGAAACCGCCGAGCGTTATCACCGAGATATTTTTCGCCGATACAAAGAAGGACAAGCCAATTTTATTGAATTGCTCGACGCTCAAACTCAAATCACCACTGCCCAACTTCAACAATCGCTTGCGCTCTATGATGTGTGGGTGCGCTGGGCAGAATTAGAACGGGCAAAGGCCGCTTATCCCTTAAAATAGATTTTAGACCTCAACATTTTATCACCATGAATACTAAATATCTTCCATTGCTTTTATTGATTTTGGCCTTGGCTTCTTGTGGCAAAAAACAACAAACCCAAGAAGTTGCGGCCCTCAACACAGAAATCATCCCTGTTCGGACTGTCTCTGTTTTGCAAGAAAATTCATCTGAACCTGTGCGGGCATCGGGTTTGTTGGCTTCAGAAACCGAGGCCCGGCTTTCGTTCAAAACAGGCGGTGTTATTCAGAAAGTATATGTAAAAGAAGGCGATAAAGTAAGCAAAGGTCAGTTGCTTGCCATGCTGAACCTTACCGAAATCAACGCCCAAGTACAACAAGCCAATGAGTCGGTCAAAAAGGCAGAAAGAGACCTCACACGGGTTACCAACCTCTACAAAGATTCAGTTGCCACCCTTGAGCAAGTCCAGAATTTAACTACTGCCCTCAGCGTAGCAAAAAACAACCAAGAAATTGCTCAGTACAACAAATCTTTCTCCGAAATCAGAGCCACTACAAGCGGTGTAATTATCAAAAAATTGATGAACGATGGCGAGCTGGTTGGCCCAGGCAATCCAGTATTGGTGCTAAACGCTACTTCACGAGGCGACTGGGTAGTACGAGTGGGGGTTTCGGACAAAGACTGGGCTCGCCTGCGTGAGGGCAACCGAGCCGAAGTAGAATTGGATGCTTTTCCGGGCAAAACGTTTACGGCAAGCGTTAAAAACCTCAGTGTAGTGCCTGACGCTACGTCGGGCTTGTATCAGGCCGAACTCAGTGTAGCAGGAGCCGACCCCGCTCGCATGGCGACAGGCTTGTTTGGTAAGGCGGTAATTTATCCGAGTGTGTCGGGCCAGCAACACTTCAAAGCCATTCCGATTGATGCCGTTATTGAAGGTAACGGGCCAGATGCTTATGTGTATATACCCGAAGGTACCAAAGCCAAGCGATTATCAATAAAAGTGGCTTATATCAACAACGATAAGGCATTCATTACCAATGGCTTAGAAGGCATTTCATCAGTCATTATTGACGGCTCTGCTTACTTGACAGACGGTGCTGAAATTAAAGTTATAAAATGAAGAAAGTCTAAAAGTCAAGATAATTGAGCGTGTTGGAATGGTGAAGCTATTCATTGAGAATGATTAGTGCTGAAACTTACTCATCTGGCTTCTGTACCCTACCTTTTCCAGTTATTCTACTATCTCGACTTTCTTGACACCCTCTATTTTTCCTTGACTCAAAAAAATATACCATGAAACTTGCCGAATTTTCCGTTAAAAACTACCAGTTCACCCTTGTTGTTTTCTTGGGGGTGCTTTCAATTGGGTTGTTTTCGTTGTTTAATATGCCCCGTGGCGAAGACCCCGAGTTTAGTTCGCCCCAGTTTGCGGTAACTATTATTTATCCGGGTACTGGGCCCAAAGACATGGAAGAGCTGATTGCCAATCCTGTGGAAAAACGTATTTACGAATTAGAGAATTTAGACCGCATTATCACGTCGGTTTTTGATGGGGTGGCTGTTTTTAGAGTAGAGTATAAATTTGGCGAAGATCCCGAAGCCAAGTACCAAGAAATTGTGCGAGAGATAGACGCACTTCGCAAAGACCTCCCATCAGACATTTATGATATTAACATTCAAAAGTTTACCCCAACAGGTGTAAATATCTATCAATTTGCCTTAATTAGCGAGAACCTATCCTATGCCCGTTTGCATGAATACACCGACGACTTAGAGAAACAGTTGGGTAAGGTTCAGGCTCTTCATTCTATCAAGAGCTGGGGTTTTCCTGAGCGCAAAATTGCCGTAGAGCTGAATTTAGAAAAAATGGCTCAGGACAAAATCCCCACTAATCGGGTATTGGGGGCCATTCAAAGCGAAAACGTGAATATTCCAGGGGGGAGTTTGAGTCTATCCAATCGCAAATTCAACGTAAAAACCAGTGGTGACTACAATTCGATTGATGAAATCAAAAACACCATTGTTTTTACCAACGGCTCCAAGATTGTCTATCTTAAAGACATTGCCAATGTACAGTACGCCTACGAGGACGAACAACACATTACTCGCCAAAACGGACACCGTTGCGTGTTTGTAACAGCCTGCCAAAAAGAAGGACAAAATATCATAAAAGTACGTAGTCAAGTAGAGCCAATAGTTGCCCAGTACAAAGCACAATTGCCCAAATCGGTTGATATGGTAAAGGTATTTGACCAAGCTACCTCGGTAGATCACCGCCTCATGCGCTTTGCCAAAGACTTTGGCATTGCTATCTTGCTGGTAATCATCACTTTAATTCCGTTAGGCCCCCGAGCCGCCACTGTCGTGATGATTTCTATTCCACTCTCGTTGGCTATTGGGTTGTCATTGTTGTATTTGGCGGGTTATACCATCAACCAACTTTCTATTGTTGGAATGATTGTGTCGTTGGGTATTCTGGTTGACGACAGCATCGTAGTAGTTGAAAACATCGAGCGTTTTTTGCGGCAAGGCATGAGTCGGCGAGAAGCTGCCATTTCAGCCACCAATCAGATTGGCTTGGCCGTAGTGGGTTGCACGGTGCTGCTTATCTTTGCCTT
>JBGAVQ010000052.1:0-25972 GCA_044228045.1 Spirosomataceae bacterium
TGGCAGTTGCTACGGTTTTTGTATTATTTGTTACCGTATTGGCACAATTGTTAGGTACTATATGGAGTGGCTTGCTCACTCCTTTACCTATTCTGACCTCAACATTGGCGGCTTTTACCCATTACCAGCAAGGGGCAGAAGCTACGGTTCGCACTCTCCGAGGCTTAGGGTATGGACTTTTTGGTTTTGCATCATTTTTATTTGTAGTTTGCCTCATGGTTGCCCGTTTTCCTATTCCGATTACTTATGGCGTAGCATTTTGGGCAGCTATTGCGGTTAACATACTGATTTTTAGGCTATCAAGCCAACATACATAACCCAACGCCAGCAAAGTTTTTATCAGAGAAATTCTGAGTTAAAAGCCAAACCTACAAACCAACAAACAAATGACATTTAAGGGAAAGACCGTTTTTATTACGGGTGCTTCACGGGGCATTGGCCATGCCATCGGGCTTAGATTGGCACAAGAAGGAGCCAATATTGTAGTTGCCGCCAAAACCGTTCAGCCTCATCCAAAGTTAGCAGGAACCATTTTTACCGCTGCCGAAGACATGGAAAAAGCTGGGGGAAAAGCCCTGCCGATTGTAGTGGATGTGCGAGACGAACTACAAGTAAAACAGGCCGTTGAGCAGGCTGTTGAAGTATTTGGTGGAATTGATGTGTTGATTAACAACGCTTCGGCCATCCAACTGACTGGTACGCTTCAAACAGAGATGAAACGCTACGATTTGATGCACCAAATCAATACTCGAGGTACGTTTGTTTGCTCGCAAGCTTGCTTGCCTTACTTGCTAAAAGCCGAAAATCCGCATGTATTGAACCTGTCGCCACCGCTCAATATGGAAACTCGTTGGTTTCAGTCTCATGTGGCTTATACCATGGCAAAATTTGGTATGAGTATGTGTGTGCTGGGTATGGCGGGCGAGTTTAAAGGGAAAGTGGCATTTAATGCACTTTGGCCTCGTACAACTATAGCTACAGCTGCTGTAAATAATTTGTTGGGTGGCGACCACATGATGCGGCATTCACGCACACCCCAAATGATGGCCGATGCGGCTTATTATATACTAAGAAGAAATTTCAAAGAATGTACTGGCAATTTCTTTATTGACGACGAAGTAATGAAGCAAGAAGGCATTACTGATCTAGAAAAATATAAAGTAACTCCCGGCATGCCAGACAAAGAGCTAATGCCTGATTTTTTTGTGTAATGCTGCACATAATGTTGTTATCCATCGGATGGTTAATTGGCAGATTTCATCAATCCAATCGAAAATCAACCATCCGATGATAAAATATTTGTTGTTCTGTTATCCTTTTCGTTTGGTATTTTCTCGAATAGACCGCTCAATGTCGTCCCACATTTCGGATGGTACGTCTTCTAAGAAACTAAACTGCCCAGCCCCTTTGAGCCACTCACCGCCATCAATGGTTATTTCTTGACCTGTGATATATGCCGAATAGTCAGACATCAAATAAGCAGCCAAGTTGGCTAACTCTTGATGCTCGCCTACTCGCCCAAGTGGAATCCGTTTTTCCATCTTGAACAAATGTTGCATAGGTTCTGGGAATAGCCTATCCCAAGCCCCTTTGGTAGGGAACGGCCCAGGAGCAATGGCATTGAATCGAATACCATGCCGCCCCCATTCTACTGCTAATGAGCGAGTTAAATTAAAGACACCGGCCTTTGCCACTGCCGACGGCACTGTATAGCCAGAGCCAACGTAGGCATAACTTGTGATGATACTCAGTACTGTACCTGCTTGCTTTTGAGCAATCCAGTGCTTGCCCACTGCCAGCGTAAAATTGATAGAACCTTGCAACACAATGCCAATAATACTCTCAAACGCTTTGTGTGAGAGGCGTTCGGTAGGGCTAATAAAATTGCCAGCTGCATTATTTACCAAGCCATGAACACCTCCAAATTTGGCCAGTGTGGCTTCGAGAACACCCATCACTTCTTCATATTTACGTACATCACACGGCACGGCTAATACTTGCCCGCCTGTTTCGTCCATGAGTTCTTGTGCTGTGGCTTCAATTACGTCCATTTTGCGGCTACAAATGACCACATTAGCCCCCAGTTGTAAAAAATACCGGGCCATAGACTTGCCAAGCCCAGTGCCACCGCCTGTTACAATGATGGTCTTGCCGTTAAGTGCTCCGTCTTGGAGCATTCCTTGTGTATATTGCATGAGTAGAAAAGAAAAATACTTTGTTGGAAATTATGAGGCAAATTGGGCTTGTTGTTTTGTAATAGCCGCTTGAAACGCTGCCGTGAGGTCATTAGAGTAAAAAAATGCAGCATTCCAGTTAGCAACGTATTCGAGGCCTTCATTCACAGAATGGTCACGGGCATAAATCAAGTTTTGCTTCGTTCCTCTAATCGAGAGCGGCGATTTGCTGGCAATAGTAGCGGCAATCTCCATCACTGTCGTCATCATACTGGCTTTGTCGGCAAATACCCGATTGACTAAGCCGCATTTTTCGGCCTCAATAGCGCTGAGGTTTCGACCCGTGTAGGCGAGTTCTCGCACCAATCCATCAGAAATTAGTTTGGGAAGGCGTTGCAGTGTACCTATGTCTGCTACCATGCCCATGTCAATTTCTTTAATACAGAAATACGCATCAGCGGTGCAATAGCGCATATCAGTAGCCGAAATAATATCTACACCTCCACCTATACAGCCGCCATGAATAGCCGAAATGACTGGTTTTGAGCATTTTTCAGCAGCACTTACCGTATCTTGCAATTGAAGCAAAAACTTGCGAAATTTCTCTCTCTTGCGCCCTTCGCAGGGGTCTTGGGTTTTCTGCCCAGTGGACATGAGCATGCTCAAGTCAATACCTGCCGAAAAGAGTTTTTCGCCGGCGGCACTGAGTACAACCACCCGCACGTCGGGGTTTTCGTCACAGTGAAGCATGGCCGTTTGGAGTTCTTCCCACGCTTTTTCGTTGAGTGAATTTGCTTTTTCAGGGCGATTTAACTCCACGTGAGCAATGTGATTGCTTATTTGAAAGTTGAAGTGTTGAAAAGTCATAACCCGTTTACAGTTTACAAGTTTACAGCGAGTACAATGCAAGATTGGGCGCTTGAGCCAATAATTGTATCAGCTAAGGGCGCACCAAAATTTTACCCGTTCTGCCTTCACGCTGGGCGTGTAGCACAGCCTCTGTAATTTGGTCAAGCGAATAGCTGGCCTCCACTGGCAATTGGATTTGCCCACTTGCCAAGAGTTGTATTACGTTGGTGAGCACTTCTTTACGAGCATCTGGGGCGGCGGTTCTCATCCAAGTAGTCAGCCAAAAGCCTTTGAGTGTTATTTCCTTAAAAATCATTACGCCAGCATTGAGCGGGATGTCTTCTACACTCAACGATCCGTAAATTAACATTTTACCACCGCTTGCCAAGCAAGGCAATACTTGAGCGGCAGTTTTGCCAGCTACGGCTTCCAGAATACACATTACACCTGCTCCTCCCGTAATTTCTTTGACCCGGCGAGTAACACTTTCGGTAGCAATGTTGATGATTTCGTCGGCACCTAATGCCTTCAATTCGTCAATCATATCAGGGCGACGCACAGTGCCTATTGTCTTGATTCCCTTCATTTTACAGACCTGAATCACCATTTTACCAAATGCCGAACCTGCCGCCGTAAACATGAGCCATCCGCCAGGTGCTACGCCAGAGTCAAGTACCATAGCATAAGCCGTAAAAGGATTGACAAACAATTGCGCCGCTACGTCGTCGGTCATGGCATCAGGTACTGGAATCACCGATTTGGCCTGAGCAATGGCATATTCACTCCATGCACCAATGCTCGTAAAACTAACTCGCTGCCCGATGGGCAATGCTACGCCTTCGCCACAAGCATCTATCACGCCTACTCCCTCAAACCCTGCACCCGACGGAAAAACAGGGCGGATGCCGTAGAGGTTTTGAACAAACATGATATCGGATGGATTGATGGGTGAGGCTATTACTTTAACCCGAACCTCTCCGGCTTTTGGCTCAGGCAAAGGGGCATCTATTACATTTAAAATATCTTCGGGTTTACCAGCATGGTCAAATTGGATGGTTTTCATGGAAGGTTTAGCTATTGATGAGGTGGATTACGACTTTCTATCTAAAAATAGTATGCGTGCATACAATTTTTGGGTAAATATATAACCAAGTTTCAAGATTCCCAAATAGTTAGGGTTACTTCAACGCTTTCTGAATCTGTACTTCGTGGTGACGAAAATGGGCATCGAGAAACTCAATCATTTGGTACAAATTGAACATCCCTGCCACCGGATGGCGGAATAGTTCTCGCTCGGCGGCTCCTTGTGGTAATTCGTCTAATATTGCTTTTAATTGGCTGCGGATAGTATTCCATAAAGCTACGGTGTCGGTCAGGGTAGCCGAATCGGGCACGTTGGCAATGGCAGGTGGAGCTTTTCGTTTGAGGAAAGACATTGCTAACCATAGTTTGGTAAGCCAAATCCGAATTTTTGCTGAAAACCCTGCTTTGCGAGCAGATGCCACACCCATCATTTTTTTACGTAGGTAGTTAATGGTATTGGTTTCTGACAAAATCAAATGGTGCATTACCTGAATAGGCGACCATTTTTCGGGAGCTGGCAAGCGGTTGAGCGTTTCTTCTGAATAGCTTTGTAAGCTCTTTATCAGTTCGTTACGATGCTTTTCGGCGAGGTCAAAGCATTGCTGTAGTTTGGGTTCCATAGTAAAGTGGTATTTCGCTGTTATGATTCAATCGCTATTGATAACTTGATTCGTTCTTGCATGATGGCATGATGATGCCCAGTATGAAACGCTGTAAAGTACAACATTTCTCGCACACTCATATTACGCATTACTGGGTGCGGAATGATGTACGTATCTAAGTCTTCGTCTGTCCAGTCATCAGCAACACCAAGCAACTGGTTATGAGCTGCTTGAAAATCAGCCAAAACAGTATTTTTATCTGTTGCTGTCTCCAAAACTGGCACAAAGTTGCCCATTGCTCTGAGCCCTTGCGCCAACATACCTTCGTACAAGTGTACAACTTGGTCATAACTACGGCCTTGCCAGTCGGTTTTGCCCCATTTATCTGCCAAATAGCTTTTGGGTTTCTGCATCAGATACACTAAGGGTTGCACCGATTGGGTAAGGTGCTGCACGTTTTCTGCCGCTGACCAAACATTTTCGGCTGGGCGTGAGAAGAAGTGTTCTTCGTTGGCTTGCTGAGATGTAGTAACGATTTCATCAAAGCCAAGTTTCAGAAAATCAAGGAGTTGTGATTTTGTCATGGTTGTAAAGTTAAAAGGTATTGGGTATTAAGTGCTAACGCACATTTATTTACGACTTTTGATTGACGATTGTAACTTTTTGATAATCAATTCATTAACAATGAAACTTTGACTAAAAATAGTATAAACTAAATAGGCTCAACTACTTAGATTTATTTGCTTTGTAGTCTTAATTATGCAAAAATGGTTCTTCGTTGATTTATACGGGACGAAGGTTGCCTCAGTTCCACTGCGGGTGGTACACAAGCAACGGCAACCGCCATTGTCCGTGTAACCACTGGGACGCACAGTCTGGGGCGCATAGCCGGACAATTCCCGTATAAGTTATAGTTGAACCGCAAAAATTCAATTTATGCTCTCATTCAATAACTCACTCATTCCTTCATTGTACCCAGCATGGTTTGTAGCTCGTGTAGGGCTTTTGGCCAAAGGGTTTCTTTAAATTGTTTACGGAAAAACCCAAAATGGCCGATTTCTTTCACGCAAAAATCAGCGGGGTTAAGCTCCTCAATGTCAAGACGTTTGGTGGCATTAACATGTTTCCAAAATGCTGCCACAGCTCGTCGGCTGGCAATTGTATCATCACTTGTCCAAAATACTTTTACGGGGATAGGTATTCGGTCATAATACCCTTCGGCACGAATACGTGCTACGAACTTTGGGTCAAAAAAATAGTCAGGCACACTGCACCATGCTCGCCATGTGTTTGTGATGTTGCGGGGTAAATCTTCCATAATCCCCAGTCGTTTTACAGCCGTGTAGCCAAACAGCAAGTGCGTAATAGGGCGAACAAGCTCAAAGAAAAAGTGCGTGCGAAGCCGATACCCCCAAGGCATGAAACCCCAATAACCTGACGATGAGGCCACTGTAACCATGCCAATGGTTTTGTGAAGGTTGGTCATCATGCCGAACTTCTGCCCGCCTACACTATGACCCATCAGTAGTTTAGGCAGATTTGGGAAACGGCTATCTAAATAGTTCAGCACACCCGTCATGTCTTTTTGTGCCCAATCTAAATACTCAAAATCGCAGTTTTTTAAGCCTGCCATTGGTTTTGACTCGCCAATGCCTCGGTAGTCGAACATACAAACAACGAAGCCCTGCAAGGCTAAATAATTGGCAAAAGCCATGTAAAATTCTTTGGGAACAGCAGTAGCACCATTTACTTGAACAAGGGCTTTGGGGGAATCAGGAGTTAGCAAAATAGCTCCTAATAAATAGCCATCTGTGGCTGGAATTTGAAGTTTCTGGGTGGTATAATTCATTTTACCAAACGTTCGTTTGGTAAAACAACAAAAAAAGAAAAACTAAGGCAAGTGTTTATCAAAAAAAATTATGCTTGCATACTATTTTGTTCATTTAGTTCTCATCTATTCTTCTGGCTCGCTCTTTGTAAAACTTTTTAAAGAGGTCGAGTTTAATGTTTACCTTACCTGATTCGTCTTTGGCCCGCAAGAAGATATTACCTCCTTTGAGGTCGTTTAATTCTTGCTTGCTGAGCAACTTATAGTCATCGTCTCGGCGTTTGAGGTTCATCAGTGGAATGCGAATACTAAGGTCTGTTCTATCCCTAAAACTGTATATGCCTTCTACGAAGAGCGTCAAAATGCTTGATTCCAACGCCATTTTGTCCACATAGACCTCTTGGTTGCGTAGCCTGAGTTGGTTTTCGATGGTAGCAAACTGTACATTGTCGTAGTTCCGGTTTTTTAGCACAACAATTTTCTTAAAATCGTCAAATGGCTTGAAGTTAGTGAGAGCACCATCTTGTAACTTGACTGACAAATCGCCCCAACAACTGGAAGTAACCAAGCGAAAGCCTTGAAGCATGGTAGCAGTAAGGCTAAAATCTGTTGTGAATTTTCCGCTCAATTGTTTGTGGGTGAGGGTCTTTTGTCCAAAATTATCTAAGGTCTGAAACACCTTACTCACATCGGCATTTTGCACACTACCTTTCATAGCAAGGGAGTGGGTAGCTTTATCTAAGTCGTTGATACCTCCCGAAAAGCCAAATTTTCCATTCCACGTATTCATACTCACATCATAAAACCGAATTGAACGTTTGTTTACAATGAGGCCGCCCCTCACTTTTGATGCCACAAAGCGCCTGTATTTGAGAAGTGGTGTGGCTACATGCACATCCATTTCTATTTGATTGGTTAGTTTCTCAATGGTTTCGGCTATTTGTTGCTGCACCTTATTGCCAGACTTCTTTTTGGTTTTTTTGGGGGTTACTAATGAGTGAATCCAGTTCAGATCCCACTGGGGCATTGTGATGTCTAAATTGGCCCTAACGGGTTGGTTTTTGAGTGCTAATAGCGGTACAAACTGATTCACATAACCATTGACAGTAAGCAGGTTATGTTGATCAAAAATATGCAGTTTGCGAATTCTGATGCTTTTTTCGTCAAATAACATCCACCCGTTCATTTTTCTTAGTCTGATTATTTTATTTTGATGAACCATGCCGCCGTTGGTCAGGATCATGGCCCCGTTGAGTCGGCCATTGAGGTTTCCACCTTTTTCATTCAAGAAAGGCGTTATTTTTCCGATGTATCGAAATTTTAATTGGACTCGCCCCGAATCAAACTGCATGGGCGAAGCTGCAAATACGGTATTGAGGTTACGGAGCGGGGTATCAATCCGTACATCGGCCAGTGCCATTGGGTTACTCAAATTGGTCAGTGTGAAAGTAGATTGAAACGGTACACCTTCCCAAGCACCCTCTACCGCCGTAAAATGCAATTGGGAGTTATCATCATCGGCGGGTTTTGAGGCATCTAACTGGTTGCAATATCTTCCGTTTGCTTTTAACTGTGTAAAACGCCCGTAGGGCTGTGTTGTGCTGAAGGTATCTGTTCTAAAAACAACATCAACCAACGGTTGGCCGCCTTCGAGTGAGGCAAGCAGCTTGGCATTGGCTTGTAACTTGGGCAAAATCTTGAACTTGCCAATGGCGGTTTGGAGCTTGGGTGTAAGCAAACTCAACAAGGTCTGAGTAGGTACATCAGGGGTTTTGATGTCAATAATTAGTTGTTTTTTATCGCTAAAATCAACTTGCCCTGCCAACTGCAATGCCAGCCCTTCTACTTCAAGCAACGAGGGAGATAACTGTACAATTTGTTTTGGGGGATTAAATTGCCACTGAAAATCTACTTTGGTGTTTTTTTGAGCCAAAAAACCGCCATTTTGTGTATTAAAATAAAGGCCGTCGAAGTACCAGCTTCCTTTGGTATGTATGCTCCAGGTGCTGTCTTGTTTGCTGATCTGGTGGTTAATGTCTTGTAGCTTGAAGCCAAAGAATTTGTGATGGAGCGAATCAATCACGCTGATTTTGACCTGATGAAACGAGATGTCTTCGAGGTTGTCTAACAAGGAGTTATCTGCCTTAGCATCTCTCTTCTTAGGCTTAAGAGTATTAAATATTGAGGTGTTAGAATACCCTGTTGAGTCAGTAAAAAGCTGAATAGCTCCGTCGTGCAATTGAATCTGATTGATTTGGATTTTTTTGGCAAACAGGTTTACTACACTTACCCGTGCTTCCAGTCGCCCAAGAGCCAGCAAGTTAGTATGATGGCTATGGTAGGCGGTGTCGTGTAGGGTAATGCCTTCGAGCGTGAGGTAAATGCCCGGAACACCCTTAAGAAATGAAATATCGGCCTTTTCAATCTGTAAAGCACCGTTGGTTTGTTCTGTGATTATGGTTTTGACATACGCTACCAGGTCGTCTCGATAAAGCCAGCTTAATCCTAACAATCCTGCAAATATGACAAGAAGAATCACTACAATACTACTTACCCATTTAAACAGTTTGGTAGGCATGGAATCAAGTTAGTTCACAGTTTACTGTTCAATAAGTTTACGGGTTTGCAGTCCTACCTCTCTACGCTTTATTTTTTGGCATAAAACGGCCATCCATCAAATGTAATGTAGAGAAATAGTCTGACGAAACGTCTGGGAGACCCTGTCTGACTTGCAAGTTGCATAACAAGTTTATTACTACTAAGACGGTTTTTTGCTAAACTTACAAAAATTCAGAAAAAATCTTGTACTTTGAGTGCAAAAACTAACTATTGACTACATGGCTCATTCTGAATTTACATGGCAAAGCAGCAGTACCGACGAAACGATTTTTGCCCAAACATGGCAACCCAACACCGCCCCCAAGGCCATTGTGGCACTTGTGCATGGCCTGGGCGAGCATAGTGGTCGGTATGCACATGTAGCAGCGTATTTTAATGCAAACAACATCGGTATGAGTGCCTTAGACCTTTATGGTCATGGTAAGTCGGGGGGTAAGCGTGGGCATATTCCACAATATGAGCAACACCTCGACGTGATTGCAGAGTTTTTGCAACACATACAACATCAGTACCCCAATGCGCCTGTTTTTTTGTACGGCCATAGCATGGGTGGAAACTTGGTGCTAAATTACCTACTACGCCACAAGCCGATGCACCTTGCAGGTGTGATTGTAACAGGTCCAGCCATCAAACCTGGCTTTGCGCCTCCTAAGCTACTGGTTGCCTTAGGCAAACTGACCCGTACGCTATTGCCGTCGTTTACGCAAAGCAATCAATTGGATGTCAATGGCATTTCTCGAGACAAAACAGTGGTAGAAGCTTACCTCAACGACCCATTAGTCCATGACCGACTAAGCTCTGAGCTTGGTATTGGTATTTTAGAATCTGGCCAGTGGCTTTACGATAACACGCACAACACCGCTATTCCGCTGCTTGTAATGCACGGTACCCAAGACCGCCTCACGTCGCCAGAGGCTACGAAGCATTTTTTTGCTCATTTAAAGGGGAATGCAACACTCAAACTTTGGGAAGGACTTTACCACGAACTCCACAACGAACCCGAACAACGAGAGGTACTTGCTTATATCACGGCTTGGATTGAAACCAAGTGTGTAGCTAAGCAGTAATAAGTTAATAGCTACACGCCATAAGATTCACAAAAAACTGACAATCAATTATTTAAAATCAAATATAATGTCTATTTTTTCTTAGTCCTTTTTAGGAAGCAACCCATTTTTCTTCCTGGAATTGGATAAAATACGGTCTATAATAAAGAAATAGAACCGAGGAACTATCCCTTTCAGGATACGAATGAGGCGGCTACTTCCGTTGCAGATTACTTCAAATCGGTTATCGGCGATGCCTTTAACAAAAAGTTTGGCAACGGCATCGGCTGTCATGAGGCTGGCACTTTTCATTAAGGCAACAAGCTCGGGGGGAGCCTTGGCTTGTGAACGATGCAACAACGGCGTATCGGTGTCGGGTGGGAAAATAATTGTTACGTTAATACCATGGTCTTTGCCTTCCATGCGTAAACATTCGGCAAGACCAGAAAGGGCAAATTTGGCGGGGACATAGCCCGTAAAACCCCACAAGCCAGCATAGCCTGCCACACTCGAAACAAAACCCAAATGACCTTTACTGGCCTTAAGATAGCCCCAAGCAGCACGAGTGGCATACAAGGCACCAAAGTAATTGACTGTCATGTAATCTTCTAATTCTTCTACCGAAAAATCCTCAAACCGTTTGCCACCGCCATAACCAGCATTGTTGATGAGTATGTCAATACCACCTTTTTGTTTGCCAATCAGATGAATTATCTGTTCTATGGTTTGCCGATCACTCACATCTGCCGAAAAAACTTCTACCTTCCCTTGTGTGAGTAGGCAAAGCTGACTCTGCGCTTTTTGCAGTTTTTCAAGATTACGGGCAATCAAGAACAGGTTAGCGTTAGCGTTGGCAAATTCTACTGCCACCGCATAGCCAATCCCTTCTGAACCTCCGGTAATGATGACGTTTTTCTGAGCGAAACGATTCATTTGATAATAGTTGAACGTATTTTTGAAAATCAACATTGGTGAGGAAAAAAAACTCACCGATGGTCATTGGCATTTATTCTGGTAAATTTGCATCAAGCAAACACCTAATTCCTGCAAGTAGTTTCCTGTTGAGTGCCTTAGTGTTTTGCAAATTTTAGAAACTTTACCAAAGTTATTGGGAGAACCTTCGTTTTTTTATTAGAATTTTCTCAAAAAAACACTGATAATGAGAATTTGCTTCATTTTAATAGTATTTATGATGGCTTGCCAGTCTCGAAACACCAACAATTATGAAGCCCGAACCGTAAATTTGCTGCCCAAATCTACAAATCAATTGGGTATTCAGAGCCATTTGGTCGAACACCAAGCTGGGTACTTTTTAATTACAAACGAATCGCTTGTTTCGGCAGACAGTTGCAAGGCTATTGTTCACTATGCCAATGGGCGTGTTGAAAGCCTGCAACCCGAACATATTAAAGCACTCATTTACCATGCCATTGAAGACAACAGTATTTCAAAGGAAGGAACACATAATTTGCCTACTGCCTTGCTGTATTCAGGTGTTGGTTTTGTGGTGGTAGAGGCTATGGGAAATACTTACTTAAAGGGTTTTCGGAATACCCAACTTGTCAAAAAAATGGTAGGCAACGATACCCTTACTTGGCGCAAGTTTAATCAGAAATATATTCAGAACTTTTATGACACGCCTGAACACTATTATTTAGGTCAGGTTTTTATAGAACAAATAAAGCTAACTCAACCTACCTCCAACAATTAATCACGCAATACCTTGAATACCAAACCAATAAGTCATTCTCGCACTACTATTACCGAATTGATGATACCAGCATATGCCAACTTTGGTGGCAAAATTCACGGTGGCATTTTGCTTTCACTCATGGACAAAGTAGCATACGCTTGCGCTGCTAAACACGCTGGTACTTACTGCGTTACGGTTGCCATAGAGGGGGTTGAGTTCTTGCAGCCCGTCAATGTGGGCGACTTGGTTTCGCTACATGCTTCGGTCAATTATGTTGGCAGAAGTTCGCTCATTATTGGCATACGGGTCGAGTCTGAGAATATCCGTACGGGGCTTCGTACTCATACTAATACGTCGTATTTTACGATGGTTGCTAAAGGCGATGACGATAAGCCAACCGAAGTACCTGCATTACAACTCGAAACCCGTGACGATGTACGGCGATTTATGGAGTCTATCAAACGCCGTGAGTTAAAAGCTGCATTTAAACATGAGCTTAATAATGCCAAAACTACGATGGAAATCCATGAAAATTTAAGCCTGCTTGAAAAAGAACGTTGCTCTTTTGCCTCAGATTGGGAAACTCGCTGATTACTACCTTTATACGCTGATTATTTACCATAAATTCTCAAAAAAAACAATCGAATTAACATTTCAACTTACCTTTACTCAAAAACTACAAAACCACCCATTTTACCTTAATTATGAAAAAGAAAATACTCATTGGCGTTGGCATTTTGGCAGCAGTTATTGTAATTGCCCTTTTTGTGGTAATGCGCTACACCAAATCGTTTAGCCCACAAGCAAAGGCAGAATTCAAACAGAACGGGTTAGCGATTACTGTTAATTATTGCCAACCCTCCAAAAAAGGTCGGCTTATTTTTGGTGAAGAGTCAGCCAAAGCCCTTGTGCCTTATGGCAAAGTATGGCGTACAGGTGCCAACGAAGCCACCTTGCTCAAAATCAATAAAGATGTGATGTTTGCGGGCAAACCTCTCAACGCTGGCGAATATACCCTCTGGACGATTCCGGGAGCAACGGGTTGGCAGGCTGTTATTAACAGTCAAACAGGCCAATGGGGAACCGACTACAACGAAAAAATGGACGTATTCAGAGTGCCTGTTGCCAGTACGCCCAGTACTAATGAAGCAGAATCATTTACAATTAATTTTACAGAACAGTCTGGCGGTACGGATATGATTTTGCACTGGGACAAAACGCAAGTTGTAATACCAATTAGAGGGCAATAAGGCAGTTTGTAGTATTTCAGTTCACAGCCAATTTACGGTTTACAGTGAACTTCAGGGTTTCCTTGAAAAAGGCCCAAAAATTGAATATTAGCGCATTACACTTAGAATAGCATTCAAAAAAATAGCCCAAAAAATTGGTTAAAATTGCCATTTTTGGGGTATTTTGTTACGTAAATTTAAAAACAACTTAAAATTATGCAAAAAAAACGAGTGGTCAGCGTAGTGCAATTGATTTGCACTATTTTTAATTCAACCGATTTTAAGGTAAAATCCACCAACTCCTTCCTGATGACCAATTTACTGGTCTTTTCCCTACTAAAAAACCACAAGAGGCAGAAACCATGGCTCTCAATGCTGGCAAAATCAGGTTGATGCTCTTGAAACACTACTCAGTACCATCAGACGAAAAATTAGTCGAACGGCTAAACACCGATTGAAGTACTATCAAACATTCTGTCATTTAACACTCTTACCTGGTGAAGATATTAAAGATCGAAGTTTGGTCACTCGAGTTCGTAAGGAAGTCTCAACCTTGGGTTGAGGTCTTGCCTGCAAAACATCTTCCAAAGCCATTGGAAGCCCTTATTATCTCTACAAGAATGTAAAACGCTCTTATGGATGCCTCCTGCTATGAAAGTTGGGATTCGCTACCCAACGGATACGGTCGCGGTGCAGTTAAAGCTCATCTGGGAATCTTGCCAATGGATACATCAAAGCATCATTGGCCTGTGCTCAATAACTTTCACTGCGGCGACCTCGTAATAAGTTCTTAGCCAGCAAAAAAAGTACATGAGCTATGCTCGGCAGCGAAAGAAAACCTATCAGCAAACCCAGCGACTTCGGCGTTCACTACTGTATTTGCACTTGAAAAACTCGTCGGACAACTCCAAGACCTCTTCGATGCCCATCAAATCAACTGGATGGGAAAGACTTTCTATCAACGCTTGAAGACCATCAAAACTATCATTGTCCAGCAGAAATACCTACTCAATAAGCCATCTCAACACTTGCCAAGCGGATTGTATCTTTGGCTAAACCTTACGTCAGACCCATCGTCAAGAGCAAAGAAACCAAGCCTACGGAGTTTAGTTGCCATGTCCATATTACCTTGACGGCAGGTTTAGCTTGGATTGAACACCTTTCTTTCAGGGAAGGGCTTTTCATAGGGGCATCCGACTAAAAAAGCAGTTATCAAGCATGAACATACCTTTGGGCAGTGCAAGATGTTAGGGGCTGATAATATCTACCCTACCAACGAAAATCGTCGTTTTATCACCCAACGAAAGATACAAACCTGTTTTGCTAAGAAAGGGCCAAAGCCCCTTAGTCTCCAAGAAAAACAAGTACAAACCATCATCTATAAGGCTCGTGCCTCGCAGATGGAGGGGGTATTTGGTAATCAAAAGAACCATTATTTACTCACCAAAGTCAAGGCTCGTTCTGAGTCAGCAGAAGAAATCTGGATTTTCTTCGGAGTCCTGACGGCCAATGCTGTCAAGCTTGCTAAACTGGCTGCATAAGCCTATCCATGCACTAGCAAATACCCACAATGGTGGGGTTGAAATACTATGCCTATGAGTGATTGAGGATGGAACCTTGGCGCTAATCAAGCACGATTCAAACCCAGTAAATAGGTGAATTTTGTACTTTTTGTAGATAGCCCCAATCCCTTATATATAAAATAAGGTCTGAGTATATGTGAAATATCCCTCAGACCTTTTTTTTCAAGGAAACCCTACTCACTCTGTGAACGATTAAACTACCCTTTCTGTGAGCTGTAAACCGCCCCAGTGAGCTGAATTCACTTTTTCATTTCGCTAATTTCATCTAATCGAATCGTGCGAAAGTGTTGATAAACTTTCAGGACTATGGCCAGTGCCACAACCGCCTCAGCCGCAGCCACAATAATAACGAAAAGCGCAAACATTTGCCCTTGCAGGTTGGGGTCGTTGCGACTGAAAGCTACCAAATTGAGATTAGCGCCGTTGAGCATCAACTCAATGCCCATCAAAACCACAATAGCGTTGCGTTTGATAAGTGCCGTGGCCAATCCAATGCTAAAAAGTAACGCACTGACCAACAGATAGTTAGAAACAGGTATTTGAGTCATCACTCTTTTTTTTACAAAGTAAAGCCCTAAAAGCATTTGTTCGCTCTTAGGGCTTTGTTTTATTTTGGGTTGATACTTCGGTTTATCATCTACTAAGCATCAAGAGGGGCTATGCTATATCTGCTCCAATCAGAGATTTAGGCGAGCTAATTCCATGCACCTCAGTCCACACCAGCACCGCCGTAACTGCCGTAGAAACAACAAAGTAAGCAGCAATGGCATATACAGCCCACGGGTAGTAGTTACTTATACCGAACCAGTCGCCTGTGTAAAAAATCACCAAAAGACCAATGGCATTTTTGATGGCTTCGTACCAAATGGCACGGGGATTTCTGTCCATTAGTTCGGTGTAGGCATACACACTCAAAAAAATAAAAGCACCGTATCCGAAAATGGCTGGGCTACCAATCTTAGCAATTTTATCAAAAAAATACACAATCAACGAAAAGGTAAACAAAAACTGAATCCATGTCCATACAATCATTCGACTTGATACAGCGGGTGAATACTTCTCAAAATTATACACATTCTCTATTTTCTTGACAGGATATAGCTCTACCACTTCGGCGGGTCTCCAGCCTGTTGGCATAAACCAAATGCGAAACTTATCTTTCCAACTGTAGGTATGAAGTGCATCTTGAATCAATAGCCAAATATGCTGAAAATTAATTTTGATAGGATTCCAGGTCTGCACGGGGCGGGTAATGCCATACACGGGAGGCACATTGGGAAGTTCTTCTTGAAAAGTGCCAAAAAGTTTGTCCCAAATGATAAAAATCTGACCATGGTTTTTGTCTAAATACTCAGGGTTGATGGCATGGTGCACTCGGTGATGCGAAGGAGTCACGATGATGTGTTCCAAGAATCCCATTTTGCCAATGTAAGTGGTATGATACCAAAACTGGGCAAACAAATGCAACGGGCCAATGGTAGCAATCACAATACCTGGCACCCCCAACAGGGCAGCTGGCAATAGAAAAATAGTAAAAAAATTCACGAAACTCGAAATACTCTGCCGCAAAGCACAAGCCAAATTGAACTCTTCGCTACTGTGATGAACCAAGTGTTGGTTCCACAAAAAATTGATTTGGTGGTTGAACCGATGACCCCAATATCCTGTAAAATCAATGGCGATAAAGGCAATCACGTAAGTCCAAACAGTAGATTCGATTTTGTAAATGGCCAAGTGTTCAAGCATCCACCCGTAGCTGATAATAGAGGCAGTTAACCCCAGCACGTCTTTAATGACATTAGTATAGCCCGAGCTCATGCTCGAGAGCATATCCATTGTACGAAACGACTCTTTCTTGACAAACCAACCATAAAATTTTTCTAATAATACCAAACCCAAAAAAGCTGGCATTGCCCAGTTCAGAATCTGACCATAACGCTCCATAATTGAATGAATAATAGCTTGTTAATGACAATTGATGGGCAAAGGTAACAAAAATTAAGACTCATTTATTAGCAAGAAAATGACATTTTTTCTTGGGTTTATTACAAAAAAATCCAGCTACTTAACCACTTTAAAAGTCCCCTTCATCACCGCTGCATGGCCTGGATAGGTACACACAAACTGGTATGTACCAGGCTGGTTTGGTGCTACAAAATAGATGGTTTCGGAACTATCGGGTTGAAGCAAGCCTGTGTGGAACAATACTTTTGTTGATTTTGGCACGTAGTCTAAAGCAGATCCTTTTAAGCCCAAATTCAGGGCGGCAGTACCTACTTCGTCGGCTGTACCGGGTGCTGTAATGACTAAGTTGTGTGTCATATCATCGTTGTTGTTGAAAATCAACTTGATACGGCTTCCGGCTTTCACCTGAAACGACTCAGTATCAAATTTCAGTCCGGGTTTTGTACCCAAACTCAACACTTGGTCAGCGCCATTTGTCCAATCGGCAGGCATTGTGTTCAATCGCTTAGCTGATATAACTGGTTTCGTAGTTTTCGTACCTTCTGCTTCTGACTTCTTACTTCCAGCTTCTGACTTCACCCCATGTCCCATATCATGTCCTGCATGGCTCATGGCTGTTGAAACTACTGCTTTTGAGCCTTCGGGAATGTTGTTTAACGTATAGTATCCGAAATTATGAAGCAGCGACTCGCCCGACTCAGCCGTTACGCCTACTGCCTTAATTTCGTGAATGTAGTATTGACGAGTGCCATCCAAAACCAAGCGCACTTTGAGGCGGTCTTCCGACACAATGGCAGCTTTTACGGCACAAGGTTCACTGTTAATAATGGGGCTTCCGTATTCGTGGCGATACTTGTAAATGAAACTGGTTGACTCGTAACTACTCAGATTTTCAGCCGATTGTTTATTTACAGGCTTGGTAAATTCTATCTCAAAACCATCGGGCATGGCACGAATCGCCTTCATCTCAAACGGCATTTTGCCAGTCCAAACCAAGCGTTGTATGCCATACGAATCTTTACCCGTAGAGGCCCATCCTCGGCTGGTCATACCACCAAATAGCGAGCCATCTATACCCCACCGAAGCCGCAAGATTCCAGATTGAAATCCCTCACGGAACGGGAAACAAGCCCCTTGGTATTCGCCTTTTACTTTCTCCAAAAACATCCGCATTACTTTAGAATGCCCTTGGTCTGCCACAAAATACTGCCCAGCAAATGGTCCAAACGTACCATTGGTGTTGTCTTCGAGCACATCAGATGTTGAAATGCCCATCAACGAGTGAGGAAACCACACGCAAGGTAGCTTGAGAGACGGTACTTTTTTGGCGGCTTCAAACATGGGTTCGCTGTTGTCAGGAATATCGGCTAAGGTGAGTTTGAACGGAGAATTTGGCTCTTGCGCCCACTTTAAACCGCCAGGATTTCCTGCAAAATCGCCTTTTTCAAGGTGTGTTACTCGGCCTGAGCCTACCCAGTCGCCTTGGTTTTCGCCATAGAAAATATCACCAGATTGGTTAATATTAAACCCTGCCGGAGAGCGTAAGCCACCAGCAATGGGTTCGATGTTCTTGCCATCGGGTGATATTTTGAGCAACCACCCCCGCCATTTTGCCATTTTTCCCTCACCAAAACCCACCCAAGCTAAGTTGAGCGTTACAAGCATATTGCCGTCTTTATCAAACACAGGGCCGTAAGTATATTCGTGATAATTACCAGATAATTGAAATTTAGCAACGGGTTCGTAGCGGTCAGCCTTGCCGTCGCCGTCGGTATCTGTTAGCTTAGTAAGTTCGCCTCGTTGTGTACAATAAAATGAGCCATCTTTGTAAGCCAAACCCAGTACTTCGTGCATACCCGAAGCAAATTTGGTAAAATGGGGTTTGGTTTGGCTATTCATGTAGGGATTTTCAACTACCCAAATATCCCCTCTTCGGGTACTCACGCCCAAGCGTCCGTCTGGCGTGGTGGCCAATCCGCCCACTTCGAGCTTGATGTGTTCAGGAATTGGCAACGTGATGAGTTCGTAGAAATCTTCTTCGGTGAGAGGTTTGCTTTTTTGCGCTTGTGCTGTGTAGCATAGTGCTATCAAAGTGGTTATTAAGAGAAATACAATTTTTTTCATGAGGTTTATCATTAAATGAGCTAAGTGGCTCGACAAAACAAATTAGAAACTCAAAACAAATACGCTTGATAATCAGTGATTCAACTCTGCAACACTTTGTACCCCTAAGGTTTTTAAAAATCTTGCGGGTTTTAATGGCTGCACTCAAAAATCTACCATACTATGGCGTACTTCACCTGTTGGTCGCCAATACCTACCTTAGTTACCAATACTTGCCTACCATTCAGTGTTGTAACACTCATGCTTTGGCTTTCAGGAACTTGCACAAAATACTGTCCATCAATACTATACAAGCCTTTTCCGAGTGAAGTAATTGCTTTGCCAACAGCCAAACGGCAGGTAAGTGGCGAAGTCAATTGTTTGAAACTAAGGATTCTATTCAAGGCTTTTCCATCTGGCACGAGTTGATCTTCATAGGTACTTGACCCTATTTGATAGGTAAATGTTGGTTTATCTTGGTGCAAAACATAACCTTTATAAATCAACTCCTTTTCGTCGTTGAGGGTGTCGGCATTACTATTTTCAGGAACAAGAGGACACATTACTGGAAAACTCACAGGTGCACCAAGCGGTTCGGAGGTTTGGGGTTCGCCTCTATCGTGCCACATTTCAGTTGCGTTCAAAAACTCGCCTTTCCATACTTGCAACAGAGTGCCTTGGTTGAGGTCGTAGGTATAATGCACGCCCGTAGGGTCGCCTACGTTGAGAGCGTGAGTGCGTTTTTTACCGAGGTGCATCACAAACGAACGCTGCAACACCGTTTCGCCTTGGGCTTCTACGGCTATTTCGCCCACAGGGTCAGGGTTGGGCAAGGACTTGTACTCATGCAATGACACAGGCTTCATGCCTGTTCTGCTCACAAACACGCCCAAGGCTCGTCCGCCCCAGCCAAAATCTTTGGTGTAGCTAACTACAATGCTATGCTCACCTGCGCTCAGATTCACGGCCTTACTCACCACTTCGTTGCGCCAATATACTCGGTCATGCTCAATAATTGCCTGACCGTCAATCACCAATTTGCCTTTGCCCGTCAGCGGCATGGCAAAAGTGTAAAGACCAGCTTCGGGACAGGTGAGTTTGCCTGAGAAGGTAATCAAGAAATCCATGTTTTTGTCTGCCAAGCGGTAGTTGAGTTTGGCTGCTGTTCCTTTGCTGGCAGGTGTAGCCGTAGGACTGTCAGGAATATTCGGAAATTTGCCTTCGTAGTAATTATAGCTTAGTAAACTTAACGTAACGGGCTGTTTGTCAAAGGATTCGTAGCGGATATTTCGAAAAGCGACCGAGCCGTGGTCACCTTGAATCATGAGTGAACCGCTTGGTTTTTCGTCAGCAAAAGCAGCCGAACGAGTCGGGCCGCTCAGCTCAACGTTTTCGTGAATGGTTACTCCGTTTAAAGCAACTTTTACAAAACGGGCATTCTTGATTTTTTTGCCCGAAGCATCAAACTGCGGTGCTTGAAACTCAATGTCAATATGTTGCCAAAGGCCAGGGGCTTTGCAAACATTTTGGCGAGGAGGGTGTCCTTCGTACCCTTTGGGGCTACGAGCTTCGTCCCAGCGTTCGTAAATACCACCACAATCTCCTGCTTTGGGGGCTTTTACACCCCAACTGTCAAACAATTGCACTTCGTAACGACCCATTAGGTAAATACCTGAATTAGAGCCTTTTGGCATTACAAAGTCAAGTTCTAACCTTATGTCGCCATGTTGGAGGTTACTCAGTAGATTAGTGCCAGGCTGATACAAAGTAGCGGTTTTGGTATTAAGCAAAATACCTGTTCCAGCAGTGGAGTGAAAGGCATCTTCGTCTGGCGAACTGGCTACACTGCCCACGATTGACCAGTTTGCAGAGGGACTTTTAAAAGCACTGAGGTCGTTGAGCGGGAGGGTTACTTGGGCATCGCTTGGTGGTGCAATGAAACAACAGGCAATGAGCAAAAAAGAATGAACTAACGTTTTTTTCATCGTTTGGTTTTAGAGGAATTTCGCTTCAAATATACGAGTTTTGTAGTAACTATTTTAGAGGTTTTACTGCTTTTCTGAGGCATAAAAGTTCTTTTAATATTGCTGTAATAAAGTAGATAAAGCCCGTTTGTTGGTTCTAAGTTGTGAGTTGTTAGCATGGCAGATTTAGCATAACAAAAAAATAGTCTATTATAAATAAAACAGCTACCTTTCCATTTTTCAACTGTTTCTTCCAAAAAATACCATGATACGCATCGTAATAGCCGACGACCACCCTGTTGTGTTAGAAGGGATGCGGCTCTTGTTCAGCACCATTCCTAACTACGAAGTAGTAGGCGATGCGCTATCCTTAAAAGAAGTTGTGTCTGTTTGTGAGGCTCAAAACCCTGATCTACTGATACTTGACCTCAACTTTGGCGGAAAAAACGGTTTGGACATCGTAGCGGAGCTGAAGGTTCGTTTTACTACACTCAAAATCTTGATTTTTTCTTCGTATAACGTCCCCGGTATGCTTCGTAAGGCGCTCGAAGAGGGGGTAAATGGCTACTTATTGAAAGATGCCACTAAGGCCGAATGGATGGATGCCTTAACAACGGTATTTGCGGATAAAACCTATATGAGCAGACAAGCCCTCAGATACAATGCCGACGAAATCCCCTTTGCAGAACCCGCCTTTGGGCACGATGTATTTGGGCGAACAACGTTACTTTCAGAACAAGAAAAGAAAATCATACCCTTGATAGTCAATGGCTTAACCGAGCAGCAAATTGCCGAAGTGCTTTTCATAAGCAAACATACCGTGCATACGCACAAAAAGAACATCCTCCGAAAATTGGAACTGCACACTAACGCCGACATTGTGAAATTTGCCTACGAAAACAAATTGGTTTGAATCGGAATTCGTATCCGATGCAGCATACCTTGCTCTAAACGAACGCCCTCAAAAATACCGTTGAATAACTCCACTCGAGAACGAATATTTTGCAAGCCAATGCCTTGGGCCTCATTATCAGGCTGATACCCCATGCCGTTGTCTTGCACTTCAAGCAATATTTCATTGCTGTTTTCGGTTAGTCGTAGCCTTGCTTGTGTTGCTTCGGCGTGTTTAGCAATGTTGTTCACCAATTCGAGCGTAATCTGATATAAGGACTGTTGGATTAAGGAATGAATACTTTGGCCAGAAAAAGAATCGTGGTCAAAGCGAATTTTCAGTTTCGGATGCGCTGACTGGGTTCGGAAGGCAAGGTCTTCTATGGCTTCTACCAGGCCATGTCGCTCAAGCAAAACAGGCGAAAGGGCGTGCGAAAACTGCCGAACATCTTGCCCTACTTCGCCTAAATCTTCTACCAATGCTTGTACTTCTTTGCCTTGCCCGTTGAGTTTTTCGGCTACAATTGAAAGCCTCAGCCTAATATTGGCCAATGCCAAACTGATACCATCATGGAGTTCTTGCGAAAGTCTTTTCCGCTCAATACTTTGTCCTTCAAGCAATTGCAAGGCATTCCGCTGGCGTTGCTCGGCCAGTTCTGCTGATATTTGGGCATTTTGCTGGTGAATATTCCTAAAACGATTGGCTAACAAAAATGATAAAATCACCGTTTCGATGGCGTTGGTCAGCAGGGGTATGTTTTGGGTGATGTAATTGTCGGGCAAGTAGCCAGCAAACACAAAAATAATAGTTAAACCTCCCAATAAAAGCATAGAATTACCGGCACTAAACCAAAGGCTTTCGGGCTTGCGATAACGAACATAATAATGTATGCCAATGATGGGCATAGTCACCAAAAAAATAAAACATACAAGATTGACAGCCTTCATAAATAACAAAAGCCAAGTGCCGTCATAATAAATAGGGTTGTACCAATATTCCTTAAAAATACCCAAAATAGGGTTTTGCAACCATAGGATGAGCAAGAGCAAAAGAAACATCGCTATCAGTGCTTTGGTAAACAAATTAAAGAAACGGTGGGTATGAGATAGGTCAAAAAAACGTCGGGTAAATAACAACGAAAATATGTATAACAACATGGCAGTAGTGGGGCGAGCAGCACTGGCCCACCAAGTAGATTGAGTCCATAATAGTTGAAAACCCAAACCTGCATGTGCCACTAAAAAAAGCCAAATCCCTGCCGTATAAAGCCAATAGTAAAACGTAAGTTTTTGGCGAAAAAACAGATAAATCAATAGGCTAATAATGCAATACAAGCTACTGATACCCAGCATACAACCCACAAATAAGAACAATTTGTAGCTATTGGTCGAGAACGTTTCTTTGTTCCACAGCCGCAAGGGAATTTGGAGTTGTTCGCCGTGCTTGTCCACCCAAAGATAATAGTCAATAGTTTGATGGGGTTTTAGTTGGATAGGTAATAAAAAATGTGTATATTTGATAGGTCGTTGGGCAAACGGAAAATGATCGCCAGTGAGCATACTTACCTGCATTTGCCCTTGCGAAAGTGCATAAAGTTGGAGTTTGTTAATATGCGGATTTTCAACCTCTAATATCAATTCTTTTTTAACAGTGTCAGGATTAAAGAGTCTAAACTTAACCCAATAAAAACTGTTGGTAAACCCAAGATTGATTGAGACATTGGTGTGGGACTTAAAGGGTAGTTTTACTACCTCCTTGATGCTCAGCTTATTGGATGGGTCTTCTAACAACGCTACTTGTTTGCTCAGAAACAGTTCTTCAAATGTATTGCCAACTTGCACGGGTGTTTGAGCCTGTACAGAGAAGGTACAAATGATAAGAATCATCCATTGCAAAAAGAACTGGACACGATTTATCATACTTGGGTTGGTTTAGAATCACCGCTTCGAATATACACAAAATACCCTCAACAGGGTATTGAGTAAATGTAAATAGTGTCTGTATTTTTGTATCATTGCCATCTTCTTTAATCCACTACAACTATGAAACGTCATTGTTTTTTATTGATTGGCTTGGGTTGTTTGGCTGGGCAGTCTGCTTACACTGGTTCTACTCGTCATGGTGTAAGTTCTGCCAATTATGGTACTTGGGGATTAAGCTATCGTTTTGTAAGATAAACTATTAACACATAAAACCATGTCTATGCACAAATCTTACGTCGGTAAGGCTATTAAAAAGCCACTTTCAACACGGCTAATTATTTTATTTTTAAGCACAGGGCTTATGTTTAGTGCCTCCGCCCAAAAAGTGGACGAAATCATTAGTAGTTACACAGGGGCCAATGCAAAGGGCTTTTTGCAACCTCTTGCTAACACGCTCACTTCTACCTTCAATACAGGACAAGCGCACAAAACCTCTATTGATGACGGCCTGCATGTTTACATTGGGGCTGTTGCCTTCACTACCTTTGTGTTTGACGACAAACTCAAGTACTTTACGGGTACAACCGACCGCAATTTCTCGCCCCAACAGTCAGCCCAGGTTTCTACCATTGTGGGACCCTCTAAAATTGTTACGGTCAATGGTACCAACGGCACTTCTTATACTTTTCCTGCGGGTTTGGGGTTAAGATATTTTTCGCTGGCCGTTCCTCAAATCACCATCGGCAATATATTTGGCACCGAACTGACTGGGCGGTTTATTGCCGTTGATTTAGGCGGGGATTTTGGCAAAATCTCGCTCCTGGGTGGCGGTGTCAGGCACGATTTGGGGCAGTATTTCATACCTTCTGACTCTAAGATTGTTGTCTCTGCCGAATACGCCTATCAGCAGTTCAAAGCAGGTGATTATGTGAGCCTTACCACACACAAAGCAGGTATTTATGCTGGGCAACAGGGCAAAATTTTCAACTATTTTGTCTATGCAGGTTATCAAAATGGTGCTATGAATATCCGTTACAACGACTCAGTAGATGCCTCGCCTATAAATATTGACCTTACCAACAAAAACCCACTACTGCTGGGCATAGGTGCTGGTGCCAAACTCTGGATTCTTAGACTTCACCTACAAGCCTCATTCATCAGCCCCGTAGTAGTAGCTGGTGGCTTAGGCTTAAGCTTTTGATAACATGAAAAAGCAACTTTTTTATATTATTTTTCTTGGCATTTTTTCGCAAGGTTGCGAAGAATGTGAAAAAAAAGGGTATGTTACAAGAACAGTAAGCAAAACGATTCCGTTGAGTTATAGCTTTAACAGTACGGGTACGTCCACTTCTACTGCCAGATTACTCAGAGATGATATTTATAATCTTTTTAAATCTGACGATAAAGAACTTTTTCTTGAAAGAGTAGATGTAACTGGCTTAACGTTGATTGGTGAAATAAACAAACAACAGAACACAGCCTCCGAAGTATCAATTAGTGCTAAGATCAGCCAAAAAGATATTACTTTTACCCCTAAGCAGTTAATAGAAGTTAGTAGGTTAGTAAAAACAAGTGAAACAACATTGGGCACAGCCAATACGGGCGGCGTTTCTTTGAATAACGTCTTGAATTCTTTAAATGAATTAGGGCTTTTTCTTTTTCGTGATTTTTGTGCAAAAGCAGTTTCTAAATACCCTTTGTTATTTCCGCTTGAAATCGAAACAACGGCAGTGGCACCTGCTACTCAACGCTTTGCTGGTACTATTTTTATCAACATTACAGCCTCCGTTACGTACAAGAAATGTGATGAGGTAATTTTTGTAAACCTCGAAGATGCCTGTAACTAAGCCTTTCTGGATAAAGCTTGTGGCAAAAACAAACTACTTAACACCATGAAAAAGCAACTTTTTTACATCATCTTTTTGGGCATTTTTTCGCAAGGGTGTAAGGAGTGCGAGGAAAAGGTAAAAATCCGTAGAACGGTTAATAAGACCATCTCCGTCAGTTATAATTTTAATACCACTGGCGAGTCAACAAATACCGCCGCTATTTACGCTTCGCAGCTTAATGAAATTTTTGATATTGCCGATGATGGAGAGATTGAAAAAATAGATGTATCAGGTATTTCGTTGAGTGGCGAAATAGACAAACAACAAAATACTGCATTACTGACTAAAATTACTGCCAAAGTCAATAGTAGCACATCTATTCCTAATGCTCCTACTTCGAGTATTGTTCTTTTGAATGAAACAAAATTGGTTAAAGTGAGTGAAACCGACTTGGTGACAGATTTAGTGGGTACAACTGGGGCAATTCCTACTTATACTTTTAACAATGCCATCAACTCATTGAATCCAGCGGGTCTCAAAGTTGTTCAAAGTTTTTTTTCCAGTGCGTTGACTGCCCTTCAGTTGGGGGTA
>JBGAVQ010000421.1:0-3049 GCA_044228045.1 Spirosomataceae bacterium
GGCTATCGCTAAGTTATGACATCATCACAAAAGGACATGGAGGGACTATTGAAGTAGAAAGTGTGCAGGGCGAAGGGACAACGTTTAGAGTGGTATTACCTATTGCTTTGTCACAGTAAAGGCGTATGGAAATGTACCTTTACTGTTTTTCTCTGACAGTGTAAATGTCAGTGTTTTGTCGGTGAGTTTACCTGTTCCACTATACTCGCTGGCATTAACGGTTTGTTTTGCAATACTAATATCATTATTATTTGTTGTGGCAATTATGCCAGGAACACTTCCCAACGCCCCAAAATCAAGTTTTACGCTTACCTCATTGGCTTTTGATGTGGCTGTAATTTCCACGTTCATAGGGTCAATGGTAAGCGTGCCAGTCAATTTTCCCTTATATTTTCCTACAAATACATTTGTTTGAGTAGTAGGAATTGTCGTGGTTGTACGATTAGGGGTGGGTAAGGTTTCGTCTTGACATGAGGTAAAAAGTTGGCTTGCAAACAAAATTGCTAAAATGTAAGTTGATTTAATTTTCATAAGGCTTTTGAAGAATTTAGAACGAATTAATGATAGGTATTTTTGCAAAGTTAATCCTTAGTTTTTTGACTTTCTTCACAATTGCCATTGGAAATTTTTTGGTGAAACATGAGTTTAAACGCAATAGGGCTATTTCGTAAAAATTCTTTATGATTTCCATTTTTCAGTTTGCACTTATCAAGTTAAGTTTGACACAAAATCAACAAATTTGTTATGCAAATTCATGTTTCTTCCGAAATCGGAACACTCCGTCGCCTACTCGTGCATAGCCCCGACAGTGGCTTAGGCAAAGTGGTACCGTCCAAAGCGCAGGACTGGCTTTTTGAAGACATCGTGCACCTCGACACCATGCGGCGAGAAGAGTACGACTACTATCTCAAAATCTTGTTGTATTTTTTGGACCCAGACAAAGTGAAGGGTAAATTGGCAACTATTGATGCGGACAAAGAGCGTACCTTTTTCAAGCCAGAGCATCCCAATTTTTATAATTCGGACAAAGTGATTGAAGTACAAAAACTTTTGGCCGATTTTCTGGAAAACAAAGAGATTCACGACCAACTTATTGCCTCGGTATGTGCCATTGAGCGTTGTACAATGCAAACCCAAAAACAGTTGTTAGATTTGCCTTCGATCGAATTGGCCAAAACGCTCATTTCGGGTACATTGCCTGATGGCAAAATGATTTTTCCCCCAGTACCTAACTTAATTTTTACCCGTGATATTGGCATTACCATCAATCACCATGTGTTGCTCAACAAACCCGCCAAGCAAGCCCGAACCCGAGAAGCACTCTTGGCAAAATATATTTTTTTCTATCACCCCATATTTGCCGAGAACAGAGATAAAATTGTAGAAATTCCCGAAAACGAGCATCATTTCTTGATGCCCGACGACGAAAAAGAGTCTGTACGAACCACGCTCGAAGGCGGAGATGTCATGATGGTAGCCCCCAACCACTTGCTTATTGGTGTAAGCGAGCGCACCACAGCACAGGCTGCCCAACAAGCCATTAAAGCGTTGTTTGAGCGTGATGTGTTAGATAAAGTTACCGTTGTTAAAATACCTAAAAAGCGAGATTACATGCACATTGACACGGTTTTTACTCAAGTCAAACGAAACCTCTGGGTATTATTGGGTACAATTGCTCGTAATGATCAGCACTTTACCGACCCTGTGGTAGGTAGCTTGATAGACAAAAGTGAGGCCGCCCACCAAGTGAAAATTGTACAGTTCCGCAAAGGTGAGCAACCCGAAGTAATTGAACATTTAGAAGACCTACTTCGTCAGATAAGCATGGAAGATTTTGATTGCCGACGAGACGACGTAAAGTTTGTATATTCTGGCAACAACGAATTTCCGTATGGTGCTCGTGAGCAATGGACAGACTCGTGTAATCTCTTGGCACTCCGAGAAGGCGTAGTAGTTGGTTATGATCGCAACGATAAAACCTTAGCTGCATTCAGAGCATTAGGCTTTCGTACGGTGCGAGCAAAAGACCTTTTAGAAGAATTTGAAGCAGGTATTTCTTCTCCTGAATCATTGAGTGATACCTTCATTATGTTGCCATCTGCCGAATTGTCCCGTGCCAGAGGAGGCTCACATTGTACCGTGCCAGAGGAGGCTCACATTGTATGAGTATGCCAATTTTGAGGGATAAAGTGTAATTTTGCAGTTCTTGTGATTGAAAGACCTGAACAATAACCTATTAACAAAAGGAGTTTTCATGGCTATGTTATTGAAATACAATAACTTGTGAACCTTCAAACTCGTAAACTTACAGTAGATTATGCGTAACCAAGCCACTTCACATATCTTAATGATTAGACCCGTACGATTCGGGTTCAACGAACAGACCGCTACTTCCAATGCGTTTCAGGACGTAAAATTAGCAGCGCAAACTAAGGATTTGGCACAAGAAGATGCCCAACGAGAGTTTGATGAAATGGTCCGTCAACTGCAAGCGGCTGGGGTAGAGGTCATGGTAGTAGAAGATACCCCTGAGCCTCACACTCCTGATTCTATTTTTCCGAATAACTGGGTATCTTTTCACAACAATGGCACGGTGATAACCTACCCTATGCAAGCAGAAAACCGCCGTTTGGAGCGAGTAGAGGATATTATTACTAAATTGGGAGAACAGTATTATATCAATCGCCGAGTAGATTTAACGTACTTTGAGAAAGAAGGGAAATTTTTGGAAGGTACAGGCAGTATGGTACTTGATCGAAAATTCAAGATTGCCTATGCCTGCTTGTCGCCACGTACCCACGAAGACGTTTTAAAAGAGTTTTCGGTTCAAATGAATTATGACATAGTTACGTTTAATGCTGTTGATGAGGCTGGTAAGGCTATTTATCATACCAATGTACTCATGTGTATTGGCGATTTGTTTGCCGTTATTTGTCTGCAGGCTATACCAGATTTGGACGAACGCTACAAGGTTCGGCAGCATTTAGAGCAATCGGGTAAGCGTATTGTTGAGATTACGCTTGACCAAATGAAGCATTTTGCTGGTAAT
>JBGAVQ010000053.1:0-24362 GCA_044228045.1 Spirosomataceae bacterium
AAATTTGTAGAGCCGCCGTTGCAGTTGCGTAGAAATTTTCTGATGCTTCCGCTTTGGCGCAGGCGACATCAAATAGATTTTCCCTTTGATAAGCTCAACGGCCTCCTCAAACTGCCACAGCAGGTAATCAGCATAAGTGTATGTGCCGTTGAGGTCTAAGTCTGAAATTTTTTTGACCATAGTTTGCCCTGATTTTAAGGCAAATTTATGGAATTATCTGACTATTGTGCAAATTGCTTATAGAGTAGCACTGGCCATAAGGAGAAAGAGAACTGTTCCTCGACAGCTACAGGAAAGAGAGGATTTTACGTTGTACTGCCGTGGTTTCATGCCTTCACAAATCACATAGGCGGAAGCAATTTTGTACTGATATTGGTTTAGCAGTCAGACTATTTTTGTGAATTTAGTCAGAAATGGCTAAAACCCTTAATCTCAGGTGTTGGAAATTAGTCATACCAAATGTGGTTCGTCTGACACTTCGGATAAGATTATTTAGTCCTTAGGTGACGGCATTAGAGCGGTAATCGGCGAGATAATTTGCGACATTTTCTTTGGCTTTCGAGAGTTTTTTTATGAACTCATCCAACAAAGTAATTTCTTTAGTAATGCTAATAAATGTAATGCTACCATACAGGTCAGACGGGGTCATCCAGACGTTCCGACAGACCACTACCCTTAGCTCTACCAAAATGGAATCATCTCAGACTAACCACATCTCTGCCTCTATGATTGCACAAGTTAAACTTGAAGTACTTCGATTAGCCTCAAAAATCAATCATTATACCCTCCAACGAAATATATTGATTGAAGCACTTAAAGCTAATTGGTCGCAAATTCAACAATTCAAAGAGCTTTGACTATCTAAAAATATTAATTTGCCCAATTTTGGCATTGCATCATCCAAGTAAAAAAACAAGAAAAAAATCACAATCGATTAGCTGCATGACAAATTAAGGTAGTGACTAAAAGTAAGGATGATAATATTGCAAAAATGGCAATAAAGCGCAATCTTGGTTTGTGAACCCCAACGAATGCCCTCATTTCCACTCGACAAAAGTAGTCAAGAATGGCCGCACTTACTACGGTAAGCAAAATTATAAATGCTGCAACTGCAAACGTCAGTTTGTTGAACGACAAGCTGTTAAGCACTATAGCCAGCCACAACTCATGGAAAAACTCCTGCTCAAACGCCTTTCTCTTCGGGCAATCTGTCGCATCATGGAGGTGAGCATGGGCTGGCTGACCTACCGCTTGAAAGCCCGCTGGCAAGCACAAGCCTACAAGCTGCCTATCGGCTCGTTGGCTCATTCAGAGGTGAAGTTGCTGGCTGTGGAGGCCGATGAGCTGTGGAGCTTTGTGGGTAACAAACACATTCAGCAGTGGGTGTGGTTAGCTATTGAACGACGTATTGGCTTAGTACTGGGTTTTTACATCAGCGACCGTTCAGCGGCATCAGCCAAGTGTCTGTGGTACAGTATTGACCCTGCTATACGGTCTAAAGCCTTGTTTTTCAGCGATGATTGGGACGCTTACGGCACAGTTATACCGGCTTGTCAGCATACGACAGGCAAGGCCGATACGCCCATTATTGAGCGATTCAACAATACGCTACGGCAGCGGTGTAGCCGATTAGTACATAAGGCATTATCGTTTTCCAAAAGCGTGGAGAATCATTATCAGGCCATCTTATTTTTCTTACGACACCACAACTTTGTGATTTTGGCAAAAAATCCATCCTTATAATTGAGACACTACCAAAATTAAAACAATATGAAAAGCATGAAAAGAAAAAATCCCCATTAGAGGTGAATGGCAAGACAGTTACTTTTATGCCATTTTGGAAGGTAACTTTGTTACTCGACAGCAGACTGGATAACCCAAGATTATTGTATATTTGGGGTTAGCAGTAGTTACAACCACAACAAACCCATGACAGACGAAATAAATCAACAAATACCAAAAGAATACTACGGCATTGATGAAGCAACCAAACACAATGGCTTTACCATGCCTTCTGATATATTGACTTGTTCGTTGCTACGGACACTTGCTGCTTCAAAACCAGCTGGTAAGTTTCTTGAACTTGGCACAGGAACAGGGCTTTCAACTTCGTGGATTCTTGATGGTATGGATGATGCCTCAAGCCTTGTGTCGGTTGATTACGACAAAACACTATTGGCCATTGCTCAATCATTCTTAGGACATGACAAACGCTTGTGTTTGGTTGAGTCGGACGGAGCAGATTGGGTGAACAGTAACAAAGGGCAACTGTTTGATTATATTTTTGCTGATACTTGGCACGGCAAATATCTGCTTTTAGACGAAGTATTAGCCATGCTCCATAAAGGAGGTCTCTACATTGTTGATGATATGTTGCCACAACCCAATTGGCCCGAAGGACACCAAGAAAAAGCCATCAATTTTGTAAGTTATTTAGAGAAAAGAAACGACCTCGTGCTAACCAAACAACACTGGGCAACAGGGATAATTGTGGCTGTAAAAAAATAGCCGTTGCTCATATCACTTCAACTAATGTTTTGGCCTAACCCTCACTTCACAATGGTAATAGTTCCACGCACAGGTTCTCGGTTTTGAAGGTTCAGGTTAATCACAAAATAATACGTAGCTACGGGCATAAGTTCGTTTTGGCGTTTGCCATCCCACGGTGTGCCATAGCCTTGTGACGAATAGATGCGGCTCCCCCAGCGGTCAAATACATCCACCAAGCAATTTGGGTAATTTTCAATGCCTTTAATCGTCCAAGCGTCATTTACGCCGTCGTCGTTGGGGGTAAATGCGCTTGGAATCTCCAAATCTTTCACCACACTTATGGTTATTTCGTCGCTTGCCGAACAGCCTGCCGCCGAGGTTGCTATAATGCGGTAGGTAGTTGTTTCTGTAGGGTTTGCGATGGGGTTCAGCACGTTGTAGCGGTCTAAACCCAGGGCGGCATCCCATCGGTAAGTGCTTGCACCAGTGGACGTTGCACTCAATTGCACACTGCCTCCTTGTACTATTTCTAAGTCGTTGCCTGCATTTATTGTTGGAAATGGATTCTGGGTAATTGGCACGGCTATGGCCGATGAGGTACAATTGGCATCTTTTACTTTTATGCCATAACTACCACTTTGCTTGGCTGTAAGCTGGGTTTGGGTTGCGCCAGTGATGTCTTTGCCATCAAGTACCCATTGGTAAGTCCATCCAGTATTTGTATTGACCGAAAGGTTTGCTGAGTCACCCTCACAAAAGGCTCGCTTCGAAGCAGTTATACTAACCACCGGAGCTGGTAGCATGGTAATAGTCACAGGTGTAGAAATCATCTCGGGGTCACAGCGATTGCGGTCAACCGATACTACCGTATAACTACCAGGTTGGTTAAAAAGCTGCACCGAATCTGCCGAAGCATTAGAAATATCACGGCCATTGAGCCGCCAACGAAAAGTAGCTTTCTTGTTGCTTGTTCGGGCAATCAACTGAATTTGCTCTCCGGGGCAAATCACGGGCGGCGTGGCAATATTGGTTCCTGGTTTGGTAACCACAATTGTAGGCGTTGTGTTAGACTCGCACTCAACCACCACTAACTGAATCTGGTGATAGGTAGAGCTAATTAGCTTATTATCACGATAATAGTCGGTGGCAAAAGCAATGGTATTATCGCCTCCTTGTGTGGGTGTACCACTAATAATACACCCTAAATTGTTGCCTGTAACTGTGAGCGGAACTGCACTCGGTACAGGATTTCCCAGGCTTAGCCCCGCTGCCCATGCAACAGGTTGAAAGTTCGGTGACCCACTCCCTTTTGTCAGCGGATTCACCAATCGGTAGCGTCTTTCGGCATCAGCAGGTACTTGTGGGGTAATGGCTGTGTAATGCTGATACGCCAGTTGTTTGTCTTTACAGGCAAACACCAACCCTCTAATGCCTTGCACCAAGGCTGGTTCAAAGTTCACAGAGCCTACATCGCCATGAGAAGGAGCCACAAATTCGTAGTACAACACCATGCCATTGCTGACATTGGTAATGTTTTGGATGGTAGCACTCAAACAACAAACTGGCTCGCTACAAACATAATAACCTTCGGGGTCTTTGTAATCGTCAGTTTTGAGAATGGTTTCAAACAGATAAGCCACAATGGACAATTCTTTGTTTTCGCTCACATTGCATGGGTGAGGCGACACATACGTTTCTTGATAAATCGTTTTGGTCGCATTGAAGGTTATCAGGCGTGCATTGTCCTTTTTTCGGCATAAATAAAACGCCATGTTAGCCGGAAAAGCCGCTTGGCTTGCTGCTTCGGTATAAAACACGGCCCTAAATCGGTAAGTATTAGGCGGGTGGGGAGCATCCGTTAGTTGTATGCGGGTGTACCGCTCAATATACCCACCGTACATTTTTTGGGCAAGCAACGGAACTGCAAACAAACATCCTATCACACATAAAAATACGCTTTTTTTCATAGCTTTCTCGGCAAAACAAATGCTTTATTCTTCATATTTTTCTCTTAACCGAGAACGTTGGCAAACAAAGATAACCAAAATTTATAGCGATGCCGACGTTTTTTATACTTCACCGCACTTTGTAGGCAAAAGCCCCTGACTGAACCAATTGCAAAAAATAATTCAAAAAACACTTGACTCTCACCTTACGTCATAGCCTACCTTTGGGCTATCAATCAATTTACTCAGAAAAATGACGCAGTATTCGGTCAAAAAATTAGCAAAACTGGCGGGGGTGAGTGTGCGCACGCTACACCTCTACGACCAGATGGGGCTGCTTAAACCGTCGGCTCGGACTGAGGCTAAGTACCGACTCTATGGCGAAAAGGAGTTGCTGCGACTGCAACAAATTTTGTTTTACAAAGAACTTGACTTTCCGTTGCAAGCCATTGCCCAGCTCCTCAACAACCCTCAATTTGACCTGTTTCAAGCACTTGAAAGTCATAAGATAGCCTTGCAACAGCGCCGTGACCGAATCTCGACTTTGTTAGTAACGATTGACAAAACCATGTTACACCTAAAAGGAAAAACCATGCTAACACACCAAGAACTATACGAAGGTTTGCCCAAAGAAAAAGGCGAAGCCTACCGGCAAGGTGCCATTGACAAATATGGCAAAAAAGAAGTAGAACACGCAGAAAATCACCTACTTAACCTCGGCAAAGCAGGTTTTGAGCAACTCAAAGCCGAACAGCTAACAATTGCCCAACATCTTGTTGCACTCCTGAACGAAGACCCAACAAGTCCAATTGTGCAAGAGCAAGTGGCTCGTCATTATGCTAACATTCGCCAGTTTTGGGGAACAGTCAATTCGTCGAATAAACAAGCCGAGGCCTATAAAGGATTAGGCCAGCTATATGTTAGCGACGAGCGTTTTACGATGGTAAACGGGCAGCCTAATCCTGAATTTGCACTATTTCTTAGCAAAGCCATGAGCCACTTTGTTGACATCACATTGAAGTAATGCTTTCTCCCCTACGGCGATTGCCGTAGGGGTATTTCCAATAATCTATAATAAAGTACCATGCGCTTAGGTTGACCGTCCAGCGGGGTGCGTGTAGGGCTTGTGGGTGGAAGCATTTGGACGGTCTTGACCGCTCCGGCGGCCCGGCTTTTTGTTACTTTTTGTGTCAAGACAAAAAGTAATGCCAAGAAAGTATCAAATTGAAAAAATACTAATTCTCCCCCAACAAAGAGCCAACGATATTCTCTTATGTTACACATTATTTAATTGGCGAATCAAATAACTTAAAAATATCCTGATAACTTCGTGATAGATTTACCTTCAAGCAGTTATAAACATGATTGTTCGCAACAATTTTCGACTTTTTACCCTCATTGTAGTCACCTTGGCGGTAGGCTCATGCAAAACCACTCAACAAGGCTACCAGAATTTAGCCATTATCAATCCAAGAATTGCCTACGACGACAGCACCTTAAACAGGAACACATTACCCCTATTGATGCCATACAACCGCATCATCAATCCTGCTGGCACAGTAATCCGCTATGGTGACTTAGACCTCGAAAACCACACCTTAGACCTCAAAAAAATCCCGAATACAAACTTATTAGCCGTTGAAGACCGTTACGGCCTTGTGATAGTAGATACCGAAAAACAAAAAATTTTAGACCGCTGGGCCTACAAGCAAGTGGCTGACTATCGGGGATTTACCAGCACCTATTCAGGTATTCAAGTATTTCAGAAAGACAATCAAACTCGGCTGTTTTGGAGTGCTGCCAATACCACCAAAAAAACTTCACTGGTAATAGAAGCTACTTGGGACGGCAGCAAAATCCAAGCAACAAATTCCTACGCTTTTTTGCCTGAAGGCGAATCACCCTTAGCACTACCCAACGAAATCGCTATTCAAACTGAGCAAGACAAAGACTACCTCTATGTAGTATTAAATGGTAATAATCAGCTGGTTAAGGTTGATTTGAAAACCAAAAACATTATCTGGAAAGTCACCACTGGGGTAGCTCCCTATGGCCTTGTAATTGCTAAGAACCAAGCGTATGTGAGCAATTGGGGCGGCAAAATTCCAGGCAAAGCAACCACCAAAGAAACCGCAGGTGTACCCTACGGCAAGGTGTTTGTTGACCCTACCACAGGAGCCACCAGCGAAGGCTCTGTTAATGTGTATGACTTAGTTCAAGGTAAGCTGGTGAAAGAAATAAAAGTAGGCTTACACCCCAACGATATCATCACTGATGCCACCCAAGACTTTGTGTATGTGGCCAACGGCAATAGTGACAACGTGTCGGTGATTTCAACGCAAGACTATGCCGTTAAAGAAAGCATTTCGGTACAGTTGATTTCGGGTGAATTAGGCTTCTTGGGCGATACCCCCAACGCCCTCACCCTCAGTAAAGACGGCAAGCTATTATACGTTGCCAACGGCCTTGACAACGCCCTTGCCGTAGTAAAACTGGGCGAAAAAGCCACCAAGCAAGGCATTGGGACAAGCTCTGTGATGGGGTTTATTCCAACCGAAGCCTACCCCGGTGGCTTAGAATTGGATGATAAAAACCTCTATGTGAGCAACATAGAGGGCGAAGGTGCACGAATCAACAGCAAAGAATTAGAAAGCGATGACAAACGCAACGAAAAAGGTTCGTATAATTCGCATCGGCAACGTGCCACGCTGTCTATCATACCCATACCCAACGAAACCGAATTGGTCGGCTTAACCCAGCAAGTCAAAGAACAAAACTTGGCGTTCAGGGCCGACATCGCTCGCTTGCTACCTCGCAAAAACGTAGCTCCCGTGCCTGTGCCAGAGCGCATTGGCGAGCCGTCGGTGTTTAAGCACGTGATTTATATCATCAAAGAAAACCGCACCTACGACCAAGTTTTTGGCGATATCCCCACAGGCAACGGCGATAAATCACTGTGTATTTTTGGGCAAGAAGTAACGCCCAATCAGCACAAATTAGCGGGCGATTTTGTACTGATGGACAACTACTACGTATCGGGCAAATCGTCTGCCGAAGGCCACCAATGGACCGACGCAGCCATGGTAAGCGACTACGTGGAGAAAAACGTTCGGAGTTGGTTTAGGAGCTATCCACACGTGCAAGAAGATGCCCTGGTGTATCACAAAAACGGCTTTTTGTGGGACAACGCCCGCAAACACGGCAAAAGCGTGCGAATTTACGGCGAAGCCTGTCAGCCGCACTACGATACCAAAATCAGTTGGATAGACCATTACAACAATTATTTAGACAACAAGCCCTTCAAGTTTCATAACACCACTACCATTTCGAGCGTATTGCCCATGCTTTCACCCAATTTCCCTGGCTCAGACGACATGAAAATCCCTGACCAAATAAGGGCCTCAGCATTTATTAAAGAACTGGAAGAATACGAAAAAATGGACGGCGACCAGTTTCCCGAACTCATTATGATGGCGCTGTCGGTAGATCATACCGTAGGCACACGGCCAGACTTTCCCCGCCCCGAGGCCATGGTGGCCGACAACGACTTGGCCCTGGGGCGCATTGTAGAAGCCCTTGCCAAAAGTAAGTTCTGGAAAAACACGGTGATTTTTGTAACCGAAGACGACTCGCAAGCAGGTTGGGATCACGTGTCGGCGTATCGCACTACGGGTCAGGTAATTAGCCCGTATAGCCGTATGCAAAAAACGGTTTCGACCAACTACAACCAAACCTCAATGGTACGTACTATTGAGCAGATTTTGGGGATTCCGCCCATGAACGTGATTGATGCCACTGCCCTACCCATGTTTGATTGCTTTGTAAATCAAGCCTCCAATTACCGATACACTGCCGAGAAAAACAACATTCCGCTCAACAAAATGAACCCTAAACTTTCGATGCTCGATAGCCGAGAACGCCACTTTGCCCAGCTATCGCTACGCCCCGAATTTGACTTTATTGACAGCGGCCACGACGACGTAATGAACCGGATTTTGTGGTTTGCCGCCAAAGGCAGACAAAAATACCCCAAGAAGTTCGCCGGAAAAGCAGAAGATGATGACGATGATGATTGAGTTCTTATGGCGGGGTTTCCAATGACGCAAAACGGGGTTAGCAATTCACAGCTAAACACTTGCCTGTTTATTGTACTTGGCAATAATTTCTTTGACTTTTTCAACCGAAATCTCAGCGATTTCAGCAATCACATCTATTGAGAATCCTTTGCGAAAAGCGTTAATGATAACAGTTCTTTTGCCTCGTAGTTCAATTTGTTCGTAGGTACTCATCACATTTTTATTTTTAGGTGACAAAACTTCTTGGAAAATATGCAATGAACATATCGGTTTTTCAAAAATCGCCCTGCTCCGCAGGGATTCTTAAAAAAGGGTAAAAGTGTAAAAATACAAAGGGTAATTAGTACCGAAAGACCCGAAAACCAATGTTGAGGTAATGGAAGTAGTCAACGCTCCTGTCACGGTAGCCAACCCGACAGTTGCTGCCATTGCCGTTGAAAGACCCGCCACGAAGAATCCTTAAACTATCTCTATTGGATAAATAGGGTAATCCATTTTCTGGGGTCTTGTTGATAGATTCATCGTAAGCGTCGGCGCACCATTCCCATACATTGCCGCTCAGGTCGTATAGACCAAAAGCATTCGGTTCTTTTAAGCCTACGGGCATCGTTTGTCCATAACTGTTATTGTAGTACCAGCCCACTTCGGCTAATACATTACTGCCGCTGTATTGGGTCTTTTCATTGGCTCGGGCGGCGTATTCCCACATGGCCTCCGAAGGCAAGTGAAAAGCCAGGCCATCGTTGAGTTTTATTTGTTTGTCACTGTTAAGTTTTTCTAAAAATAGCTGCGCATCTTTCCAAGAAACCCATTCAACTGGGCGGTGTTTGCCTTTAAAATGAGATGGGTTTTCGCCCATTACTTTTTCATATAATTCTTGCGTAACGGGGTATTTAGAGGCCCAAAAGCCTTTTTTAAAGGTAATTTCTTTGGTTTCTTTTTCTCCTTCTTGAAAGGTAAAGCTGACGGGTTCTATCCATACCATTTGGGTATAGAGCAGGTCTAAAAAGCCGTGGGTGAGGTCAAGAGGCATGGGGTGCTGGGTTGGTGTTCAAAAATAGGCTTTTTGTAGGAAAGAGGCAAGGGGCGGCCTTGGTAGTGAGGGTCTTAGGCTGGTGTACAGAGAGGCCAAAACAGAAAAATAGCAAAATTAGTCAATTGATGCAAGGGCTGCCTCTTGCTACAAGCTGTCAGTCAACAAAATAAGGTTTGGCTTGGCCAAGAATAGCAGATTTGCTATACTTGTGGTACGCTTCAACCAACACTAAGTATGATTTTGTTCAGCCATTAGCAATGGAGTTAGAAAAAATTCAACATATCATAAAATACATCGAAGAAAACCATCACCGAACTATTCCAATTGAAGAATTAGAAGAAGTTGGCTGCTATTCTTACCGAAACCTACACCGTGTATTCCAAAATATTTTTAAAGAAACCCTGGGGGCATTTCAAAAGCGATTGAAACTTGAAAATGGCTACAAAAAACTAATTTACACCACCGATGCCATTACTGATATTGCTTATACTGTTGGGTTTGAGAGCTTACAGGCATTTACTAAGTCGTTTAAAAAACAATTCGGTCTTTCGCCTTCAGAAGCTCGCCTAAAAAAAGCAGCGGTTTTTAATGACTTCATTAGCCAATACACGCAAAACACCAATATAACCCACGAAATGGTGTATCTTGAACCACTCAGAATATTTTACAGTAGTATCAAAACAAGTAATTATGACAATGGGGAGATTGATGAACAATGGAACAAAATTGATGCAATATGTGGCAAACAAAAGCAAGTACGGTATTTTGGGATTATTGTTGACCAACCGCTCATAACAACTGCAAAACACTGCCGATACGAAGCTGGCATTACTTATGAGGCACCAAACAATGCCTTTTTAAGTAAATATATTTTTGGTGGAAAATACATAAAATACCTTCATAAAGGTAATTATAACACGATTGAAGATACTTACCGACTGATTTATAAAGATTGGTTCTTCTGCTCAAGTATAGAATTTGACAGTTCTCCTGTTATTGAGCATTATGCCATTAATAACTATCATACAGCAAAAGAAGATGATTTTTTGACAGAGATTCTATTTCCAATCAAGAAAATATAACTTGTCAATTTTGGACAATACTGCGGTTTGAATTGAAGGTAACTTTGCAAAAAATCTTACACTTTAATTCACAAAACAATGAAAATCATGTTATTTCCAGCGTTGGCACTACTTACACTATTGACTTCATGCGAGCAAGAAGAGCTTGGTACACCATCAATTCCACAAACAGAAGAAGCTAAACATCAAGAGGCATCCAGTGCTGATGTTTTTTATACCATGCCCGACGAAGCCGACCCCCACGAAGGTACTTGGCTACAATGGCCTCACCAATACGAATATGGCACTACCTACCGCAACCGTTTAGATGCCACTTGGGTAGCCATGACAAAGGCATTAGTTACCAGTGAAAACGTTCACATAATTGCTTACAGCACAACAGAAAAAACCAGAATTAGCAATTTACTAAGTGCATCAGGTATTTCGCTGAGCCATGTAGATTTCAGAATTTACCAAACCAATGATGTATGGGTCAGAGACAACGGGCCTATATATGTAAAAAACAACGCTGGTCAGTTGGTTATTCAAGACTGGGGCTTTAATGGCTGGGGCGAAAAAGTAAATTACAAGCTTTGCGATGCCATTCCAACAAAGGTTGCAAACGATCAAAATAGACCAAAAATTGACATAAGCAATATGATGATTAACGAAGGTGGTGCTGTTGAAATAGACGGCAATGGCACTTTATTAGCAACTAAAAGTGCTATACTCAACGATAACCGAAACCCTGATATGACCCAAGCCGAAGCAGAAGAACTTTTTACAAAATACTTAGGTGTAACCAATTTTATATGGTTAAATGGTGTAGAGGGTTTAGACTTAACTGATATGCACATTGATGGCTTTGCCAAATTTGCCAACAAAAATACCATCGTAACCATGTCAAATGCAGACTTATTGTACTGGGAAGTACCGCAGGCAGATGTAACTAAACTTTATGCTGCCAAAAATAAAAACGGGATGGCGTATAACTTTGTAAAACTCCCCTTAACCCGCAACAATGTTAAAACTACCTATGGCAAAAACTTGGGTTACAAAGGCTCGTACATCAATTATTACATTGCCAATTCGAAGGTTTTAGTACCCACCTATAATGACCCCAACGATGCCATAGCCATCAAAATGATTCAAAATTTGTACCCAACCCGAACAGTCGTTGGCATAGATTGTAGAAATTTATTTGCCAACGGTGGGATGGTTCACTGCGTTACGCAACAGCAACCGAAATAGCCTGCAATATTACATCGCTGTCAGTTGTTTCCAACTGACAGCTTTATGAACTCTCAACCAATGAAATTCAGAAAAGCCACAAAAGCAGATGTACCCAGCATAGTACAAATGATTGCAGATGACGAACTGGGTAAATTACGAGAAAATTACCAAGAGCCACTACCCGATGTTTATTACCAAGCCTTTGCCAACATTGCCCAAGACTCCAATCAAGAATTGATTGTCATAGAAAATGACGAAGGCGAAATTATTGGTACTTTGCAATTGAGTTTTATTCAATACCTGACCTACCAAGGCGGCATCCGAGCGCAAATTGAAGCTGTCAGGATACGCAGTGACCAACGAGGAAAAGGAATAGGCGAAACCTTATTCAAATGGGCCATCAATCGAGCTAAAGAAAAGGATGCTCATTTGTTACAACTAACAAGTGACAAACAACGCCCAGATGCCATTCGGTTTTATGAGCAGTTGGGCTTCAAAGCTACCCACGAAGGCATGAAATTGCATTTTTGACGAGTACCTACCTATTTCCCAACCGACACCTCCCTCACGTACGCCTGCACATACTCAGGATGCAAGCCTACCACTGCCCCAATCACAATGACGGCAGGGTTGCTTAGGCCATGTAAGCTTACCTTTACTGGAATATCCGAAACCGTACCCAGCACACACTTTTCGTCGTGCGTTGTGCCACTTTGGATAATGGCCATGGGTGTATCGCCCTTGCCAGCAGCTTCAAAAATCTTGGTAATTTCGGAGAGTTTGTGCATCCCCATCAAAATCACGATAGTAGCCGTGGACTGTGCCGCCAAGTGTATATCTTGTGAGAGTTCGCCCGATTTGGTAGTGCCTGTCATCACCCAAAAACTCTCGGCATAGCCTCGTGAAGTAACCGGAATCCCCTGTGCTTCTGGCACGGCAACGCAGCTCGAAACCCCTGGAACTACCTGACAGTCAATGCCATGTTGGCGGGCGTAGTCAATTTCTTCGTAGCCTCGCCCAAACACAAATGGGTCGCCGCCTTTGAGCCGCACTACGTGGCCGTATTGTTGGGCATTTTTTACAATCAAATAATTGATTTCGCCTTGAGTGTAGGCGTGTCCGCCGCAACGCTTGCCTACAAAGAGCAAAGGTGTGTTGGGACGAGCATAATCGAGCAATTCGGTATTGGCTAAGGCATCGTAGAGGATTACGTCAGCAGACTTAATGGCACGAATGCCTTTGAGTGTGATGAGTTCGCCATCTCCCGGACCCGCCCCCACGAGTGTCAGAGTTGGTTTCATTATAGTATATAGTATAAAATACTCAAAAAGTACAATTCATTTTGTTGGTATAAAATTAGCTAAATGATTTTACAAAACAAGGGTTTTACCAATAAAAATGGCTTCTTTTTCAAAAAACAACGAATAAAAATTTGCATTATCCATAATTAACCGTACATTTGAATAGCAATGAGTATTTATACTCAAATTTATTCTTGGTTAAGTACAATTTTAGTTAAAAACACCTGACTTTCTGTGCTCAGTGGCTGGAAGCCGAAACCAGCTACTGAGCGAAAGTCTAAAAAACTGGAAAACGAAAAAGAAACGTAGGTAAACCATTCATATCATGATTCAGAACACGCTGACTCGTGTCGTTGTGGTGGGCAACGGCATGGTGGGCTACAAGTTCTGCGAAAAACTAATTGCGAAGTTGGGGGACTCACGCAATCTGTTTGAGCTTGTAGTCTTTGGCGAGGAACCTCGCCCTGCATACGACCGTGTGCATCTCTCCGAGTTTTTTGCTGGCAAATCTGCCGATGACCTTACCATGGCACCGCTGTCGTGGTATGCCCAAAACAACATCGCCCTCTATCTTTCTGATCCTGTGGTGGACATTGACCGAACAGCCAAAACCATTCGCTCGCATCATGGCCTTGTAGTGCCTTACGACTACTTGGTGCTGGCTACGGGTTCTGCCGCTTTTGTGCCACAAATTCCGGGGGTCGAGAAAGACGGTGTGTTTGTCTATCGCACCATCGAAGATTTAGAAATGATGCAAGACTACGCCAAACGTGCTCGCAAAGGGGCCGTCATTGGCGGTGGTTTGTTGGGACTCGAAGCCGCCAAAGCCTTGTTAGACTTGGGTTTAGAAGAAACGCATGTCATTGAATTTGCCCCTCGGCTTATGCCACGACAAATTGACGAGGCTGGCTCTAACATCCTGAAAAACAAGCTCGAAACGCTGGGTTTGAAGATTCATCTTTCTAAGAATACGCAAGAAATCACCGGTAAAGACACCATCAAAGGCATGAGTTTTGCCGATGGTTCGCATCTTGATGTGGACATGTTGGTGATTTCGGCAGGCATCAAACCTCGTGACGAAGTAGCCAAACTGGCAGGCTTAGAAGTGGGTTCACGAGGCGGAATTGTAGTAAACGACCACCTCCAAACCTCAGACCCGTTCATTTTTGCTATTGGAGAATGCGCCTTGGCGCATCACATGATTTATGGCCTAATAGCCCCAGGATACGAAATGGCTGAGGTGGTAGCCAATTACCTCACCCACCTCTCCACCAGAGAGGGCTTAAATACCGACTCCCTTCCCAGCAGAGGAAGAGATATAGATGGGGTTAAGAAATTCACGCCCTTTGATATGTCCACCAAACTCAAACTGATTGGGGTGGACGTAGCGAGTTTTGGTAATCCGTTTGCAAGTGAGTGCCGCACCATTGTTTATGAAGACACAGCAAAGGGCATTTATAAGCGCATCAACATCACACACGACGGCAAGCATTTGCTTGGAGGTATTTTGGTCGGTGATGCCGAGCAATACAATATGCTGCTGCAAACCGTTAAGAGTCAGACCATTCTACCACCCGACCCCGAAGACCTGATGCTTGGTGCCAGGGGGGGCAAAGAAGACGCTGGGGCTGGAGTGATGTCATTCCCTGACGATGCACTGATTTGTTCGTGCGAAGCCGTTACCAAAGGTGCAATTTGTCATGAAGTTGGTGAAAACAACGTAACTACCCTCGACGGCATCAAAAAATGCACCAAAGCAGGTACAGGTTGCGGTGGTTGTGTGCCTATGGTAAAAGACCTCATTGTAGGCGTACAAAAGTCTAAGGGGATGTATGTTCGTAATATCTTGTGCGAACACTTCAATTACACCCGTCAAGAATTGTTTGACTTGGTGAAAATTAAGGCGCTAAAAAACTACGATGCTGTATTGGACGAATTTGGCAAAGGCGACGGTTGCGAAGTCTGTAAGCCTGCCGTTGCTTCTATTTTGGCAAGCCTCTGGAACGAAATGATTCTGGAAAAAGGCAATGCCACCGTACAAGATTCTAACGACCGTTTCTTAGCAAATATTCAACGAGGTGGCACGTATTCGGTTGTACCTCGCATTCCGGGCGGTGAAATTACGCCCGAAAAGTTAATTGTAATCGGTCAAGTTGCTCAAAGATACGGCCTTTATACCAAAATTACCGGCGGCCAACGTATTGATTTGTTTGGTGCACACGTAGGTGATTTGCCGAGCATTTGGGAAGAACTCATCGCAGCTGGTTTTGAGAGTGGCCACGCCTACGGCAAGGCGCTCCGTACAGTCAAAAGTTGCGTGGGCACTACGTGGTGTCGCTTTGGGGTGCAAGATGCGGTATCGTTTGCCATTGAGGTCGAGAACCGCTACAAGGGGCTTCGTTCGCCACATAAATTAAAGTCGGCGGTGTCGGGTTGCACCCGTGAGTGTGCAGAGGCTCAAAGCAAAGACTTTGGCATTATTGCTACCGAAAAAGGCTGGAATCTCTATGTATGTGGCAATGGGGGTGTAAAACCCCAGCACGCCTTGCTGTTGGTTAGTGATGTGTCGAGCGAAGACTGCATCAAATACATTGATCGCTTCTTGATGTTCTACATCAAAACTGCCGAACCGCTTACTCGCACGGCTACATGGCTCAACAAAATGGAAGGAGGCATTACCTACTTACGGGCAGTGGTTGTGGACGATGTGCTGGGCATTGGCGCAGCGTTAGAGCAAGAAATACAAGGTTTGATTAACAACTATAAATGTGAGTGGAAAGAGGCTGTGGAAACGCCCGAAATCCGCAAGCGTTTTGTGCATTTTGTAAACGCCCCAACACAAAAAGACCCAACCGTGCAGTTTGCCCCACTCCGAGAGCAAATACAGGCCGTGGACTGGAAATAACAATTTTGAATGATTGAATGATAGCATGAGTGAATAGTTTCCATCCTCCTCTTTATCATTCTCTCATTCTATTATTTACTCATTCTCTCATTGACCAACCAACCCATGAGTAACATAACTACCAATAAACCACTTACATGGCACATGGCTTGTGCCGTAGAAGATATACCCGAAAACGGCGGAGCTTGCGCTCTTATTGAAGGGCAACAAATAGCTATTTATAATTTTACTCGACGAAACGAGTGGTATGCCACACAAAACCTTTGTCCACATCGGCAGCAAATGGCTTTGAGCCGAGGCATGATTGGCTCACAAGGAGACGAACCCAAAGTGGCGTGTCCGTTTCATAAAAAGACTTTTTCGTTGCAAACAGGTGCTTGTTTGAGTGGCGAAGAATACCAAATCGTCACCTATCCAGTAAGGGTAGCCGAAGGATTAGTTTTTGTGGGGATTTGAGTATTTATGTCATTGCGAGAGAACACACAGGGCTGCCCAATCGAGCAGATTGCTTCGTACCTCGCAATGACATCCTACTTCTATTTTAAACCTCCACCAATTGATAATTCGCAGCTAATTCGTCTAAGATTTCTGATACTTCTGCAAAAGTGTCAGCTTGTACCAAGCGCATTCGGTACTGCTTTACGTTGTCGAGTCCTTTGAAGTAATTGGCATAGTGGCGGCGCATTTCGAGGATACCGAGTTTTTCATTTTTCCAACGAATACTAAACCCCAAGTGCTTTTTGCACGCCTTCATGCGGTCTTCAACAGTAGGTGGGGGCAGGTGCTCTCCTGTGCGAACAAAGTGCTTGATTTCGTTAAAAATCCAAGGATAACCTATGCTTGCTCGCCCAATCATGATGCCATCCACACCATAGCGGTTGCGGTATTCGAGGGCTTTTTCGGGGCTGTCAATGTCCCCGTTGCCAAAAATCGGGATAGTAATGCGTGGATTATCTTTAACTTTACCAATTAGTGTCCAGTCGGCCTCGCCTTTGTACATCTGCACACGGGTGCGCCCATGCACGGTGAGTGCCTGAATACCAATATCTTGCAGCTGTTCGGCAACTTCTTGTATATTCTTGGTAGAGTCGTCCCAGCCGAGGCGGGTTTTCACTGTTACGGGCAAATGGGTAGCTTTTACCACGGCTTCGGTCATTTTTACCATCTTCGGGATGTCTTGCAACAAAGCCGCTCCTGCTCCTCTACAAGCTACATTTTTGACAGGGCAACCGTAGTTAATATCAATCAGATCTGGATTGACTTTGGTAGATATTTGAGCACAAGTTGCCATTGTCTCAATATCTGACCCAAAAAGTTGGATGCCTACCGGACGCTCGTACTCAAAAATATCTAACTTATGAACGCTCTTGGCGGCATCTCGAATCAGCCCTTCTGTTGAAATAAACTCGGTGTACATCAAATCTGCTCCACCATCTTTGCAAACTGCTCTAAACGGCGGGTCTGATACGTCTTCCATTGGTGCCAACAGCAAGGGGAAATCGGGGAGTTGTATGTTTCCTATTTTAATCATAAATAATCCACATTTTTTTTGGTGTTTTTAGTATCGCTACTGGCATTTTTAGCTGTTTTTCTTACGACTTATGGACTTATGACTTAAGGCTACTGAATTTTTTTGCAAATTTACGACCATTATGACACAAAACGATGTTTCGCAGCGACCCATCGCCGCAAGTTTCTTATTATTGTTTGGCTGTATTATCTTAGGCTTAGTCATTGGCACTTTGGTTGGGCAGGTAGTTGCTGCTGGCATAACTGGCATCCAACTAACTGACTTTCACAAACTTATCAACACGCCAGCCAATTATCCTAACGCTTGGATTGCTATTTTGGTTATGCAAGGTATTTCAGCTTTAATTGGTTTTGTAGGAGCTTCTTGGGTTTATATTAAGTTATTTGAGCAAAAAAATCTTAGTTCTCTTTTGCCCAGCATTCAACCGCCCCAACTTTCTTTGTTAATTATTTTATTAACCATCACGGCCTTTCCCTTCAATGGCTGGGTAATCCAGTGGAACCAAAGCATTCATTTTCCGGATGGGATTGATGAGTATTTTCGTTCAGAAGAAAAAAAATTGGCCCTCATTACTCAATTTCTGACTGATTTTCGTGGAACTTGGCAGCTAATATTGGCTCTTTTTGTGATGGCTTTTATTCCAGCCATAGGCGAAGAACTGCTGTTTCGGGGTATCCTTCAAAACCTTATTTCGAGAGGTGTTCGCAATGTTCATGCAGCTGTTTGGATTTCAGCTTTTGTGTTTAGTGCTGTTCATTTACAATTTTTTGGGTTTGTTCCCCGTCTTTTGCTGGGGGCCTTGTTGGGTTATCTTTATGCCTGGACAGGTTCGCTGCGAGCACCTATGCTGGCACATTTTGTTAATAACAGTGCAACACTTTTAATAGTTTATTTCTTTAAAACCAAGATTTCGTTTCTGGAAGGAGATGCCCAGCCTCATGTGCCAGTGTTTGGAGCAATCGTCTCGCTTTTACTTGTTATAGGAATTATGATACAAATACGCAAGATTACGGCTGAAACCAATGCACCTGCTACGGCAGACCGTGACATAAGCAGATAGGATACATAGTACGACTTTCTCGAGCGGTTCGCCGCCCGCTTACGACTTTCTTGACTTTTCGACTATTATGATAACCGACAACTGGCAAAAGATTTTTGATTCGTTTTTACCACATCGGGCTGAGTTGGCTCGCTTGATTTTAGAAGAACACAACATTGCGGCAGTGGTGTTGAACAAACAAGATAGCTCGTACTTGCTGTTTGGCAAGTGTGAGCTTTATGTACATAAAGACAACGCTTCGCTGGCAAAGGAGATTGTAGAAACTGAATTGCCCAAAGATTAACTTCTTTACCTAACCAAAATGAGTATTCAAACCAAACTAAGTACCTACTCTAACTTAACCCAACGAGTAATTGCAGCGGTAATTGGCGTAACGGTTATTATCACGGCAGTTGTGTATAGCCAATGGAGTTATTTAATCCTTTTTTGTGCCATTGGAGCGTTCACACAAATTGAGTTTTATAAGCTGTTGGGGCTTGATGGCAATCAGCCTCTTACTTACTATGGTACTGCGGTAGGTGTGTTTATCAATATTCTGACATTCTTGATTGAGCAAGAAATACTGCCTTATGAAGATTATTACTTTATGGTACCGCCACTGACTATTATCTTTTTCATAAAGTTGTACAAAAAGAACGACACCAAACCGTTTCAGAACATTGCCTATACCTTTTTGGGAATAATTTATGTAGCCTTGCCTTTTGCACTTATTACTATTACGGCCCTACAAGATGGCTTTTATAGCTACCAAAAAGTGCTGGGTTGTCTATTTTTGTTGTGGGCAAGCGACACAGGAGCTTATTTTGCAGGAACAAAGTTTGGGCGAACAAAGTTATTTGAACGTGTTTCGCCTAAGAAATCTTGGGAAGGTAGCGTAGGTGGTTTTGCCCTAGCCATGTTGGTGGCATTTGTGTTATCGCAATATTTCCATGATTTGCAAGCATGGCAGTGGTACGGCATTGGGGCTATTATTGTAGTGGCAGGCACTTATGGCGACTTGGTGGAGTCGCTTTTCAAGCGAAGTATCCAAATCAAAGACTCAGGTTCTGTCATACCTGGGCACGGGGGTTTTTTAGATCGTTTTGATGGGCTTTTGCTATCTGCACCGTTTATAGTTACTTTTGCTAAAATGTTTTAAGTACGCAACTAAAACCTCTCTTCTGGCAATATTATCTAACAAAAAACGTTGCGAAAAGGAGGGTATGACTACTAACAATTAACGACTTTTGAAACTACGCTATATTATATTGATTTTGTGTGGATTGGGGCTTTGGCTTTCTTCTCCTTCGGCAAAGGCTCAAGGGCAGCAATCGGCCATCTTGTTTTCTGGCTATGTAATTGATGGGCGAACGGAACAGCCTTTGCAGAACTGTTCAGTTTTAATCCATCGGGCTGGCAGAGGGGTCTCTACCAATGGCTTAGGTTATTTTGCCATTCCGGTCTATCCAGGCGATACCATTGTGTTTAGGTATTTAGGCTATAAGCATCAATATCATTTGATTCCGAAAATCACCACCGAAACCTACTCGGCAGTAATTGAATTAAAAGAAGATGCCAAATTGTTGCAAGAAGTAAAAGTATATCCGTATCGAACAGAGCAAGAATTTAAAGAGGCGTTCATCAATTACCGCCTGCCAGATGAAAAACAACGAGAAGCACTTCAAAAAGCCACCGACCCCGAATACCTACAGCGGATGGCTGCAGCGGCAGGCATGGGGGCAGCTGGCAACTATAGAAATTTCATGAATCAGCAAGTTAACGCTCAGGCTAATCGTAATTTTCAGAATACAATTTCGCTCCTCAATCCGTTTGCTTGGGCCAATTTTATTAAGTCAATCAAACGAGGTGACCTCAAAAAGAAAGATTGGCAAGATGCTTTCCAAGATCTTCCGCCCGAAAACATTAAACGGAGCGATTTTATCAGAAAACAAGGCGGCAATTAAATAAACCCCGTCTGTACCGAAGGTCTGACGGGCAAAATTAACCCTCGCCACTTACCCTTTGCCCTCTCCTACCTTGACTCGTCTCCTTTCTCAAACAATCCGCATCCGAATCACCGAAGTAGATGCCAACGGCAATCTGACCATTACGGCTTTGGCAAACTTGTTGCAAGAAATTGCCTGGAACCACTCGTTGCAGTGGAAAGTCTCTATTTATCAGATGCTCCCATTTCATATTTCGTGGGTAATGTCACGGATGAAAATTGTGATTAACCAACTCCCTCGCCATGCCGACGAAGTAATTTTAGAAACTTGGATTCAAGCTACTGACCGCTATTTTTGTTATCGAGATTTTGAAATGCGTTTTCCCGATGGCACTATGCTGTTCAAAGCAACGAGTGTGTGGGGCGTGCTGGACATCGAAAAGCGGCGAGTAGTGGCCATACCCGAGTGGATTCTGGAAAAAAACTTTGTCTTTGCTGACAAAACGCCCCTACCGCCTGCTACTGGCAAGTTACCTACCTTTGAGAATCCTGATTTTCGGCGTGATTTCACCATTCATTGGCATGATATTGACACTAATTTTCATGCCAATAACACTTGTTATTTTGGTTGGATGATTGAAGCCCTCCCTCCTACTTTTCTACAAACCAATCAGTTACAAGAATTCAGCATTGTGTTCAGAGCCGAAAGTACCCTTGACGATAGTATTGTGTCGCAAGCTGCTGAACAAGTAGTAGAGGATGACACTCGCCACGACAATTCCCAAGTTTTTTTACATAATGTGCTGAACGACAAAGGCAAAGAACTGGCGCAGGGGAAAACGGTTTGGCGGACTTTATGAGGCTGTATGAAGATATGCTGTACACTGCTACGACTTTAATATCTGCTTCGCCCGTGACACAAACGCTGGACTTTGATAAGGCAATTGGTCTTCAACTATAATTTTGAGTTCTTCTTGTAAACCAGGATGTTGCTTGGCTATTTTCGCCAAAACAGTCATCGAAAAGGCTCTAATAGCGACTGGAATCTTAGGGTCGCCGAGGTACTGAAAGCATACCTGAGCCGCCAAGCCTTGTAGGTCTTCGGGAATTTCAACAAATTGTAAGATACGAATGGTATTGCGCTTAACGGCATCGTGCAGGTTAGTCTTTTGCAGAAGGTTTTGCAACATGGGTTCCAGATACGGCATCATTAACCACGGATGCGCCGACGCACAATGGCTCACCACCCACGAAATCCGCTGAGTAACTCGGTAGTCTCCTTCTAAAAATAGCTTCATTGCTTGGGCAAAGCGTTCGGCATCTGCTCCAATATAGGCCACTATTCGCATCACTTGCGCTTTACTGTGTTCACGCAGAATTTCTTCTTTGAAGTTCATTTGTTTTTTACTTTCGACACAACAAAACTAACTAATTGTCTATCAAGTTCTTCACTTTCATCTTATGTCTTTTGTCATTTATTCTCCTGGCTAAGCAATTCTATCTAATCTTCTTTTGTTCTTCCAAAACTTGGTCTGTAAGCCAAACAGGGCTATTTTCGCCCCCGAATCCATGATTTGATTTGCTTGTTTTTATTCAACCTGTTTTTTGACCGTTTGGCGTGTTTTTGGGTCGTTTGTCCATAATTGGTCACCTGCTCCAAAAAGTTGTCATCTACCTATCAAAATTCAAATCAAGGATTCAACATTAACTCCTTACAACCATGAAAACGCTTGCAATTGCCTTCGCTACTGTGCTTTTGAGCCACACTGTTAATGCTCAAACTACCATAAATACCACTACTAATGATACTACAGTTGTCAAAAAAACCATTCGCTGGGTACCTCGCCAAGAAAGCAACTTTGAAATTGGCGTGGGTCTCAACAACTGGGTCGGTGACAAAAACCAAGCTAACTACCCCGACAATGCTTATGATTTGCGCCCTGGCGGAAGCCGCTTTGTGAGCCTTGGCTTCATCAAATACAATGCCTTGGCTCGTGGCGAAAAAGCCGCCTTGCGCTTACGCTACGGAATGGAATTTAGCTGGTACAACTTTATGTTTGAGGGCAACAATGTAGCCGTAAAAGGCACTGACCGCCTTACTTTTCCTGAAAGCCCTGTCAATTTGAGCAAAACCAAGCTCACCGCCAGCTACTTTACCGTACCACTCGGTTTAGAAACTAAATTTCGGCGTGGGTTTATCAAATACATTGGCGTGGGTGCTTACGGTGGTTTCCGCTTAGGTAGCCACACCAAAACCAAAATTGAAGATGGCGGTAAAAAAGACCATGTAAAAGGCAATTTCTACCTAAATGGTGTCCGTTATGGCCTTACAGGTAGCCTTGGCATCCGCCGCTTTGCTGAGTTGTTCGTTAATTATGACCTCAATACAACATTTCAAGACGGCAAAGGACCAAACGTAAATGCCATCAGTTTTGGAATTAGATTGTAGAAATACGGTAGGAAATGGAAAGTAAAATGAAGTAGGAGGTAAGAACAGGGCCGCCCGTGCGGTAAGAGCTTAGTCGCTCGTTTAGTAGGATATTTTAGGTTTGATAACTTTTCCTACTTCTGACTTCATACCTCTTACCTTCAATTTTACCCACCGATTACATTTTAAAAACTAAAAACACACCCTATGAAACGACATATCATTCTCTTTATCAGCCTATTTGTTCTCTCGGTTTCGGCACAAGCCCAAAAAGGTAAATTTAAGTTTAGTATTTCAGTAAAAGGCGATTCGCTTGATCAAGAAGAAAAACGAGAAGAATCCAAGAGTTTTTTTGGCAAGGTAATCAGCACCATCCGAACAGTTAAAGAAGTAATTGGTGACCCCACCAAACTCAGCGTATCGCTCGAAGACACCAAAGGAAACAAAGAAACCCTCAAAGATTACCTCAAACGCAAAGGGCCATTAAAATCAAAAGAAAGTTATTTGCCTGATGCCTATTGGCGAGAAGAAGAACTGGTAGCCTCATAGACAAAACTAAAACACCCAAAAACGTCAGCAAGGTTTTGCCGACGTTTTTTTTTCTTCATCTGCCTGCAACCTCCCTCCTGTTTTTAGCATCTAAGCCTTAAAATCATCCTTTTTGAGCAATCAGCAGGTACTTTTATCAAGTCCATCAACCATTCATCACATTATGGGGCTAAAAAAGGTACTTTGTATTGCATAATACCAAATTGATGATTTACCTTTGTATTGTTCATTACGAAAAAGTTAATTTTAATCTTATATTTTTATTGAGTAACAGCGGCCACATCAGTATTTGTATCTGTTGTATTTCTCTCAATTCTGTACCGTTTTAACCATATAAAAGCCATGAAAAAAGTATTACTTGCAGTGGTGCTCTGCCTGAGCATCGTCGGAGAGCTTTATGCTCAAATTTCTGTCAAAGGAAAAATTACGGGTCGAGTAACTGACCAAAATGCCAAAATTGTCGAATTTGCAACCATCACCCTCCTCAAAGCCAAAGACTCTACGCTTGTCAAAGGTTTACTAACTGATGTGAACGGTCAGTTTGTATTTGAAAATATTGTTGAAGGAAACTACGTGGTAAGTGTGTCACAACTGGGTTACAAGAAATTTTACTCACCCAAGTTTGCCATCACACCTGACAATCAGGAAATTACGCTCAAAAACATTCAACTTTCCGAAGAAGCCAAGCAACTCAACGAAGTTGCCATTAAGGCCTCCAAACCGTTTATTGAGCAACAAATTGACAAAATGGTAGTAAACGTTGAGAACTCCGTAGTAGCTGCGGGCAGCACGGCATTAGAAGTGCTGGAACGATCGCCCGGT
>JBGAVQ010000054.1:0-24248 GCA_044228045.1 Spirosomataceae bacterium
GTCCAATCTCCTTTGTTTTTGGTAACCAACCGAGCAGAAGAATACCCACTGACTGCTCGAGCCTCAATGATGAGCTTGCCGTTTTCGACACGGGCATTGTCTAAGTTCTTGGTATAGGTTTGTTTTTCGTTGTTTCCCCAGCCGCCAGCCCCCAAGTCGTAGCCCCATTTGGTGGCATCGGGCAGGCCGGTGTAGTCAAATTCGTCGGCCCAAGAGGGGGTAGAAACAAACTCGTAAACAACAGGTGTAGTTGGCGTGGTTGGTGTAGTGGGTGTGGGGGTAACGCCGGTATCTTCGGGTGTACTTTGACAAAACACACATAATGCTGATAGCGCTATCAAGCTAAAAAGAGTAGGAAACCGTGGTGTCATTTTATGCTTTGGGTTTAGATTTGAGTAACTTAATGGTTCGTTTAGGCTTCGGTGGGCGAGTGTGCTCGGGCTCACCAATCAGATAGCCGTAGGGTTTCATGGGTTCAATGTTGTCAAACACTACTTTCAAAATAGCGGTAAGGGGTAAGGCCAGCACTAAGCCAGCGATTCCCCAGAGTTGCCCACCCAAAATCAAGGCAATCATGGCGGCTAATGGATTAACGCTCACCTTTGAGCCCACTACGTGCGGCGTAATAAAATTACCCTCCAGAAACTGTACAAACAAAAAGATGCCAGCTACGCCAACTGCGTACACGGGGGAGTCTTTAGTAATTAAAGCATACACAATGGGCAGCAACGAACCTATCATAATACCAATGTATGGAATAAGCAATAAAAATGCTGCCAATGTGCCAAAAAACACTGCATAGTCAACGCCTAATAGCAAAAGACCTACTGAGTTGAGCGTGGCTACAATGCCAATCACGAGCATTAGTCCTGCCAAATAACCTTGTACCACTGCATAGATTTTACGAAGAACATCGTCAATCTTAGCTTTACGAACCTTGCCGAATACTTTGTAAAAAAACTGACGAAAAAAATCTCGATATTGTAAAATAAAAAACACAAAAATTGGAATCAACGAAAAGTCTGTTAGCGTACTGGTAGTAGTAGAAAGTGCCGACGAAACATAAGAACCGCTGTTTTTCAAGACATCAGCCGTTATCTTTTTGAGTTCGGAAACTTGTTTTCTTTTACTTAAATTAAGTTGTTCAGAAACCACATCTTGTATTCGATCAACGACGCTCTCCATTTTTTGTTGAAACATCGGAAACTCAGTCGAAAAGCTCGCTAATTGTGTAGAAATGAGATAAATTATCAACACCAATACCCCAACGAGTATAAACAAACAAACAAAAATAGCACCCAGCCGGGGCATCCAACGCTCCAACCGATGGCATATTGGATAAAGTAACATGGCCAGCAAAAACGAAAATGCCAGCAAAGTAAGTATCTCTTTCAATACGGACATTCCGTAAACAATAACAACCAAACTTGCTAATACATAAGCTGTTTGAGCCGAAAGAGGTATTCTTGAAGAAGAAAACATGGATAATGCTATTTTTGTTTTTATTACCTTTAACGTAGCCACCCCGCTAAAAACTATAAAACGAAGTATAACCCCAATGCTAAAATACAAATTACTCTTATTCTTGTTTCAAATCAAACTCTCGTTGTGTAATTGCCATACCGAAATACGCCAAAGTGGGTTTGTAAAAGGTAAACGCTATGCTAAAACCAAGCAAATTGGCCAAATGCCCTCGTTGGTAAACGAGGGTTCGGGATTAGTGAAATCATTACACAAAAATACGCTACTGACTCATAACGACGGCGGTGGTAAACCCGAACTTTACGAAGTAGATTCTACGGGTCAATTGCTGGCAACTATCCCTATTCCAGGTGCACAAAATGTTGATTGGGAAGAACTTACACAAGACTATAACGGGAACCTTTACATTGGTGACATAGGTAATAATCAAAATAAACGAACCGATTTGGTGATTTATAAAGCATTAATTAAGGAGGTCACCAACCCAGAGCCGATAAAGATTAAGTACCAGCATCAAAAACCAGAACAATCAGAACCCAGCATCTATGACTGCGAAGCGATGGTCTGGCATCAAGACAGTTTATATCTGTTCTCCAAAAACAGAGGGAAAGACCATTTTGTGCGTTTGTATGCCGTGCCAGCCCAAGCAGGTGGGTACGCACTTGTACCCAAAGACAGCATCTACCTAAAAACACAAGTAACAGGCGCAGCCCTACGCCCAGACGGAAAAGAACTGGCCGTGCTGACGTATGGAAAAATCTTTCTTTTTGACCTAACAAACGGCTTATTACGCTTCACAAAACCAACCAAGTGCATCAAATTTGCTCGTCACCAAGCCGAGGCAATTACCTATTGGGACAAGGCTAATCTGCTGATTACAAACGAGCAAAGACAAATCTTTTGGCTTCATCTGAAAAATTAACATTGGCTTAACCTCCAGTAGATTTACAATCTTTACCTTTGCGTTAAGTTATTGTTAATCTTCGAGTTATCTGTTATCAAATTTCTGTTTTTGATAAAAGTTGCCCCCTTGGATGTTGATACTCAACAATTTGATCAAAAAAGGATAACCAAACATAAAGGATAACCGATACCCAACTCACCATGAGTAACCAAACCGCTGCCTACAAAATCTTGGTCGTTGATGATGACCCAGACATAGCTGAACTGCTTCAATACAATCTCGAAAAAGAAGGCTACGAAGTCAAAACCGCTCCTGATGGACGCAAGGCTATCGAAATAGCCCGTGAGTTTGTACCCGGCTTGGTCTTGCTTGACATCATGATGCCTTACCTCGATGGCATTGAAACTGGCCGAATACTGCGGCAAATGCCTGAATTACGAGAAACATTCATCTTGTTTTTGACGGCTCGAACCGAAGAATACTCTGAAATTGCGGCCTTTGATATTGGTGCCGATGACTACATCACCAAGCCCATCAAACCACGAGCTTTGATGAGTCGCATAAAGGCACTGTTTAGGAGAGAGGCACAAAAATCAGAACCCGCCGAAAAGGTAGAAATTGGCGGATTGTCTATTAACCGACAGAATCACAGCGTATTACTAAACGGCGAGGTGCTTACTTTCCCCAAAAAAGAATTTGAACTGCTGTCATTCCTTGCTCAAAATCCCGAAAAAGTATTCAGTCGAGAAGAGATTCTTAGACGTATATGGGGCGAAGATATTTATGTGTTAGAACGCACCGTGGACGTGCACATTCGCAAACTACGAGAAAAAATAGGCGAGGGTTACATCAAAACCCTCAAAGGCGTTGGGTATATGTTTTCCATAGAGTCTTGAGCATTAAGTCGAGGAGTTAAGAAGGCGGAAAGACAGACTAATACTCCTGATGAATTTTGGTCAAAACCCGTTCTACTTCCTTACGTATCTCGGCGGTAGGGCTCAAGAAATTATTATTCATAAAGCTGAAAATCAAAACTTTACCCGACTTAGTTTGCAAATAACCACTCAGGTTATATACATTGCTAATACTCCCCGACTTTGCAAATACAAAAGGCTCCGGACCTTTATATTGGTTTCGTAATGTACCTGTTTTGCCACCAATGGCCAGCAAATCAAACAGCCGTTTTTGAGGGACTTCTTTATGGATTTTTTGCAATAAACTTACCATATTGCGAGGAGTAAACTTATTGTAAACCGAAAGCCCCGAGCCGTCGGACCAAGTAAAAGAATCAGGCAAATCGGCTAAAAATGACGCACTTACCTGCTTTATTCCCGCTTGAGTACTTAGAATGTTACCCTTTGCTGCCGCACACAAAATTACCAATTGCTCTGCCAGCATGTTGTCGCTCACTTGCAGCATTCGTTTGTAAAGTGAGTCAGACAGAATACTATAAATTGTTTGAAACGAACTGCCTGGCAAGCGTTCATTAACAAGCAAAACTGGCTTTTTGAGGGTATCGCTCAACAGTGTTGCTGTAAAGTCAGCCGCTGTTCTGAACGGCACGTCTTGCTCATACCCAGCTTTTACTTTAAGTGGTTGGTAATCAAATTGATTTGCATGAAAATCTCGCCGAACTCGAAACGATTTACTTGATGTATCTGCTTGTAACATTTTCCAAAAATAGGGTGGGTTTACTTCGAGTCGCCCGGCGGTAGAGGCTTTGAACCGAACAATGTTGCCATAAATAGGAAAAGCCGTTACTTCGGGTTGGTAGTAGTCGTTGTAGTCGTCCCATTGCCAACCTGCTCCATAAGCACCCACTTGGTCGTTGGCAGTAGAGAGGTAGAGTTTTTCGGGGCGATTTTTTAAGAAATCGTAAGCACGGGTACTTCGCAAGTCAGGATGTAGAAAAGACGGGTCGCCAGTTCCCCAAAAAATCAGTGAATCACCTCTTACAATGTAGCGAAGAGCTGGTATGGAATCGCCGAGGCATTTAACTCCGGCAAAGAAACTATATAATTTGGTATTAGAAGCGGGTGTAAAAAAACGATCTGACTGATAATCGGCCACCATCTGCGCTTTTTCAATATCATAAAGTGCAAAACCTGTAAAGTTTTGAGAAAAAACAGGGGAATTTTTGACTTCACTCGCCCAATTGGGTTTCTCAACAACAGGCACTTGTGCTGTTTTGCAGGCTACTTGCAAAACAGTTAGTAACAAAAAAAGGAACTTGGGCAGTTTCATAGTAGATGAATTTTGCCCAAGTTCCGAAAAAAATCACGTTATTTATACAGAAATGTCTCTTTTTAGAGAGACCCATAGCAAACCTCTACTTGGCAATTACCAATCTTTTAGTGATTTGCGAATCGACAGTTTGTACATTCAAGAAATAAATACCTGGCGTTAATTGGCTCAAATCCAGCTCCTTCTGCACACTTGCTTCTCCATTAAACTGGTTCGTATAAACCGATTGCCCCAGTGCATTCATCACCGAAACCGCCACTTTGGTGGTAGCTGGTGTAAACTTACCGTTAAGCAAAAAACGCCCATTGTTTGGGTTGGGAGCCAGCTGAACGTCGTTCTCAGTAACAGTCAATGGTGTTACAGCCGTTATTGGTGGCAACTGAATGCGTAGGTTATCAATAGACCAACCCCAACCAGCAGCAAGCTCGTCGGCATAGAGTCGGAAACGAATTAACACTTTGTCGGCAGCCTTAAACAGCCCGCTCGAAGTCATGTTGATTTGGCGGCTGCGGTATAAGTCAGGAGTGGCTACGGTGGTTGAGTTTTGATTGGCATCAACGGTTTTGTTCCAGGCAGTGAGCCAATTACCAAAATCACGGGCATCGTAACCCGACTCAAAGGCTGTCCAAGTCTTGCCATTGTCTTTTGAACCCTCTACCACCACATAATCATAAAACTCTGGCTCGCCAAACAAAGAGCTTGTTTCGCCTGGTTCTACCAGTACAATTTCGTCAAATCGGATGTATGGTTGCGACGAGTTAATGGTAATTGGCGTGAGAAGTTGATAAATGTAGTTGTTTTGATAAGTTGGAGCAACCCCATTTACATAAGGATGTGGCGAGTTGAGAGAGCCGTTCAAAAATCCTGTTGGGGTGGTTATGGTAAAGCCATTGCCAACAAAATCATTTGAGGTTGCATTAAAATTATTCTCATATGTATCTGCTGCTGCCCTAATACCATACACCTGCACACTGTAAAAGTCTGAGGTTGGCATGGCTCCTTGGTTTTTCGCCTTCGACTTATCACGGGCCACTATGCGGTACTTAATTACATCGTTGGCTTTTAGTGAACCAGCGGCAAATTTCAATTCTAATTGATAGGTGTCTGTTGAGTCAATGTATTTCATGGGCAGCGATTTTTGTGCTACACCATTGATTTGATAATCAACATAAACAGTATCAATCCCAAAAGAGTAGTCATCAACTACATCCGCAACCAAGATAGCACTGGTCTGAGAATCAAGTAAAAACGGAATGGGCGTGTGGGCAATGGTAGGAGGTGTTTTGTCGGTTCCTGTTTTGAAAATATAGACATTAGGGCCATTGGTATTCAACTGTGGCTCAGCAGGTGGTGCCGAGTAAGTCTTACTATTTTTGTCTTTTGCCGTAATAAAATACCCAACTGTGCGGTCAGCAGTAGAAGCTGGAATGGTGGCACGATACTCATTCGCCTTGCCTGTTGGGGTCATGGCCACTACGGTTTTTGTATTAAAATTATTGACGAAGTACGTTAATTCAACTGGGTTTGTGGCAAGTGTACTGTCACCAGTTACGGTTGCGGTGATAGAAACTGGCGAAACCAGGTCTTCGGAATCATTGACAGGCGAATGTTTGATATAAACCATAGCCCAACCCATTTCGCCAAGCATCGCTTTAGTAACAGGGCCAGGGTCTAAAATAGACTCGCCTCTGTCGGCAGCAAATGTCATCAGGGCATTGATTGTATTGTTGTAAGTGGCATCGTCTAAGTGCGAAATACTGGATCCTTCGGCATAGGTTGATGGGGCATATAAAGGAGCACGAAGCCCTTTGTTGGCAGCATTGACCAAAGTACTGTTAAAAAACAAGCCCGAACTTGTAAATTGCTTTTTGAGATCAGCCGAGTTATTGGTAAAAGACGTGAGTTTTTTGGCATCTACGTTCTCAACATACCAGTCATAAATGGCAGGTGAACCTGTGCCTTCGCCACCTATTTTGCCATAAGAGCCTTGGTCTCCAATAATTCCAAACGAAGCCGAATAGCCCAAACCATGCGCAAGTTCATGCAGCATGGTCGAAACAAAGTCGTATTTAGTGCTGGGGGTTTTTCCATCTTTGCCATAATACCATGTAATAGATGGATTAACAGCCACAAACATATCGGCTTGATTGCCGTTGATTTCTTGCTCTAAAATCTTTTCGGCAATGGCTATCGGATACCACGTTTGGTACTTTTGGGCTCCCGGAAAATTCCGAAGGTAATTAGCGATACCTGTGGCAGCCAAAGCACCTGTCTGTGAAAGTGGTCGCCAGCTTACTGTAACCCGAATAGGTACTTTTGAAATAAGAATAGACTGCCAAATGTCCACCGCATATTGAAAAGCGATGCGGGCACTATCGGGCATGGCGGTGTCGTAGGTCATAATAAATTGCGACGTAGGGGCTGCTACTCGAGCGTTTGGGAGGTTGCGTAGTTGCAAAAACTCTGCTGGGGCAGGCACTCGCAATGTCCCCACCTTGTCGGAGCCATAACAAACTATTTCGCTTCCCTCCACCATTTCCATTTTGGGAAGGTTGGTTCGTTCTTTGCGAATCTGCTGGCCATGCACTTGCATACCTATCAAAAGTAATAAGACAATTGTTAATTTTGTTTTCATAGCCAAGGTATTAGTTGGTTGGGATCGAACAATGAGATGCTATTTAAGCAAAAAACGAATAAATGGGTATATTATGTTTAAAATCTTCGTGTAAAATGATAATCTCAGATGACAAACGTATTGTTTTTATAGATATGACGTTAAAAAACAACCAAAGGTTGGTTGCATTTACTAATATAGTGTTTAATTTTTGGGTACAGATTGCCATACTTAGCGAAAAACATTGGGGGAGATTGTCATTTGGTAAACCTTTACACATTAACCCTTTTACCTTTACATCTTAATTGCTTTGCTGTAAATAATTGTGCTAACCAACATCCTAAAACAATATTGGGGATACGATGCCTTCCGTCCTTTACAAGAAGACATCATTAAGGCTGTGTTGGCTGGCCACGATACGCTTGCTCTTTTGCCAACGGGTGGAGGCAAATCACTTTGTTTTCAGGTACCTGCCTTAGCTATGGACGGAATCTGCATTGTGGTGTCGCCGCTGATTGCCCTCATGAAAGACCAAGTAGAGAACCTACGCAAACGCAACATTATGGCTACGGCGGTCTATTCAGGAATGCACCGCAATGAGATTGATATTCAGTTAGATAACTGTATTTATGGCAATTATAAATTCTTGTATCTTTCGCCCGAACGCCTACAAACCGACTTGCTAAAAGAACGAGTCAAACAAATGAACGTTTGTTTGTTGGCTATTGACGAAGCGCACTGTATTTCGCAGTGGGGGTATGATTTTCGTCCACCCTATTTGCAAATTGCTGAGTTCCGAAAACTGGTTCCCAATGCCAAACTTATTGCGCTTACGGCCACAGCTACGCCCAATGTACAGTTGGATATCCAAGAAAAACTGGCCATGCAAAACGAGCGAGTATTCCAAAAAAGTTTTGCTCGTTCTAATCTTTCTTATGCTGCTATTTACGAAGAAAATAAAGAAAAAAAACTACTTGATATTCTGCAAAAAGTGCCTGGTTGTGCCGTGATATATGTACGTAACCGAAGGCGTACACAGGAGATTGCCCAATGGCTTACGCAGTGCGGTATTAAGGCAACGTTTTATCATGCAGGACTTTCGCCAGACGAACGCTCTAAACGCCAAGAAGATTGGGTGCATAACCGGGTACGGGTTATGGTTTCGACCAATGCTTTTGGCATGGGTATTGATAAACCCGACGTGCGAGTGGTCATACACATAGACCTGCCCGACTCCGTAGAAGCCTATTATCAAGAAGCAGGCCGAGCAGGTAGAGACGAACAAAAGGCATACGCCGTAGCACTTTACAACCAGCAGGATATTGACAACCTCGAGCAAAACATTGCCCGCACCTATCCGCCCGTAGAGCTGATGCGGCGGGTGTATCAGGCATTAGCAAACTATTTTCAATTGGCTATTGGGGCGGGCGAGTTTGCCAGTTATTCGTTTGACTTACAAGTATTTAACACTACATATAACCTGCCCAACACAGAGGTGTATTATGCCATCAAGAAGCTCGAAGAGGCAGGTTTTATTCAACTAAGTGAGGCTTTTTTTGCTCCTTCAAAAATTCATTTCTTGGTTGATAATCGAGATTTATACACGTTTCAGGTTGCTAATGCTCGCTTTGATGCTTTTATCAAATTGCTCCTTCGGATGTACGGAGGTGAGGCGTTTAGTAACTTTGTGACGATTTCGGAAAGTACCATTGCTAAAAACTTTTCGATACCACCCGACGAAGTAGTCAAGATGCTAAATGTGTTGCAACAAAGGGAATTAATAACCTATGACCAACAAAAAAACAAACCTCAGCTAACGTTTTTGACCCCTCGCTACGATGCCGCCACTTTGCCCATTGCTATTGAAGAACTTGAAAACCGCAAAAGCCGAGACCTTGCCAAAGCTCGTTCAGTGGCTCATTATGTAACGCATCCGTATCGTTGTCGTACGCAGTTGTTGCTTGATTATTTTGGCGAAACCAATTATGCTTCTTGTGGGATTTGTGATAATTGTGTAGCCCGTAAAAAACACCTTGCCCAAAACCCTGATTTTGACTTGCAACGAACCCAAATTCTACAAAAATTGGCTTTGCGGAGTATGGCTGTGCATACGTTGGTGGCGGCACTCAAACCTCAAAACGAAGCACTTTATTTAGAGGCCATTCGCCAATTGGTAGCTGCCGAAGAAATTGCGTATGATGCAGCAGGGAATTTGTATCGGAAATAAATCAGTCTGCTTTGTCGAGCTTAAAACTAAACGTTGTGCCTTTGTCTAACTTGCTCATTACCGATATTTTAGACTTATGGGCATTTACAATGTGCTTTACAATGGCAAGCCCCAGCCCAGTGCCGCCCATATCACGGGAGCGACTTTTCTCAACTCGGTAAAACCGCTCAAAAATCCGACTGAGGTGTTCGGCTGGTATGCCTGGGCCATCGTCCCGCACCGAAACAAGCCATTCTTTTTTATCGTCTTCAAAAATCACCTGTACCTTGCCTCCTTCGTGTCCATACTTTATGGCGTTTTCAACTAAGTTGGTCATTACTTGGCTAATGCGCTGAGGGTCAGCTTTTACCCAAACACCTGTTTGTGACGCTGTCAGTATTTTGAGTAAGACCTGCCGGGCTTGGGCTTTGTTTTCTAATTGTTCAAAAACCTCTTCTGTTATTTCTACCAAGTTGATTCGCTCACGGTTCATTTTTGCCTCGCCCGTTTCCATTTGCGACAGCGACACCAAATCATGCACCAAGGCATCAAGTCCGTCTAAACTTTTGGCTGCTTTTGAAAGAAACTTATCTCGCACGCTGGGGTCATCAATGGCACCATCAATCAAGGTGTGCAAAAAACCTTGGGCTGCAAAAATCGGGGTTTTGAGTTCATGCGATACATCTGCCAAAAACTCCCTACGGTATTTTTCGAGCCGCTTGAGTTCTTCTACCTCTTGTTGTTTTTTTGCTACATACACAAACAACTCACTGTTGAGTTTTTGGAGGGGATTGGCTGTGCGGTTGAGTTTGCGGAGCGAAATGTTGAAATCCTTCATTTTCAAGCGCTGAATTGTATCGTAAATCTTGTTTACTTCTTGAAAAATGAGGTAATCAAGTACATAAAACACCAGAAAGAAGGTAGAAAAAAATGCCGCTACGCCCCCCACAAATAATACTGCTATTGTGCTACTGGGAATAAACCATAAGAAGGTGACAGAAATGGCTGCAACCAATGTGGCAATAACAAGAGCGATAAAACGAGGATTTAAAAGCATAGTTGTCTAAGTAATCACTCACTTCAGCACATACGCCAACGTTTCTTGATGTTCATGAATCCACGCATGAATTTCTTCAACAATCTGGCGGATACTGATTTGGGGTGACCAACCTGTTAGTGCCGTTACTTTGGTATTGTCAGTTACATAGAGGCGGATGTCAGCAGTGCGGGTTTCTGCAACGGCTTTGATGGGGATGGTTTTGCCTGTCACTTCTTGGCACACTTGGGTGAGTTCTTGCAACGAAACACTTATTTCTACACCCCCGCCTACATTCAGAATCTCCCCATTTACAGCCTCAAAGTGATGCAACTGCCAGTCAATGAGGCGATAAAGGTCTGCTACGTGCAGCACGTCTCTAATCTGCTTGCCTGTGCCACCGTAGCCAAAATACCCCAGCGATTGTTCGTAAAAATGCTTGGCAATCCAAAGCACCATCACACCTTGATCTACCTTGCCCATTTGCCAAGGGCCTGTCAAGACACCGCAACGGTTAATGACGGTTTGCATCCCATAAAATTCGTTGTATTCTTGAATGATTAGCTCTGAGGCTAATTTGGTTGTACCGTATAATGACCTTGCGCCATCGAGCGGAAAATCCTCAGCTATTCCCTTCTCCGAAACGCCTCTAATTGTCTGACTGTCTGAAAGTTGAAACCGGGTTTCGGTTTCAATAAAATTCAGTTTTTCAATCGTTTTGATGGGGTAAACACGGCTGGTGGACAAAAAAACAAACTTGGCTCCATGCCGTTTGGCATAGTTAAGGCAGTTGACCGTACCGAACAAGTTGGTATTGATAAGGTAGTCGGGTGTGCCATCGAGCCCCGCCAATACAGAAGGCTCGGCAGATGCCTCAATAACGGCATCAACCGCAAGCAGTGCATCAAAATCTTCTTTGTTTCTGATGTCGCCATGTACAAATTGTACGCCTACTTGGGTCAACCGCTGCACATTGAGTTCTGAGCCTTTTCGTTTGAGGTTATCTAAGCAAATAACCTGATAATGAGGATATTGCAATTTTAGAGCAATGGCCAACGACGAGCCAACAAAGCCTGCCCCACCAGTAATAAGAAGTTTCATATTTTCAAAGTAATGAGGAAATGAAGGATGACAAACAATACAATTGTACTATTTACTCCTCATTCCTTAATTATACATCCGCTTCAGCTTCACGTTCTCGATAGGGCGGATAATGAGCGGCACTTTCTCGACTTTCACAGCACTACTATCCAGCCCAAACCACTTGTCTTCTGAATTAGTAAACTGTTTGATGAAGAAATACGCCTCCATCACGATTCGTTCCAATAATGGTAATTGGTTTTCAAAAGAGAGGAATTTTTCAAGTACTACAAAGCGGAAATCTCCAATTACATTTTGGCGATGCAAGGATTCGTATCGGCTTGTGATATCCACTTCTTTTTGCTTGACCATGTCTTCTATGACTTTTCTGAAGTAGAGGTTTATGCGTTGCTCAATGCGGAAGCCAAGCCTGAACGTTACCTTTACGATGTCATCGGTTTCAATCACATTTACCTTATATTCCATTGTATAAGGTTCGTCGGTGGTATCTACATGTACAAACCAGTAAATATCAGCCCGTTTGGGTCGTTTTTGAAAAATAGAATAGATGATTTTAGACTCCACTTCACTGGACCGAGAGGCATTACTCATAAATACCAAATGGGTAGCATACTTTGGAATACTCATATCTTTACTCAATTCTCGCAGAGACTCAATGTACTGATCAATCTTAACATATTCAGTCAATTGTGCTTTAATCTGACTGGCTTTGAGCCAAATATACATTACTGCTGCCATCACAGTGCCAATAAGAACCGACACCCAGCCTCCGTGCATAAATTTAACCAAGTTGGCTACTAAAAAAGAGCTTTCTATACAAACGTAAACTACTAAAAAAAGCAGAACCAACCACATATTAGAGCGGTGAGTATAAAGAAAATAAGACATCAAAATGGTATCTGTAAGCATGGTTAGCGTAATGGCAAGGCCATAAGCGGCTTCCATGTTGGAGGAGCGTTGAAAATACAGTACCACTCCTACACAACCAATAAAAAGCATGAGATTTACGCTCGGCACATAGAGCTGCCCTTTTTGGTCTGAGGGATACTTGAGGCGTACCTTAGGCCAAAAGTTTAATCTAATTGCCGACGAAACCAAGGTAAACGAACCGCTAATGAGGGCTTGGCTGGCTATGATAGTAGCCATAGTAGCAATGGCAATACCTGGAAGCAAAAACCAATCTGGCATGAGCTGGAAAAAAGGTTTTCGAGCACCAAGCAGTTCACCATCGTGGGCAATTAACCAAGCAGCTTGCCCAAAATAATTAAGCATGAGGCAAGTTTTGACATAAATCCAACTAATTCTTATGTTGGCTCGTCCACAGTGTCCTAAGTCTGAATAGAGGGCCTCGGCACCTGTGGTACACAAAAAAACTGCCCCCAATAGCCAAAATCCGCCCGGATGTTCGGCCAATAGTTTGTAAGCAAAGTAGGGGTTTATGGCTTGAATTACTGTTGGATTTTGACTAACTGATGATAACCCCAATACACCCAGCATGGTAAACCAAACAAACATGATAGGGCCAAACGCTCCGCCAACAACCTTAGTGCCAAACACTTGCACTATAAATAATATAGCCAGAATGACCAATACGATAGGGACAGTTCGGATGTTTGGGTAGATAATTTCGAGTCCTTCAACAGCTGATGAAACCGAAATTGGTGGACAAATGATGCCGTCGGCCAGTAGGGCAGCACCACCCACCATTGTTGGGATGGTAAGCCACTTAGCGTGCCTACGCACAAGCGCATACAGCGAGAGAGTGCCACCCTCGCCTTTGTTATCGGCTCGAAGAATAAGGACAACGTATTTGATGGTGGTTTGCAGAGTAAGTGTCCAGAACACACAGGACAAAGCTCCGAATACCATATCTTGGTCAATAACAGATTTACCAATAATGGCTTGCATCACATACAATGGCGAAGTACCAATGTCGCCATAAATGATGCCCATAGCAACCAATAAGCCAGCAGGTGTGGCTTTGTCGAAGTGTTTTTTATCTTCCATGAAAAAGCTTCATGCGTAAAAATTTCAGCGAAGGTAGAGGGAATTTAGCACTTCAAAACAATATTAGGAAAAATCAAAACTCCCGTTCTAATTTTACGTTCTCAACAGGACGAATAACAAGGGGTACTTTTTCAATTTTGACAGCACTACTATCTAAGCCAAACCATTTGTCTTCGGAAGTAGTAAATTGTTTAATGAAAAAATACGCCTCCATAACAAGTCGTTCGTTGAAAGGTAAGTTGTTTTCAAAGGAAAGGAATTTTTCTAAGACAACAAATCGAAAATCCCCAATTACATTCTGGCGACTCAACGACTCATAACGGCTTGTTATGTTCACCTCTTTTCGTTTTACCATGTCCTCAATTACCTTTCTGAAATATAAATTTATTTTGTGTTCAACCCTAAAACCCAATTTAAAATTGACTTTTATCACATCATCCTCGGCAATCACATTTACTTTATATTTCATAGTATAAGGCTCATCAGTTGTATCTACATGAAGAAACCAAAAAATATCGGCTCTCTTCGGGCGTTTTTGGAAAATCGAATAAATCACCTTCGACTCTATTTCGCTCATGCGTGAGGCATTACTCATATAAATCAGATGGGTGGCATATTTAGGTATGCTCTCGTCTCGGCTGAGTTCTTTGAGAGGGTCAATATATTGATCAAGTTTAACATATTCTGTCAAGTTCGCTTTAATGATATTGGCTTTGTACCAGATTACCATCACTCCTGCTATAATAGACCCAATCAGTAGTGATACCCAGCCCCCATGCGTAAATTTAAGTAAGTTTGCTGCTAAAAATGAGCCTTCAATGCCTAAATATACAATCAAAAACAACAAAACCCACCACATATTATAGCGATGGGTATAAAGGTAGTATGACATCAAAAGGGTAGTCATCAACATGGTCAGGGTAATAGCCAAGCCATAAGCAGCTTCCATATTCGACGACTCTTTAAAGTATAGCACCACCCCACAACACCCTGCCCACAAGAGCCAATTCATGCTGGGTACATACAATTGCCCCTTTTTGTCAGAAGGATATTTGAGGCGTACCTTGGGCCAAAACGTTAGTCGGATTGCCTCCGAAACCAAGGTAAAAGACCCCGTAATTAAGGCTTGGCTGGCAATAATAGCCGCAGCGGTAGCAATGGCAATGCCCGGAAGCAAAAACCATTCAGGCATAATTTCGTAAAAAGGTTTGCGTTCGCCAAGCACTTGTCCGTGCTGTTGCATAGCCCAAACACCCTGACCAAAGTAATTGAGTAGCAAGCAGGTTTTTACAAAAATCCAACTGACTCTAATATTGCCTCGCCCGCAGTGTCCTAAATCAGAATAGAGGGCTTCGGCACCTGTAGTGCATAAAAACACCGCACCCAGCAGCCAAAAACCTTCTGGATGCTCAAACAACAAGTGGTAGGCATAGTAAGGATTAACCGCTCTTAACACACTAAAATCCTTGACAATATAGGAAATACCCAACCCACCTAACATAACAAACCACACCAACATAATTGGCCCAAAGGCAGCCCCTACTACCTTAGTACCAAATACTTGCACGAAGAACATCAAGGTGATAATCCCAAAAACAATAGGAATGGTTTCTATTTCTGGAAATCGAATTTGAAGCCCCTCAATAGCCGAAGAAACCGAAATCGGCGGAGTAATTACGCCATCTGCCAGCAAGGCCGCTCCACCAATAATAGCTGGAATAGTCAGCCATTTGGCATGGCGACGAACAAGGGCGTAGAGTGCAAATATGCCTCCTTCTCCTCGGTTATCAGCTCGAAGAATAAGAATAACGTATTTTAAAGTGGTTTGTAGCGTAAGCGTCCAGAAGATACAGGACAAAGCCCCTAATACGATTTCTTCGTCAATAACTGCTTTTTTGCCCATTACAGCTTGCATCACATAAAGGGGCGATGTGCCAATATCGCCATAAATGATGCCCATTGCTACTAATAAACCTGCAGCAGAGACTTTGTCGAGATGGTGGTGGTGTTTGTCTTCCATGTTATCGGCTTTGAATTCTACTCAATTAAGCCTCCAATACGGGTGTATCTGAGTATGAGGCGTTTTGCAAATCAGCCGACAAAGGTAAATGGTTCTTTGAATTGTCAAAAAAGTATCTCGAAATTGTTTAAGAGGAAGTGTGGGCAGTACCTCACATCAGCAGACTATCACTATAGAATAATTGCCGACTCTCGGCTCAGTAAAAGGCTGTGAAATGTCGAAATTTGACTAAAAAACACTTATATATGACAGAAAACTAAAAAAGAAGGTCTGGATATTTCAGCTAACTATTTCTATTTGAAGTGCTTAACGACATAAAGCTTTGGTATGCCCTCTTCAACTAACTGTCTGCCAAAGCAAATAAGCATTTAGGGCAATAATAAAAATGCTTACAGCCCAACTGGTCATGGTTAGCAGCCACCCATTGGCAAATTGCCCCATTTTACGTTTGTCCGAAGTAAACAATACCAATGGCACAATTGCAAAACTCAGTTGAAGCGACAAAATTACTTGGCTCAGTACCAGCAAGTCGCTCGTGCCACTATCACCATAAATAGCCGTTACTATCAAGGCTGGCACTACTGCCGCCAAGCGAGTAAGCAGACGCTGCTGCCAAGGTTTTATTTTCAGATTCAAAAATCCCTGCATCACAATTTGCCCTGCCAGTGTACCAGTTAGGGTAGAGTTTTGTCCTGAAGCCAACAATGCTACGGCAAACAAAATGCCCGCCCACTTTACACCCAGCACGGGGTCGAGCAGGTGATGGGCATCCATAATGTCGGCAACTTGCTGATTGCCAGAGAAATGAAACGCCGCCGCTGCCAATATCAGGATAGCTGCATTGATAAAAAACGCTAAAGACAGAGAAACGGTAGAGTCGATGGTAGCAAAATAAATGGCCTGTTTCTTGCCTATAGGTGTGCGGTCGTACGCACGAGTTTGCACAATGCTCGAATGCAAGTATAAATTATGAGGCATTACAGTTGCCCCCAAAATACCAATGGCTATATAGAGCATCGAAGGATTGGTAATAATTTCAGATTTAGGAAGTAATCCTTTTGCAACTAACTGAAAATCAGGACTTGATACGGTGATTTCGTAGGCAAAACAAACAAAAATAATCAAAATTAAGCTCGCTACAATGCTTTCTAATACCCGAAAACCTCGGCCCTGAAAGTATAAAATCAAGATTACGTCCAGTACGGTAATCACAACGCCAACTGTCATGGGAATTCCGAAAAGCAGATGCAAAGCAATGGCAGAACCTAAGAGTTCGGCTAAGTCGCAGGCTACAATAGCTACTTGACATAATGCCCATAGGGCCATAGAAGTAGGTTTTGAATAATGCTCCCGGCAGGCTTGTGCCAAGTCAAGGCCAGTGGCAATGCCCAATTTAACAGAAAGATGTTGCAAAAGCATTGCAAACAAGTTGGAAAGCAAAATAACCGACAGCAAAGTATAACCAAACTGCGAACCGCCAGCGATGTCGGTAGCCCAATTGCCAGGATCCATGTAGCCTACTGCTACCATGAGTCCAGGGCCGGTAAATGCCCACAGTTTTCGCCAAAAACCCGCTCCCTTAGGAATCTGGATAGAGGCATGAACCTCGGGAAGTGACTGATTAGCAGGCTTCGTCATATCAAGTTTTTCGACGCTTGTAGGCATAACATTCATCGCTTTTAACTTTAATCATCAAATTTTTAATCTCTAATACTAAGTTATCATGCAAGTATAGACTTGTTTTTTGATATTTCAAAATATTTTTTTAGATTTGTCTAAAAAAATATTTTGTTGGATTGAATAAGTAGATTTTTTGTATCTTTACAGCCATACAGCCATACACAGCCCATGTATTCGTTTACTGAGGAAAACTATCTCAAAATCATTTATCACCTTTCGGCAAGCACCGAAGGGGAAGTCAGTACTAATGCTGTATCGGAACAAACGCAAACCAAAGCGGCATCAGTAACAGATATGTTGCGTAAGCTGGCAGATAAAAACCTAATTCATTACAAAAAATACCAAGGTGTGCGCCTGACCGACGAAGGCGAGCGCATAGCCCTCCAAGTTATTCGGAAACATAGGTTATGGGAAGTGTTTTTGGTGCAACAATTAGGCTTTGGTTGGGATGCAGTACACCACATTGCCGAGCAGCTGGAGCATGTAGATTCGGAGGAGCTAATCAAAAAATTAGATGCTTTTTTAGGATTTCCTCAATTTGACCCACACGGCGACCCCATTCCCGACCCAGCAGGATTGATGCCCAAGCACTTGGCTCAGAGCCGGTTATGTGAAGTACCTATTGGCAAATTGGTCGTTATGATGGGCGTATCAGAACATACGCCAGCCTTTTTGCAGCACCTTGCCAAAACAGGACTAACCCTTGGCTGTACGCTAACAGTACTTGAAAAAAATGAGTTTGATAAGTCTTTGTTAATCAGCATCAACGGCGAAGCATCACTCTTTTTGAGTCACGACGTAGCCAAGCATTTGTTGGTGAGGTAAGTTCAAAATCCGCTATCTTTGCATCGTTACTAATGGCTCTTGACATGATTCATATTCTAAATGGTGATAGTTTGAGGGAGATGCTCCAACAAGCCAAGGTGGAGGGCGAATTCATTATTTGTCGAGAATGCCTTATCGAAGGCCCCGTTCAAGCAGCAGATTTGGCTGATTTTTGGTTGATGCGTGCCAAATACCTTGACAAAACTTACGATGAGCCACTTTCTGGCTATTCTCTCATGGTGAAGAAAGAATTTGAAAAAATACAAACATTATCACCAGATGCAGAAGTGAATTTATGGTTCGAAAACGACTTGTTTTGCCAAGTTAATCTTTGGTTTATTCTTTCACTGATTGCACAGCTTCCCCAACAACCCACGCTATATCGGATTTTTCCTATTGTAAAAGAACAGCAAAAAGAATGGTGGGGTTTTGGTGGTCTCGACAATGAAGATTTGTACCAATCACACATCCAAAAAGTTCAACTTACTGAATCCGATATTTTAATAGGCAATCAACTTTGGAAAGCCTATCAACAAAGCGATTTTGAGGCACTAACAAGACTTGCTCTGTACAACTCATTGGCATTTAGGTATTTACCCGAAGTAGTTCAAGCCCATATTGAGCGATTTTCGGCTACTGGATATGGGCGACCCGAACGGGTTCTTCACGAGATTATCCAAACAAAAAGTAAGGATTTTAACGAGGTTTTTGCCGAGTTTTTCAAACAACAAGGCATTTATGGTTTTGGCGATTCACAAGTAAAACAGTTGTATGACAAGCTCTTAAACTAAGAGTTAATTGTTTTCTTCGCACAGCTTTCTGGATTTATTATGTTGAAAACTATCAAAGATTTATGCGTTTAATAGAAGTCGGCACCAACAAACAGTATCAACAAGAATTTCTCCTTCTGCCCGTACGCTTGTACGCATCAGATACCAACTGGATTCGTCCACTTGACCAAGACATTGAGGGTGTTTTTGACCCGAAAAAAAATAAGTATTTCGCACATGGTGAGTGTATTCGATGGATTTTGCAAGACAATTCTGAACAAACTATTGGCAGAGTAGCGGCATTTATTGACTACGAAAAGGCACACAAAGAAGACCAACCCACTGGTGGCATGGGTTTTTTTGAGTGTATTGATGATGAAAAAGCGGCTTTTATGCTTTTTGATGCCTGCAAAAACTGGCTCGAAACAAAAGGCATGGAAGCCATGGATGGTCCCATTAACTTTGGAGAGCGAGATAGCTGGTGGGGGCTTATGATAAAAGGCTGGAACTACGAACCCACCTACAAAATGCCCTGGACAAAGCCTTACTACATTCCGTTTTTTGAAAACTACGGATTCAAAGACTATTTTCAACAGTTTGTATTTATGTCTCCGATTCGAGATGTGGTTGTCAGTCAATCAGTTGAAGAAAAAGCTCGCCGCATTTTTGAGAATCCAGAATATGTTTTTAAGACCATCGAAAAAAGCAAGCTATCTAAGTATGCTGCTGATTTTCGGCAGATTTATAACGAAGCATGGGCCAAGTTTCCAGGAGTGAAAGAAATGACAGAACACCAAGCCAACAGTTTGGTTAAAACAATGAAACCAATTATAGACGAACAACTCATTTGGTTTGCATACACAGCCCAAGGTCGCCCTATCGCATTTTTTATTGTGATTCCAGACCTTAATCAGATTGTTAAGTACTTAAACGGGCAATTTAATTGGTGGGCCAAAATCAAGTTCCTTCTCTTGATGCTCCGAGGTGTTATTGATCGTACTTGTGGGCTTATTTTTGGCGTAGTACCCGATTTTCAGGGTAAAGGGCTCGAATCCGCTATTGCATTACGCTTCCGAAACGAGGGTCGAAACAACCCTCATTATCCCTATAAATCCCTTGACTATAACTGGGTAGGTGATTTTAACCCCAAAATGGTACGTTTTTCGTCACAATTGGGTACAACTATAGAAAAAACCTTTATTACATATCGCTATCTATTTGACCCTACCAAAGAGTTTAAGCGATGTCCAAAGGTGGGGTAGCAAAAATCATAAACCGAAATGTTTTTGATAAAAAGAATCATTTTATTGGTACATATTGCAATAACTTGAACAAAATATGGCTATAATAGCCTAATAATCAACTACTATAACACACTAACGCACAGTTTTAATGAGTCTTTTAGCAATTGGAACCATGGCATTTGATGCCATCGAAACGCCCTTCGGCAAAACAGATAAAATCATTGGCGGAGCCTGTACCTATGTGTCGCTTTCTGCTTCTTTTTTTACAAAACCCGTTAATGTGGTGGCTGTGGTAGGCGAAGATTTTCCACAGGAGTACATCGAAGCCCTCAACGCCAAAGGGGTTAATACCGACGGTTTGCAGATTAAAGCAGGCGAAAAGTCCTTCTTTTGGTCGGGTCGGTATCACAACGACATGAACAGCCGTGACACACTCGTGACAGAACTCAATGTGCTGGCTGATTTTGACCCTATCATCCCCGATAGTTACCAAAACTGTGAGTACCTAATGCTGGGGAATTTGACCCCACAAGTACAAAAAACAACCATCGAGCGGCTTCATAAACGCCCCAAGTTCATTATGATGGATACCATGAACTTTTGGATGGATGTTGCTATGGATGATTTGCGGGAGGTCTTGACAATGGTAGATTGTCTTTCGGTCAATGACGAAGAAGCCCGCCAGCTTTCGGGAGAATATTCACTTCGAAAAGCAGCTAAGAAAATCTTGACCATGGGACCTAATACGCTCATTATCAAGAAAGGCGAACATGGAGCTTTGTTGTTTCAGGGCGATGACGTGTTTTTTGCTCCTGCCTTGCCTTTAGAAGATGTTTTTGATCCCACAGGTGCAGGCGATACCTTTGCAGGTGGCTTTATTGGCTATGTGGCCAGCACCAAAGATACGAGTTTTGAGAACCTCAAAAGAGCCATTGTCTATGGCTCGGCTATGGCTTCGTTTTGTGTAGAAAAGTTTGGTACTGAGCAACTTATCGAACTCACTAACGAGCAAGTAACAGCTCGTGTGCAGGAGTTCGTAAAGTTAGCAGGGTTCACTGTATAAACCTTACCCCCCAAGGTTCTTGAAAAATCTTGGGGGGTATTTTATGACCATGAATCAAAAATCCCTTCCCTTATTTCCACTGAATCTGGTCGCTTTTCCAGGCGAGAAGCTCAATTTGCATATTTTTGAACCTCGGTACAGGCAGCTAATCAACGAGTGTTGGAGCAATGGTAATACTTTTGGCATTCCACCGTTTATCAAAAGCCGCTTACTTGGGTATGGTACCGAAATGCAAGTTACACACATAGTCAAACGCTATGACGATGGCAGAATGGACATCAAAACCGAAGGCTTGGGTGTGTTTAGGGTTATTGATTTTCAGAATCCAGTACCTCAAAAATTGTATGCAGGGGGCGAAGTAGTGCTGGTTGAACAACAAGAAGAACTCATTCTTGACGTGATGCCAGGGCTATTAGAGCGGCTCAAACGACTCTATCAACTCATTAAAATAGCTTTTGATTTTGATGTTACAGTCCCAATGTTTTCGTATCAAATAGCACATAAAGTTGGCCTCTCGCTCGAAAACGAATACGAACTGCTTACCATCAATAGCGAAACCAAACGCCAAGCGTACTTGATTCAGCACCTGGAACGAACCTTGCCCATAGTGACTGAAATGGAACGCACTAAAGAGAGAATTCGGATGAACGGGCACTTCAAAAACCTTGACCCTTTGAGTTTTTAGGCTATTTAACGGCTACGTTTTCCAGCCCTGTGCTTTTTTGAGTGCAACCGAAGTAGTTTGGTATTTTTGCCAAAACACAACTGCCAACACTGACGCTATAAGTAACAATACTACCAAGATTTGTTGCAAAATACCTTTCTCTTCTAATGAGTTATGGTTTTCTTTAGACCATTGTTTATGGCGACTAATGAGGTCTTCCATCTCGTGCTTTCTGGCATTAAGCTCATTGTACTGTCGCAGTATTTCATTGTATTGCTGTGTTTGAGCTAATTTTTCACGCTCCAACAGTCGCTGCATTTCATCTTGGAGTTGATTGTCTTTGGCTACTATTTTCTTCAGAGCACCCACTTCTTCCTCCAAATCGTCTTTTGATTTACTACCAAATAAGCCGCTGTTTCGCTCGGCAATAGTTTTCCACTCAAACACCAACTCCTGACGCTCTTGACGAAGTTGCTCGAAGCGATCTTGGGCAATTGCTACCCCCGACCATAATGAAAAGGCAATCCAAATCGTTTTCATCGAAACTTAAATTCTGTAATTTGCGAAGCCAAAGATAAACTAACCACACAAATAACGTGAATCGTAAACTGATATTGATTGCTGGAGGCATTTTGATAGCCTGTCTGGGCTATTATTTTTGGTCTTCTGCTCAAAACAACGCAAGTGTATCGTCTTCTGTATCAGGAAGTTCCGAAAATACCCATCCTACTTTTGTTAAAGAAGGAGAAGTTGAATTTTTGCGAAAAGGGACAGATACTTTGGTTAAAAAAATTGAAGTAGAAATTGCAGACAACGATGCCGAACGAGCCAAAGGTTTGATGTTTCGTGCTACTATGCCTGATTCTATTGGGATGCTATTTATTTTTGAAGAATCTGAACCACAGGCATTTTGGATGAAAAATACCTTGATTTCGCTCGATATTATTTATGTGAATGAAAAGAAACAAATTGTTTCCATCCAGAAAAATGCAAAACCGTATTCTGAAGAATCATTACCCTCAAATGGCAGTGCCCAATATGTAATAGAAGTAAACGGTGGTTGGTGTGACAAATACGGCATTAGTGCAGGTGATGTAGTAAGATTCTGATACTCGTCTGTACCGAAGGTCTGACGGATTCTTGATAAATTATCTCAATCAACGGTCTGACCATCGGTGCAGACCAAATCAATACAAAAAAGCATTTTAATGAAAAAACTATTATTTTCTCTCTTATTCGTTGGCGTAAGTGCGTATGCACAAGAGCCTGTCAAAGTAATCAAACAACTACCTGCCACGTCTATCCGTAATCAGGGAGCAACTGGCACGTGTTGGTGTTTTTCGATGACAGCACTGCTTGAATCGGAGTGCCTTCGCAACAATCAAGGAGAGGTTGATTTGTCCGAAATGTTTACAGTCAGGAACATTTACCTCGAAAAAGCCCGCAACTATGTGCTACGACAAGGCACTGCTCGCTTTGACGAAGGTGGCTTGGGTCACGATGTCATCAATGCCACGAGTCAGTATGGAGCCATGCCCGAATCAGCCTTTTCGGGCTTGAAAACTGGGCAAAATACGCACGTTCATAGTGCCATGGTCAAGCGGATGAAAACCTATTTGGATAGCCTTATCAAGAAAAACCCCCTACCTGCCAACTGGATAGATGGCGTTGCTAAGATTTTGAACGAAACCCTTGGTACACCGCCACAACGATTTGAATATCAGGGCAAAACTTATACGCCTAAAACATTTGCCACTGATTTTTTGAAGTTCAGAGCCGACGACTACGTGGGCTTTACTTCCTTTACACACCATCCATTCAATGCCTCGTTTGTGGTAGAAGTTCCCGATAATTTCTCGAATGGTTCGTACTTTAACATTCCACTCAACCAGTTGTTTGGGGTAGTAGATACTGCCCTCGACAAAGGCTACTCCGTGATGTGGGATGCCGACGTGAGTAATACTGGTTTTCGACAAGGCAAAGGCTATGCCATGGAAACGGAAGAGAAGCTGTCGGCCACAGCCCCGCTCGACCCCGAAGCTCAAGAAAAAGCGCTTTCGCAAGAGTATCGTCAGCAATTATTTGAAAATTATACCACTACCGACGACCACCTCATGCTCATTACGGGAGCAGCACAAAGCAAAGGAGGCAAGAAATTTTACCAGGTCAAAAACTCTTGGGGAACAGTTGGGCCATACAAAGGCTACATTTACGTGTCGGAGCCGTATTTTGCCTTGAACACGGTCACAATTGTAGTACCTAAAGCCGCACTGTCTGCCGAAATGAAGTCACTTGTGAAGTGAGTTAAGGATATTTAAGAAGTAAGATGTCGGAAGTAGAAATTTGTAGTTTATTCCTACTTCTGGCATTATTCGTTTAGATCATAAT
>JBGAVQ010000055.1:0-24116 GCA_044228045.1 Spirosomataceae bacterium
TCTCGGCGAATGGCAGCATCTTGGTGGGTAGCAAGAAATGTTCCCCATGCACCAAAAAGAGAATTGTTTTTGGAGGTAATCCATTGAAGATACTCCGATGAGTTTGTCAACACACTTCTTAACGCTCTAAAAGCCACCAGTCTAACAGTGCTATTGGGGCTAATGAGTAGTTTTTCAACCTCCGCCACTCCCTCTTTGCCCAGCTGTGCCATTAGCCAAATTGCTCTTGCTTGGTGGTAGGGATTTTCGGCGGTTAATAGTTTTTTTACTGATGTTAATGCTGTTGCACCTTGGGCTTTTAGTGCCTCAAAACCCAGATTTCTGACGTTGATAGCGGGATTTTTTAACGCATCTAACTGGCCTGCCGTTGTGCTGAGGTCAATTTTGGGCGGGGTCAATTTTTTGCCTTTGGGTGTAATGCGGTAGATGCGTCCATAGCCAATTTTGTCTTGCATGGCGTGTCCGCCCACAATGGGGTCGTACCAGTCGGCAATGTAAAGCGATCCGTCTGTACCCACACAAGCATCTGACGGACGAAACCACTTGCGGGTGTCTTTGCCTGTTTCGTACCATTCATAGCGTTCGTCAGCGGTGCGACCTAATGAACTTACAAAATCTTGGCGTTTGAGTGCAAATCCAGCACCTTGTGGTTTGGGTAAGTAACTAAAAACCACGTTTCGGCCAGCTTCACAACTCAGCAGCATTCCTCTATATTGCTTGCCGAGCGCATCGCCTTCATATACACACACGCCTGTGGGTGAGCCTGCCCCCGTATTGTCGCCAGCGGGCATTACGCCGGGGTCTTCTTGGTGCCACGAAGCAGTGAACATATCTTGCCCTGGGCGGCGGTCTGCTTGCCAACTGCGGGTTCCATCTGCCGAAAAATAGCCTGCATTGCCGTTTTCCATCACAAAACTGGTGCGACAAGCTATCACTTGGTCGTCGTTGTCATTTTGCCAAAGGTTTCCGTAAGAGTCAACAGCTACTTCGTAACTATTACGAAAGTTGTGTGCCATTACTTTCAAGCCTTTGCCTTCGGCGTTCATACGGAGGGCCATGCCGCCAACCCAAACCCTACCATCGTCGCTTTTTTGATTGCCTTCATTTTTTTTGTTGTAAGGTGTACCGCCGGTGTACATGCTGCCGCTTCGGAGGTGCCAGCCGGTTTTGTCGGTTACATGATGTGGGCCAGCGTTTCCGGTGTTGAAATACCAAAGCCCATCGGGGCCAGTCACCGCTGAGTGCAAGGAATGGTCGTGGTCAAAACCGCCAAAACCTGTGAGCAATACTTCTCTTTTTTCGGGGATGTCGTCGCCGTTTTCGTCGGTATAAACCAGCAAATTTGGGGCGCAAGAAACAATGATTTTTTTGCCAATAACGGCGATGCCGAGTGGGGCAGTTAGGAGTGTGTCTTGAATAAAAACTTTCGATTTATCTGCTTTCCCATCGCCATCTGTATCTTCCAAAATCATCACTCTATCACCTTTCCCTTTGAAATTGAGGCGTTTATCTGCTTTGTTATTGAATTCTCGATATTCCACAGCTTCGGTTATCCAGACTCGTCCACGAGCATCTACATCCATATTGGTGGGGTTGTAGAGCATGGGGGTTTCTGCCCAAAGTGTTGCTTCTAAGTCGCTGGGGAGGTAGAGTTTGTTAGAGTCGGGGTCTGTTGTAAGTGGATAAAAATGAGCCTGTTGTGGGGAAAGCTGAAAGCCTTGCTGTTGCCAAGCAAGATTGCAAAAGCAAACTAAAATGCCACCCAACAAGCTGAATTTCAGGCTAACGGATGGCAATGAGTAAGTAGCTGTTTTCATATCAAATTTAGCGTCATTTAGCGATTCTATCACTCCGTTTTTTTCAATCTTTCTTTGCCTACATCACTTATGGCCGAGCTACGGGTCATGGTTTTGATGTACTCGGCTCGCCTAAAGCGCAAGGCTGACCAGTCTTGGTCAATGGCGACCATTCGCACAGGCTCAAAGCCTTGTTTGCCAAGCATTTCCCAGCCTGTATCTCGGTTAAAGTCACACTTATATCGTTTTGACGAACCTTTGGGGTACACCATCCACAAGAGGCCATCGCCCAGCATTTTTTCAGAAAACTGTTGCGTAAATGAATCAACTTCTTGTTGCTTGGTCACAAACGCCATTGCAAAAGTGATTTCGGAGGCATCAGTCAATGTTGTTTTTACCTGTGTAAGCAATGTCATTTCGTCCAAAACAGGCAAAAGGCTATCTGGGGCATTGACCACCACAATTTCGGGTTGGTCTTTAAAATTGAGTTTTTTGAAGATAGGGTTCATTTAGTGTTAAGTTGTTGATAATCAGTAATTTTCCATTACTTCAAACATTGAAAAAACCTTTCAGAAACTGCAAGTTTTGCTTGTAACTTTCTACAATATTGGATTTGGGTGGTGTTGCGCCTTCTATTTGCATCCAACCTTTGTAGCCAATGTCTTGGAGTGCGGCTTGGATTTTTTGCCAGTCTAAGGATCCTTTTCCAAGCAAAAAACCGTTTTCTTTCATGTGGATTTCGCAAATGAGGTCTTTGCCCAGCAGTGGAATTTCTTGGTAAATGTCATAACCAGCATCGGTAGCATTGCAGAAATCGTAATATACTTTTACAGCTTTTGACCCAACGGAGTTGATGATGTCTATGTGTTCCTGTGCACTCAAATATGACTCAATGGCAAGCGTAATGCCCAATTTTTCGGCTTTGGGTGCTATTTTTTTGAGGCGTTCAATCACTGTTTGCTTTCCAGCATCGTCGTTGCGAAGGTCATTTTTTGAGAAGAACGCAAGCAATATCACCTTCACTCTCAATGCCTTAGCAGCATCAATGGCATTGCTGACCCATGCTTCGGTGCGAGGTTCTGACTTGTAAGGCACTCGGTTGAGTTCGCCAATGGCAAGGCTGGCAATCTTCACGCCTGTGCGCTCGGAGGCTTCTTTTATTTTCTGAATTTTGGCAGAATTAGCAAGCCAGGTTTCATCTTTTTGAGAATTGTAACTCACCTGCACACCGTCGAGTCCAATTTGCTTGGCAATCTCAAAGGCTTCGGGACTGGCAGCTTTGCCCAATGACCAGTCGCAGGCTCCAATGAAGAACTTCTGACGGCGAGCCATTCCCTCCACTTCGGTAAATGCGGTAGGCAACAGGGCCGACGACAGCAGGAACAGTCTTCGAGAAAGCATAGGTAAGGTACTTTTGAGGTTTTATGCTGAAAAGTACAAAAAATAGCTGCTTAGTTATTCGTCTGACACGAAATTTCCATCAAATAGTCGTCTTGAATATCAGTGCCGAGTATAAAAGTAGTAGTGCCAACAATATGGAAACCGCATTTTTCATAAAATCGGATGGCTTTGGGATATAACTGCCAAACGGCCAACCAAACAATATCAACTTTTTGCGCTTGCGCCCATGTGAGGCATTCTTTCATGAGTTCTTGTGCCAAACCTTTGCCTTGAAAGGGCACATCTACATAAAATCGTGAAATCTCAATGGCTTTCTTAGTGGGATTTATTTCTAAGGGTTTACCAATATTTAACTTGCAGTAAGCCAGTATCTTATTGTTTTCTTCGGCTATGATAAACTTCACACTGACTTGGGATAAATCGTCCAAATATTGTTGGATTTGAAATGCTTTGCCCACATACATCGCCAGGTTTTCGGGCGTGTTGAATTGGCCGTAAGTGGTTACAAACATTCGCTCGCTAAAATCACGAAGAGCCGGTGCATCGGCGAGGGTGGCAAAACGGAAAGTAGGCATAACATTAGGGGCTTAGATGATTCCACCCTTGGGCTTTAATCGGAAACGCTTGCCCTGCTTTAGTGAAAAGTTGTCGGATATTGGTATCGGCTGTCATGAAGCCAATTACATACACATCGGATAGTTTCTTTATTTTTTCGTAGTCTGTTGGTTTTATCGTAAAAAGCAATTCGTAGTCTTCGCCACCGTTGAGGGCAGCAGTTAATGGACTCATATTTAGGTCAGTAGCTGCCAAGAACACTTGGTCGGCAATGGGAAGATTTTCTTCCATCACCCGAACACCCGTGCCAGATTGGGTACACAAATGCAGCAAATCAGAAGCCAGTCCGTCCGACACATCAATCATAGAGGTAGGCACTACGTCCAGTTCTCGAAGTTCGTGTATGATGTCCATGCGGGCCTCGGGGCGCAGTTGGCGTTGGAGCAAATAATCTTGCCCTTCTAACTGCGGTTGCATGGCAGGGTTGGTCAAAAACACCTGTTTTTCTCGTTCTAAGAGTTGCAAACCTAAATACGCTGCTCCCAAGTCACCTGTTACACACACCAAATCATTGGGTTTTGCACCGTTTCTATAAGTGACCTTGTTTTTTTCAACTGTGCCAATGGCCGTAACCGAAAGCACCAAGCCCGCTCGTGACGACGACGTGTCGCCCCCAACTAAGTCCACCTGATATGCCTCGCAAGCCGCCCGAATGCCAGCATACAATTCTTCGGCAGCTTCTAATGAAAATCGGTTACTAAGCCCAATACTCACCGTGATTTGCTTAGGAATGCCGTTCATGGCCGCAATGTCTGATACATTCACGGCCACGGCTTTGTATCCCAAATGTTTGAGCGGCACATAACTGAGGTCAAAATGTACGCCTTCGAGCAACAAATCGGTTGAAACAAGTTGATAGTGCGTAGGAGTGCTGTCTAACACAGCGGCATCGTCGCCAACGCCCCGAATTGTTTCGGGGTGGTAATTGACTACCTCTTTTGTTAAGTGGCTGATAAGCCCAAATTCTCCTAATTGGTTAAGTTCTGTTCTGTTCATGAGGCAAAGGTAAGGTCTTTTAACGAAAAAAAGCCGCTCCAATTGGAGCGGCTTTGTAAACAAAAATATAGTTTTGATTAAGGGTTCGCTAATTGATAGTCGTTGATAGTACCGCCAGTTTTGGCACTTGCTGATGTACGAGTTATTTTGAGGCTGGTATCTGTTACCTCATTGATAGTGAACGATATGGTTCCGCCTGTTCCGGTAGGTTGGGGGTTCAAGTTGGTAAGTGTCAGTGTTTTGTCATCTGACGAAAGAGACCATTGACCAGTGAATGTATTTCCGTCATATTCAATCAATTTAGCAGAGGTTTGGCTGCTCAAATCTAATTTAAAATTAGAATAACCTGGTTTATTGTTGCTGGCAGCCCCTTTGGTATAAACAATGGTAGAACCTTCTTTCACAATATTAGCAGACCAAATCTTGGCGATTCGCTCTGAAAGTGGGGGAGTGCTGTCTTTTTTGCAACTTCCCATCAAAACAACCACGGTCAAAGCCGCTAACAAACCTAATACGTTGAGCTTTTTCATAGTAATGTGCGAAAAGTGTAGTAATGTTCGCAATTTTGGACAATTCTACACGAAAATAGTTTAAAAGTCAAACGAAAAAAATACTTCTTTTATAAAAACGTTTAAAAAGATTGTTTTCGTGTATTTGAACAGTGAATTTTGACAACGAATGAAAACATACACAATAAATCAATTAGCCTTACGGAATGGCCAAGACCGTGACGAAATCTGGATAGCCTATCAAGGTATTATCTATGATGTTACAAACTCTCGCCTGTGGCGCAATGGCAAGCATTACGAACATTGGGCGGGGCAAGACCTCACCGACGAACTCGCCGATTCGCCACATGGTGTAGGTGTGTTTGAGCGATTTGAGACGATAGGCATTCTGATACCACGTTCGGCATAAAACTGATTACAAACCAATATGATACTAATAGCAGACAGTGGCTCTACCAAAACCGATTGGCGGATGATTGCCTCCACAGGCGAAATTTCACAAGCCCGAACCATTGGGTTTAATCCTTATTTTCAAGATACTGATTCTATTGCCATTGAACTTGCCAAGAGCCTCAAACCACTTGTTAGTGAGTTAGTTGCAGAAGTTTACTACTATGGAACGGGCTGTGGTACGGAGTCGTCATGCGCCATCGTGCAGCAGGCTATTCAGCAGGTTTTTCCAGAAGCGACCACGGTTTCGGTAGCGAGTGATTTGCTGGGTGCTGCACGAGCCTTGTGTGGGCATGAGGTTGGCATTGCGTGTATTTTGGGAACTGGCTCCAATTCGTGTTATTACGACGGCGAACAGATTGGCTACCAAATACCCAACCTTGGCTTTTGGCTGGGCGACGAAGGCTCAGGCGGAAATTTGGGCAAAACCTTAGTAACCAATTACTTACTAAAAGACCTTGCGCCTGAGTTAGAAGCAAAATTTGACAAGCGTTTCCCTAACACAACCCGTGACTTGGTGCTGGAAAACGCCTACAAAAAACCTTTTCCTAATCGTTATTTTGCCAGTTTCTCTAAGTTCTTATTTGACAATCGCTCGCATCCGCAGGCGTATCGGCTCGTTTATGATTCGTTTGACTTGTTTTTTCAGAAATACATCTGCAAGTATCCAGATTACAAGCAATTAAAAGTTCATTTTACGGGTTCAGTAGCTTTCTATTACTCAGATATTTTGCGCCAAGTTGCTAATGATAAAGGCGTTACTGTCAAAAACATTATGGAAACGCCCATTGCAGGCTTGACTTTATACCATCAAGTGTAACCCCCAAAACAATCTTTTCTTTGTTGATAGATATGTAGTTTTGAAGTGAGTTTAATGGCAACAGCAAAGTTTGTCTTTCTCGAAAAGCGTATTTTTACGACCTTTGCGCCAACGAATCAATCCTAATATAAACACCTCTTTTTTGAGCGGCGTTTTAAACCTGTCAGCGATTTGTTTGTTATTTATACTTAACACTTTTGTGACACCAACCGATTGATAGCTATCACTATAGTTCGCTCCAAACTAAAAACCGAGCGTTGGTGTTAAAATTAACGTATTGGCTGAATATATGACTTTTGAGGATTGAGAAGCGAGTAGTGAGTTTGAGTAGTTGATAGCAACTAACATTTTCTCACTCCTCACTCCTTCGCCCTCACTCTTTATCAAACAAATGAGTAAATACCTTCACTTAGTAGTAAAAGAAATCATTCGAGAAACTTCTGATGCCGTCACCATTTCGTTCTGGCATCCTGTTCATCAGGCCGTTAGCTACAAACCTGGTCAGTTCTTAACACTGATTCCAGAAATAAACGGTAAAAAAGTCCGCCGCAGTTATTCCATGTCGTCGTCGCCTCATACTGATGCCTCGTTAGCAATCACCGTAAAACGAGTGCCAGGTGGCTTGGTGTCTAACTGGCTTATTGACCACCTCAAGGTAGGCGATGCGCTCGAAGTAATGGAACCGATGGGGCATTTTTCGCCTGAACTCAACGCCAGTAATGCTCGTCATGTTGTGCTGTTTGGGGCAGGTAGTGGCATCACACCACTATTATCTATTGCCAAGTCTGTGTTGACCATTGAACCCAACAGTAAGGTGACGCTTATTTATGGAAACCGTATTCAAGAGGGTATTATTTTTAAGAAACTGCTTGATAATATGGAAATTAAGTATGCTGGTCGCTTGGAGGTGCAGCATATTTTGAGCCAGCCAAATGAGTTGTGGGTCGGACAAACGGGTCGTATTGGTCAAGGAAAGGCCATCCATTGTGTGCGGGAACTGCGTATTAATGTTGCTAATACTGACTTCTTTATTTGTGGACCAGAAGGTATGATGGAGGAGGTGCAAAAAGCACTCAAACTATTGGGCGCACCTGCCGAACGGGTTCATCAAGAGCATTTTTTTGTGTCGCATGAAGAATCGCCGATGCCCATCGAAGAAGAAGACGGGTCATTAAAAGCACAACTGGTAACGGTACATTACGAAGGGAGTGAATATCAGGTAGAAGTAAAGCCTCATCAGACCATTTTGGAGGCATTTTTAGACCATGATATTGACCTACCCTATTCGTGCCAAGCAGGTATGTGTACAGCTTGCATGGGCAAATGCGTACAAGGCAAGGTAAAAATGGATGAAGAAGACGGCCTCACCGACAAAGAAATCCAGCAAGGCTATGTACTCACCTGCGTAGCGCACCCCATGTCAAAAGACGTGGTGATTGAAGTGGAGTAAAACCATTTAGCGTAGTTGGCGACCCCGTCGGAGACGCAAGACCATACAACCTCGACAATCTCCATTGCGGCAATCTCCATTGCGGAGGAAAATCGGAGTTAGCAGAATAAGACAAATATTGTATTCACTCATTCTTCTATTCAACCACTCTATCATTGTATATATGTGCGTAGTTGACCTAAAAAAACTCTCAGACAAGTACGTTGAACTCACCGAAAACGATGGCAAAGGCCCCTTTTGGTGGGTGCAAGACCAGCAGGATGAGGATGAAACGCCGATGCCAATTGCGCCCTTAGAAGAGCAAACAAACAGTAACATTACCCCCAAATAAAAGCCATGACTGCAGACGTATTAGCCGTAAAACCACCCCAACGGCATTTATTATCACAAGATTTTGATTTTAAAACTTGGGAAGACCTCAAGCCCTATTTTGAGCAACTCCAAAACCAAGAAATATCAGACCCTGCCACTCTTAAAGCATGGTTCAAGAATCGCTCAGAGTTAGAAAGTTATCTTTCTGAAAACTTTGCTTGGCGATATATACACATGACCTGCGACACCGCTAACGAAACAGCACAAGAGGCTTACCAGCACTTTGTAACTGCTATACAACCCCATATTGCTCCTTTTGACGATGCCTTCAACAAAAAAGCAGTAGAAAATCCTGATATTAACAAGCTGACAGACAAGGGTTTTGCTATTACGATACGTGGCATGAAGCGAGCCATTGAGTTATTTAGAGAAGAGAACATTCCGCTTCAAGTACAAGTGCAGCAATTGTCGAGCCAATATCAGGCCACTATCGGTGCCATGACCGTAGAGATAAATGGTGTAACCAAAACCCTCCAACAAGCTGCGGCACTGCTCGAAAGCCCTGATCGTGGGGTACGGGAATCAACCTATTTCAAAATTCAACAGCGGCGGATTCAAGAAAAAGAAAAGCTCGACAATCTGTTTAATCAGATGCTCGCTCTACGTCATCAAATGGCCTTAAATGCTGGTTTTGCCAACTACCGTGACTATATGTTTGCAGCAATGGGGCGATTTGACTACACCCCTTGGGACTGTATGAATTTTCATCAAGCCGTTGCAAAAACCATTCGTCCGGTTCTTGATGAAATGGCAGTCGAGCGCAAAAAGGCATTGAGTGTGAGTGAATTGCGCCCGTGGGACAAAGCCGTTGACCCGCAGAACCGCCCAGCCCTAAAGCCTTTTACCACTGGTGACGAACTGCTTAACAAAACCATTGTGTGTTTGAATCGCCTCAATCCCTTTTTGGGAGAGTGCCTTAGCGTGATGAAAAACCTCGACCGCCTCGATCTCGAATCTCGCATTGGCAAAGCACCAGGTGGCTACAATTACCCCTTAGAAGAAACTGGTTTCCCGTTTATTTTTATGAATGCTGCTGGGCAGCTTCGTGATGTGGTTACACTCTTGCACGAAGGTGGCCATGCCGTACATTCAATTTTGACCAAAGACCTGGAAATCAATAGTTTTCGTCAGTTTCCGTCAGAAGTAGCAGAGTTGGCTTCTATGAGTATGGAGCTCCTGACAATGGATCATTGGGATGTGTTTTTGGAGAATCCCGACGACCTCAAAAGAGCCAAAATCAAGCACTTAGAGGATATTTTAGAAACCCTACCGTGGGTGGCCACGGTAGATAAATTTCAACATTGGATTTACGAAAACCCCACTCACACCGTAGAAGAACGCCATGCTGCGTGGCTAAAAATTTATGAACAATTTACCGATTCCATAACCGACTGGACAAGCTTAGAAGATTACAAAGGCTGGCTATGGCATAAACAATTGCATATTTTTGAGTTGCCGTTTTACTACATCGAATACGGAATTGCGCAGCTGGGAGCAATAGGCGTGTGGAAAAATTACAAAGAAAACCCACAAAAAGGCCTCGAAAGCTACCTAAATGCCCTCAAATTGGGTTATACTGTACCCATTGGCGAAATCTACGAGGCAGCGGGCATTTCGTTTGATTTCTCAGAAGCCCATATTGCTACCTTAGTGGCGTTTGTTAAATCAGAAATAGAAAACTTGAAATTGAACTAATAATTGAGAATTTTTTTTGAATTCCTATAGATAAAAAAGGAGTTTATTTTTATTTAAATGTCTGATTATTAGCTCCTTGAAGTAATAGGGTGATTGCCAAATTTTCAAATTTTCAAATTTTCAAATTTCAAACAGTTGGCTAATTCAAAATCGCCCTCTATTTTTGTACAAATTTTAGAATCACATACACTATGAAGCGCAACAACTTGTTGGCAGTAATTCTTGTAGCACTCTCAATCGGAGCGTGTGACTACCAGAAAAATAATACAATTGTGCAGAAGGACCATCAAGCAGCAAATCCGCTTGTGTATGGGGTTCATCCTGACAGCTCGGCTCGCCAACTCAAAAATAAATATGCCGAAGACGTTGAGAGCGAGTCACGTACTCAAAAAATCCGAGAAAAACTTAGTAGCGGTAAGACCATTGCACAAGGAAACTAATAATAAGGTCTATTGGGTAATAGCAGTAAGCTGTTAATTATTAGATTAAATAAGTATAAGTACTTGGTAATCTGTCCGATTCATTTCTTTTTGATATAAAAAGCGGTGCAGTACTGTGCCGCTTTTTTAATGGCAGTCTCTCTGGTAAATTAGTATTCTATCCAGTATTCTAATTATGAACATAGCACTCATCACAGGCTCAGCAGGGCTAATTGGCAGCGAATCTGTCGCTTTTTTTGCTGATAAATTTGACCTCGTTGTAGGCATTGACAATAACCTCCGTCAGTATTTTTTTGGTCAAGAGGCCTCAACCGATTGGAATCGGACTCGCTTAGAAGAACGCTTTGCTAACTATCGCCATTACAACGCCGATATTCGTTCGGCAGAGCAATTGGAGGTTATTTTTAAAGAATACGGTACCGACCTCAAGCTGATTGTACACACCGCAGCCCAACCAAGCCACGACTGGGCCGCCAAAGAACCCTTCACTGATTTTACGGTAAATGCCAACGGTACACTCAATGTGCTGGAAATGACCCGCTTGCATAGCCCCGAAGCCGTTTTTATTTTTACCTCAACTAATAAGGTGTATGGTGATAACCCAAATTTGTTGCCATTGCTTGAAACCGAAACCCGTTGGGAAATAGACGCATCGCATCCTTATTTTGAACACGGGATAGACGAATACATGAGCATTGACCAAACCAAACATTCGCTATTTGGGGCATCAAAAGTGGCCGCCGATGTGTTGGTTCAAGAGTATGGCCGGTACTTTGGCATGAAAACTGGCACATTCAGAGGAGGTTGCCTTACTGGGCCCAACCATTCAGGCGCACAATTACATGGTTTTTTGGCTTATTTGATGAAATGCGCCATTACTGGCAATCATTATACTATTTTCGGATACAAAGGCAAGCAAGTGCGTGACAACATCCATAGCCACGACTTGGTGAATATGTTCTGGCATTTTTACCAAAACCCACGTGCGGGTGAAGTTTACAATGCTGGCGGTGGGCGATTTGCCAATGTTTCGATGCTCGAAGCCATTACTATTTGCGAAGAAATCACGGGCAACAAAATGAGTTTTAGTTATTCTGAAACAAATCGGATAGGCGATCATATCTGGTATATTAGTGACTTGACCAAATTCAAAAACCACTATCCAAGCTGGAACTGGACTTTTGGCGTTCACGAAACATTAGTGCAGATTCACGACGGCATAGCCAATCGCCTTCGGGGATAAGATGACACGCAGAACCTTCGATTAGTTATCAGTTTATGGGATGAATACATTGTCATTCGATACTCAACCCACACTTTATTGGCTTTTGGGCTTTGGCGGTCTGGTTGTGCTGAGTGGATTCACCCTTTTGCCTTACTTTAAACCAACTATCAAAATAGCTGATGGTTGGTTTTTGTTGCTTCTGGTAGCTTTGCTCGTGATGATGCGCTTGCCCGTCGTTTTGTTTAATCAAGAAATTGACCCTGACGAAAGCCAGAATATTTCACACGCCATTACGCTCTGGACAGACCCCGTGTATTGGCGGTCGGTAGATGGCACAACCATTGGCCCACTCGACCAATATGTTTTACTGATTCCTAAGCTATTTGGATTGCCCTTTGACTATACTTCTGCACGTTGGGTTGGCTTGGCTTGTGTGGTTATTGCTTTATTTTTCTTCTATTTTTCTGCAAAGCTATGGTTTGGGCAGTCGGTTGCTCGCTTGGCGTTATTGCCGCCCCTTGCGTTATTTGCCTTTACCCAGCATTCAGGGTTTGTTCATTACACCAGCGAGCACGTTCCAATGGCTATTTTGAGTGTGGTTTTATGGCTTTTTGTTCGTATTTATACACATACAGGTAGCTATCACCGCAAGTTTTTTTGGTTAGGCTTTTTTGCTGGCATGACTCCGTTCGGCAAGTTACAGGCTATTCCTGCATTAAGTGTAATTATACTTTTTGCCTTAATTTGGCTTTATCGGGAACGACGCCACGGGCGATTACCCTCTTTTGAACGCTCTGCTTTGTTGCTTTTGGCGGGTACACTATTATTTTTACTCATGGTATCAGGGTTGGCTGGTTATGCGGGTGTTTTTCAAGACTTTATCAAGTTTTATTTTGGTGCCAATTTAGCCTATGGTAGTGGGCAATCTTTATGGGCAGGGTTTATAAATTTACCAAAGTATTTGAGTAAAGTTGTTGACTTTCAGGTGTTTGTGGGGTTGTCGTTTCTTTTGACAGTTGTTACACTGGCAACAGGCTGGAGTCGAAAGCCTGTTTTTAAAACCTCATTCTTTATAGTGTGTTTTTGCATCTTTTTTTTACTGGCATCACTTTATGCCGTACTGAAACCAGGCAATGAGTTTACACATTATTTACTGTGGCTTATTTTTCCAGTTTCGCTTCTGAATGCATGGTTACTTTCTGAACTAATGGAATTAGGATTAAAAAGTCAACGAATCTGGGCATTGGCGTGGTGTGGTGGTATTATATTAACAATTGGTTTTAGAGTAGCACAAGCCCAACCACTCAATCAGTACCCATCTCATGCAACATTAAATCGGCAATTGCCCGAGTCGTTAGTATCAAAAACCATAAAAAAATACGCACAAGCTGGTGATACACTGGTGGTTTGGGGCTGGATGTGCCGCTACTATGTAGAAACACAAATGGTAGAAGGTACTGCCGAAAACCATACAGAACGATGTATTTTTGAACATTCGATGCGTAATGAGTACCGAGAACGATTCTTGTCCAATATTCAACGTACCAAACCCAAAGTGTTTGTAGATGCTGTTGGTAAAAACAATCATTGGGTAACAGATAGGGCTACCCAAGGCCATGAGTCCTTTGGTGACCTCGGCGATTTCGTCAAAAACCACTACCTTTACATGGGAATGGTGGACGAAACCCGCATATATGTGCGAAAAACAGGGCTAAAAAAGTAGGGGTATTGGTCTGTACCGCAGGTCTGACCAACTACTATCTCCCAAACAAACAGACCTGTGCTAAGAATTTACTAACGTACCAAAGAAATGAAACTGAGTGTTGTTATACCTGCTTACAACGAGCAAGAATCACTGCCCGAAACGCTACGGACGCTTTATACTACCTTGGCCAAAGAGGGTATTCCACATGAAATTTGCGTGACTAATGATAACTCAAAAGACCGCACCGAGCAGGTACTACAAGCACTTCAACTCGAGATTCCGACCTTGGTTTATCACACCAACCTTGGCCCTAATGGTTTTGGCTATGCCGTTCGCTATGGTTTAGAGCGGTTTACGGGTGACTGCGTTGCTGTGATGATGGCCGACCTCTCCGACGACCCCAACGACCTGGTGAAGTTTTATAGAACCATGCTTGAGCAAAACGTGGACTGTGTGTTTGGCTCACGGTTTAGCAAGGGTGGGCAAGTAATAGACTACCCCAAAGTAAAGCTGATTATCAACCGATTTGCTAACTTTTTGGTGCGAATGATGACCGGAATCCCTTATAACGACACTACCAACGCTTTCAAACTTTATCGTCGAGAAACCATTGAGGGCATTAAGCCCTTTTTGGCACCTCATTTTAATCTAACGGTTGAGTTACCCCTGAAAGCTTATGTGCGAGGCTACACGTTTGCCGTAGTGCCCAACTCGTGGCGAAACCGTAAATACGGAGAATCGAACCTGAAAATCAAGGAGATGGGAAGCCGATACTTCTTTATTGTACTTTATTGCATGATTGAGCGGTTCTTCTCTCGGGGTGATTATCACAAGAATCAAGCCCAAAAACGAAACCCACGACCCGCTCAGGTTAGCCAATAGTTTTTTCGGAATACGCACAATTTGCTCAATGCCCGTTTGCAATATTTGTAGAACTCTGCCCTAAAGTAGTACATTCTCTTAACTCACGAATGTCTTTACGGCGGGGATGTTATAAATGAGCAATGAGAAAATGATTGCCCATAAAGCTGCAAAAACCAACATGGGCAAGAAAAACTGCCGAAGCGACAGCTTGAACGACAAGGCGATGAGCGTGCCACCGATAGGTGTAAAAAAAAGCGGAGTCAAACACGCAATACCCCATAGGCCGAATCGTCGCCAAACAGAAACGGCCAAACGAGTGCGCCTGCTAAAAAGCTTGACTCGAGCGCTTGAGCGTGCTCGAACACGTCGCTGAATCTCTCGACCCACCAGCGAGACAATTGTCACGGCGCTCATCATGCCCACAATAGTAAATAGGGCTGTTTCCCACCAACTTAATCTAAGAGCTGCCCCCGTAATAGGGCCTCCAACAAATTTGATAGCACTGGCCAAAGCCACCGAAAAATACTTTGCAAAGTCCATTGTGAAGTCACTTCATATAGAGGAGAACCTTCAAAAATACATTATGTTTGCATACTTATACACTGTTAACAAAATATGTTTGATTTTTCTCTCACAGAAATTTCTGAGCAATTCTATAAGTAAAAAACCTGAAGCAACGTAGCTAACAGTGTACTAACACCAAGTGTTGTAAAGTTGCAAATTGTCAAAATAGAATATTTGCCTTATTATCAGTGGATTACGATATGGAAATTCGCTAAGATTGCGGTGCGATTATTTAACAAAAAATGAAATCAACAATACAAGTTTTTGTGGTTGGCCTATTAACATGTACTACCTTGCTGGCCCAAACCCCTACCCAAACCATCAGAGGGCAGGTTCAAGACAAAGCCAGTAAGCAAGTATTGCAAGGGGCAAGTGTGATGCTTGACAACACTAATCTGGGGGCAATCTCCGATGAACAAGGGCACTTCCGAATCATCAATGTAAAACCTGGGCGGTATATCTTAACGGTGAGTTTTGTCGGATACGACAAGTTGGTACTTAGCGACGTATTGGTTAATGCCAGCAAAGAAATTGTATTGGAAATTAACCTACAAGAAAACGTCCAAAAACTATCAGAATTAACCGTTGTACCAAGCCGAACCGGACAAGTCAGCCCTGTGAGTAGCCATTCTTTTAACATTGAAGAAGTACAGCGGTTTGCGGCCAATTATTATGACCCTGCTCGTTTGGTTACTTCGTTTGCGGGTGTAGCTACCACCAACGACCAAGCCAACAACATAGTAATAAGGGGGAACTCACCTAACGGCCTCCTGTGGCGACTGGAGGGCATTGACATTGTGAATCCGAACCACTTAACCAATGCAGGTACATTTAGCGACCGCTCCATGCAAACGGCGGTGGTGTTAATATATTGAGAACTTTTGGCTAACTCTACCTTTTTGACTGGGGCTTTCCCTGCCAATTATGGCAACGCCCTATCGGGTGTAATGGATATGTCGCTCCGCAAAGGTAATAATGAACAACATGAAATTACAGCACAGGCAAGCGTAATAGGGGTAGATGTGGCCATGGAGGGACCTTTCTCTAAAAAGTCAAAAGCCTCATTTTTAGCTAATTATCGGTACTCGTTTACTGGTTTGTTGGGGGCAATGGGTGTCAAATTGGGTGACGAAGACATCGCTTTTCAGGATCTTTCTTTCAACCTGAGTTTTCCTACTCTCAAAAGCGGAACTTTTACACTGTTTGGCATGGGCGGAACCAGTAGTAATGTTTTTACTGCCGAACGGGACAGATCATTGTGGAAATTTGAAAAAGATAATACTGACATTGAATATACCGCCCGTATGGGAGCCATAGGCCTCACACACGAGGTGTCGTTAAGTTCAAAAACATCGTGGCGTACAGTAATGGCATTGTCGGCCAGAGAAGACAACCGCAAGCAAGATTTTTTAGGAAACGACTATACCCCCACAAACTATATTGATGAGTCTTTTCAAAATAGGCGATTGTCTATTTCTACGGCGTTTACACATAAGTTTGCTGCTCGTAATTATCTAAAAATTGGAACGTTTGTAAATGCCACCCGAAACACCCAGTTAACTGCTACTGCTACCAGTAGTGGCAGTAATATTACCGAACGAACCATAGTACAACCTTATGCCGACTGGCATATTGGGCTTTCGGAACAATTGAAGGCACAAGTAGGCTTGCATAGTACGGGTTTTGCTACACTCGAACCACGTGCTGCACTTACTTGGTCAGGTTTGGCTAATCAAAGTTTGTCGTTGGCTTATGGGCTGCATACCCAAGCTATTCGCAGGGGAGTACTCACCACGTATTTGCCTGGCTCAACATCAGAAAAAAACCTCAATCTGACAAAAGCCCATCATTATGTGTTATCGTTTCGGCAACGACTTCATAACAAAATCAACTTAAATATTGAAACATACTATCAATCGCTTTTAAATGTGCCTATTTCGGCTACCCGACTTAGTAGTTATTCGGCACTTAATGAACTGGAAATCAACACAAAAGAATTATTGGTTGCCAAAGGAAAAGGCAAAAACTATGGCGTAGAGGTGTCGGCAGAGCAGGTTTTGACCCAAAACTATTATTACCTTTTTACAGCATCGCTTTACCAATCAAAATACCAAGGTTCTGATGGCATTTGGCGAGATTCTCGATTTAATGGTAAGTATATTTTTACTTTTACAGGCGGAAAAGAAATAGCCCTAACCCGAAAGCAAAAAGACCGTACCTTGGGTATCAACGTGCGGGGTATCTGGCAGGGAGGATACCGAGACACACCCATCAACACCGTTGCTTCGCAAGTCGCTCGCACTACTGTCTATAAAGAAAACGAAGCATTTACTCAAAAGTTAGACGACTATGTTCGTCTTGATTTGCGGATAAGCCTCAAAAAGAACAAAAATAACTATACCCGAACGCTTGCGCTTGATATTCAGAATGTACTCAACAAAGAAAATGCAGCGTATCAATATTATGATGTACTTCAAAACCAACTTGTTAGCAAAACCCAGCTGGGTTTAGTACCCATTATTAGCTATCGGGTAGAGTTTTGATGGCCTTTATGCCAAAATCTCCTTTGCTATTTCGGGAATATTGAGTCCATCGTATGTACCTGACGACATGAGTAATAAGTTGGTATTGTCCCAGTTTTGTTCAAGCAAAAACTCCCGCAAAGCCTGATTGTCAGTAAACACTTTTAGGTTAGGGTTGCCAAATGCCTCAATTACTTCTTGGGGTTCAATGGGGGTAAGTTTCTTGTGTTTGATGGTGCGAGGGCTATAATACACCACTGCTACATCAGGTTGATTGAAAGTGTCTTTGTATTCGTCCAGAAAATATTTATTCAAACTACTAAACGTATGCAGTTCTACGCACGCCACCAATCGGCGGTTTGGAAACTGGCTTTTTACGGCTTGTGTAGTAGCTTCTAATTTAGATGGCGCATGGGCAAAGTCCCTAAAAATCACCACATTATCTGATTTGGCAATCAGTTCCAAACGATTAGCCGCTCCTTTAAACGACCGAATGGCTTCGTAAAACTGTTCTTCTTCGATTCCGATTTTATCTAATACTTCTTTTGCTCCGTTGAGGTTTTTCATGTTGTGTTCGCCAAAAACCAACACAGGAACTTCTTGGCCTTTCGGAGTAATCAGGTAGGTTTTACCATCTCTAATAACATGCGGATGAGCCTGATAACCAATGGGTTGAGCATCTGGTCGTTCTTTGTTGCAAATTACCGAAACCAAATCGTCGGCTTGGTCATAAATCAAAAAGCCTGCCTTGGGTGTTGCATCGGCAAGGAGTTCAAACTGGTGTACATAATTCTCAAACTCAGGATACACGTTAATATGGTCCCACGCCACGCCCGAAATCAAGGCAATATGATGGTGATAATGCAAAAACTTAGGCCGACGGTCTAACGGTGACGAGAAGTATTCATCGCCCTCAATTACAATAATGGGGGCATCGTCTGAGAGTTTCACCATGTTGTCAAAGCCCTCGATACGAGCACCTACCAAGTAATCAAATTTTCGCTTGAAATAATTGAGCACGTGCAAAATCATGGAAGTTGTAGTGGTTTTGCCATGACTACCCGCTATTACAATGCGCTGTTTGCTTTTGCTTTGCTCAAAAACATATTCGGGGTATGAAAAAATACGAAGCCCCAACTCTTGCGCCTTGAGCAACTCGGGGTTGTCTTTGCGGGCGTGCATCCCCAAAATGACGGCATCTAAACCAGCATGAATTTTTTCGGGAAACCAGCCGATTTCGGTAGGAAGCAGGCCGTTGGTGGCCAATCGAGTTTTGGAGGGTTCGTAAATTTCATCGTCAGAACCAGTTACTTGATAGCCTTTTTGATGTAAAACAATGGCCAGGTTGTGCATAGCAGCTCCGCCAATAGCAATAAAATGAACGTGAGGAGTAGTATGGGTAGAAGTCATAAATTAAAAGTCAGAGATAATGATGATTTTGGCTTGGCTATAGTAGAAAAAATAATTGATAATCAGGGTGTTGTATTTCAAAAATGTGTAGAAGTTTGCAAGAAAGAAAAAATCAAAAACATCTTCAATAAATACAATTTTTGTCTATTGCAAAGGTCATCATTTTGTTGCACTTTTGCACGCTCTTTTTGAGAATGTCGTTGTGGCCTTTCTGTATTTATCCCACTCAGGGGGATGGGGGGCTATTGGGTATCCGTTTTTTCACAGCATAACTAAAGAATGAAAAGCTATCGTGACCTCATTGAACAAACTTTCGAGTTTCCGACTCGTGAGTTTAACGTGGACGATGACCACAACCTTATGTTCAACAATGTACCGTTGATGGACATTATCCAGCAGTATGGCACACCTCTCAAACTCACGTATTTGCCAAAAATTGGTGAGCATATCGAAAACGCTCGACTGTTGTTTCGAAACGCTATCAAAAAATTCAACTACAAAGGTAGCTACACCTATTGTTATTGCACAAAATCTTCGCATTTTCGGTTCATTCTCGAAGAAGCCCTCGACTATCATGCCCACCTCGAAACCTCCTCGGCGTATGATATTCCTATCATTCGGCAGTTATATAACGAAGGAAAACTTACTAAACAGACATTTATTATTAGCAACGGCTACAAGCGGCCGCAGTATTTGCAGTATATCACTGAGCTAATCAATGAGGGCTTCAATTGTATTCCTGTGTTAGATAACCTCAAAGAAATTGACTATTATTTAGAGAATGCCACCGCCGACACCGTTAATTTGGCGTTTCGGATTGCTACTGACGAAGAACCCAACTTTGCTTTTTATACTTCCCGCTTGGGCATTCGGTATTCGGATGTAATTAGTCTTTACAAAGAAAAAATAGCCCCGAACCCGCATTTTAAGCTCAAAATGCTCCACTTTTTTATCAATACAGGGCTAAAAGATAATGCATATTATTGGTCAGAGTTGAGCCGGTTTATTCAGAAATATTGTGAATTGAAGAAAATTTGCCCCGAACTCGACTCCATAGACGTGGGTGGTGGCTTACCGATTCAGACATCGCTCCAATTCAATTATGACTACCAAGCCATGATTGACGAAATCATCGAAATTATTGCCTGGATTTGTAGTAAAAACAATGTGCCTGTACCACATATTTTCACAGAATTTGGCAGCTATACTGTGGGTGAAAGTGGAGCGGTTATTTACTCCGTAATTGACAAAAAACTACAAAACGATAAGGAGCTGTGGTACATGATTGATGGCTCTTTTATTACGCAACTGCCTGATTCGTGGGGGCTTAACCAAAAGTATATCATGCTTCCGGTGAACAATTGGGACAACCTCTACCAAAAAGTAAACTTGGGCGGCCTTACCTGCGACTCACAGGATTTTTACAATACCGAAGCCCATAGCGAAGACCTCTACTTGCCTATTTTTGACGAAGATACCGAAGCCCAATACATCGGGTTTTTCCATACGGGTGCTTATCAAGAGTCGTTGGGAGGTTATGGGGGTATTCAGCATTGTTTGATTCCGGCACCTCAACATGTGATTATTGACCGAGACGAAGACGGCACGATTCATACCCGCTTGTTTGCCCCAGAACAAAACGCCGATACCATGCTCGAAATACTGGGTTACAAACAAAAACCTACCGAAAGGCAGCCACCTTTCTTGTTGGTGAGCGAAGAATTGGAGGTAGTAACAGAAAAAGAGCTGGAAAAGGCAATAATTGAGTAGTTTTGTTCGTATTTTTGTGCAGAAGATTGATAACCAAACATTTAATTAGGTGAAGAAAGCACTCTTTTTACTCTTATTACTTGGCATGATGGCCTCTTGCGCCCGCCGAAACAGTTGTCCAGCTTATGGAAACACACAAAAACCCGCAACTTCGCAGGTTGTAAATAATCAATAATTGGTATTAGGTATTCACAACAACAAGAGCCATTTCGTGAGAAATGGCTCTTGTTGTTGTTGGTATTTTCTCTTGTCTTATGTCTCGTCCTCTCTTGTCAGAACACCAGCCGAGCTACTTCGTTTGACCAGTAGTCAATAAAATAGAGTGTGCTGCCGTCGAAACAAAATTGCTTGGCTCTAATGTTTTTTGGGAATTTGACCCAGCCCTTTCCTTGGGGCTGGTAGAGGTACGAGTCTTTGCCAACAATCCAGAGTTTTTGTTGTGCATCAAATGCAAAGTACTTGGCTTTGGGGCAGTTGGGTACTTCTTGCCAGCCTTTGCCTGAGCCAATGTACACTTTTTGGTTAGTGCCAATGTGATAGGGTATTCCTTTGGCATCCAACAATAATTCTTGCGCCAACCCTTTGCCTGGGTATTCTTGCCAGTTTTTGCCTTTGCGAGTATAAATTTTGTCATTTAACCCAATTGCCCACACCTTATCTTTGGCATCTACTGCTACTTTTTTTGCCGTAGCGATAGAGTCGAGGCAATACCATTTTTTGCCATCACTTGTGTGGATAAGGTTATTGTAACTAATGCTATACAAGGCACCTTTGGGGCTTACGGCTATAAATCGCACTTTGTCTTTACTGGGGTGTTCTATCCATTCTTTTCCGCCAAAATGATAAATTCGAAAATCAGTACCTAAAGACCAAAGTCTGTGCTGATTATCAACCCCAATCCCTCGTGAGTAGGGGCGCAAACCAACCACTTGCTGTGCCGAAACCGACCACCAAACAGTTATAGTCAATAAAAAAACAAAGATAAAACGAGTCATATTTTTAGCAATTCATCTACAAAGAAACGAAAAAACAGCTGAATCATTTCATAGTCATGATTACCCCTACGGTTTCGATGCCATCCCAAAGATTCTGAATACGGATGTTTTCGTTTTCACCATGCTGATTATTGTCATAATTTGCCGAAGGAATAGTAATGATAGCCTTCGTTTTTAGAATATCTTCAAACAAATAAAGTGGCAAACTACCTCCCAAAGTTGGCATGATAATAACGGGGTAATCAACAGTAGTTTGGATAGCTTTTACTACTTGTTGGGCTACCGGCAAATCGAGTCGAGTGCGTTGGGCATTGTAGCCTGTTTTGGCAGTGTATTTAGCAATAAGTGGATACTTGAGCCGCTCGTCGGTAGTTGGCTCATGGTCTATTACATAATACCCCTGTTTCCGAACATGGCTAATTACTTTTTGTACTTGCCGTTGGTGGTCGTTTCCTAAAACTAAGCGTAAGTCTATCAAAGCAGTTGCTGTGGCTGGTATTACATTGGCTCCTTGTGCGCCTACGCCTGCACTCACAAATCCACTAACATTGAGCGACGGTTGGTTTATTAGTTCAGTAAGTGACTTGTTGATGTCTTCTGCCTCGGCAAAGCCGAGTTCTTTCCTGATCGCTTCGTCAATATTGGGCACAGCTTTGATAGCGGCCACTTCTGATGCACTCAGTGGCGTAACATCATCATAAAAACCATCAACAAGCACCTTGCCTTTTGTATCTTTCATGGTGGCCAGCAAGCGAGCCAAGTTCATGGCAGGATTGGGTGCCCAGTTACCATAATGGCCACTATGCAGTGGACGACGAGAACCATATAAGGTCAATTCCAGGTTGATGTCACCTCGGCAGCCGAATACCACTTGTTTTTTGCCAGATTGGTGGACAGGGCCATCGCAAAATACCCACAAGCTACTTTGTAGGCGGTTTTGGAATTTTCGCAAATAGTCGCCGAGGTGGTCAGAGCCAACTTCTTCTTCGCCCTCAAAGAAAAACTTAACATTAACCGATGGCGCAAGGCCACTTTTGACCAATGCTTCATAAGCCGATAGAATAATGAAAACCCCCGCTTTGTCGTCGGCAGTACTGCGGGCAATAATGCGGTGGTCGCCATTGATAGCGTCATTAGCGGTGGGCATTGGGATGATTTTGCCACCATTTTCAATAGAATTTGTAGCAATAACAGGTTTAAAAGGGGCCGTTCCGGTAGCCCATTTGGCTGGCTGAACAGGCTGCCCGTCGTAATGAGCATAAAAAATAACGGTTTGGGTTGCTCCGGGTACAGTTATTTCACCAAATACGACGGGGGGAATTTTATCGTTCAATTCTAATAATTCGGCTTTGATACCACGGCGTTGCATCATTTGGCTAATGAAGATGGCATTTTTACGAATGTCATTGGTCGTGTCTTTTACAATGTTTGGAATAGACAAAAACTGTATGTATTCATTTAGCCAAGTATGTTCATTTTTTTGCCGAAACTCTCTGATTTTGAGGTGATTCTGGGCAAGGGTCAAATGACACAGTAATAACAGTAAGGGAATGGATGTGATTTTCATACCAGATTGGATTAGGAGTTACAAAGATACACTTGTCTGAAATTTGTCAATGTTTTTATTCGTACCTTTGCGACTCTTTTTCAAAAGAGAGTTATCAACATGAAAACCAAAGGCTTACGCACCAATAAAGTTAATATAGTTACACTCGGTTGCTCCAAAAACGTGGTAGATTCCGAAGTGATTTTTACGCAATTGAAAGGCAACGGATACAATGTTACGCACGAAGCCAAGCGAGACGATGCCAATATTGTGGTTATTAACACTTGTGGATTTATAGACAACGCCAAGCAAGAGTCCATTGATACCATTTTGCGTTATGCCGATGCCAAAGAGCAGGGCGTGGTAGATAAAGTGTACGTAACTGGCTGTTTGTCACATCGCTATAAGGATGAACTGGCACTTGAAATTCCTACGGTAGATGCTTGGTTTGGTACTAATGAATTGCCTCGTTTGCTCAAAACACTTAAAGCAGATTACAAACACGAGTTAGTTGGCGAGCGTTTGCTCACCACTCCAGCTCACTATGCCTACCTCAAAATTGCCGAAGGCTGCGACCGCCCGTGTAGCTTTTGTGCAATCCCACTTATGCGTGGCGGGCACGTAAGCCGCTCAATGGATGAATTAGTAACCGAAGCGAAATCATTGGCTCGGCGAGGTACAAAAGAACTCATTTTGATAGCCCAAGACCTTACTTATTATGGGTTGGATATTTACAAAAAGCGGAATTTATCTGAACTATTAGAGCGACTTTCTGATGTAGAAGGCATTGACTGGATTCGCCTACAATATGCTTATCCGTCGGGTTTTCCGTTAGATGTGCTGGATGTAATGGCTTCACGGTCAAATGTTTGCAATTATTTGGATATGCCTTTGCAGACTGGCTCTACCGAAATGCTCAAAGCGATGCGGAGGGGTATTACTCGTGAAAAAACCGAAGATTTAATAGACAC
>JBGAVQ010000422.1:0-2999 GCA_044228045.1 Spirosomataceae bacterium
CGATACGCCCTCGTTGGCCTATTTGATGAAAGGCAATCCAAATAATCCATTGGGTGAAAGTTGGGGAGGACAATATACGCCTATCGCTTACAGTTCAAGGCATATTTTTGAGAGAAATACTACCAAATCAGACAGTTTTCCGGCCTACGGAGTGGTAGAATGGCGGTTTAATGGTCCAACTATTTCGACTCATGCCGATTCTGCGTGTTTTACGCTTGAAGTTCAAAAACAAGAATGGCCAGGTTATTATCTTGGCAATGGCATTTACGGAGTTCGCTATTCTTCCAAAAAGCCCGAAACAAGTTCCTATATAATTCACAGTAAAATCAAAGAATTGAACGGCCAAAAAGGTGAATACACCAGCACCGCACCGTGGCCAGCAAAACCAAATAAAGTTGATTATAAATTAGGCAAAAGTTGGTATGGAGATTTACCTAATCCTGAATATTTTTTGGAAGGTCAACAAGGAGCAAAAACCATTTCAAAACACAGAAAAGCGTACCTATCCGACTGGGCAAAACGTTGGGAATGGCTGAAATAGACAGAAAATTGAAATCTGTGTTGGAACATCTGTGAAATCTGTGTCCCATCCTGAACATTTCAACCTTAAAATTAATTTAACAATGAAAATTCTTAAACTACTAATTATCATACTTTTTTGCACAAAACTCTATGCCCAAAATACCAAGCCAAGAGTAATTGTATTGACGGACATCGAGAACGAACCCGATGATGCCATGTCAACGGTACGTTTTCTTACTTATTCCAATCAGTTTGATGTAGAAGGTCTGGTAGCAACCACCTCCATTCATCAAAAAAACAAAGTTGCCTTGTGGAGACTCAAAGAAATTGTAGAAGCCTACGGAAAAGTACAGCCTAATCTTTCGTTACATGAAGCGGGTTATCCAACAGCCGAAAAACTTCTTTCACTTATTAAAGATGGACGTGCTGATTATGGTATGCAAGCCGTTGGTAAAGGAATGGATTCGGATGGTTCAGATTTGATAATTAAATCCGTTGACAAAGCAGATGCTCGCCCTGTTTGGGTGTTAGTTTGGGGCGGTCCCAATTGCCTTGCCCAAGCACTTTGGAAAGTAAAAAACACCCGAAATGCCAAAGAAGTGGACAAATTTGTGGCAAAACTGCGAGTTTATACTATTTCTGACCAAGACGATAGTGGCCCTTGGATTAGAAAGACTTTTCCAAAATTATTTTATATCGCCAGCCCAGGCTTTCATGCGTTGGGTGGCTATCATCATGCCATTTGGTCGGGTATTAGTGGCGATAAATTTCATGGCCGATTTGCTGGTGGAAATTTTAAAATAGTTGATAATCCGTGGCTTGATACGCACATTCGTAACAAAGGAGCGTTGGGACAGCAATATCCGTTTGCGAAATTCTTGATGGAAGGAGATACGCCGAGCTTCTTATACCTTATTAGTAATGGTTTAGGAAGTTCCGAAAATCCAAATTGGGGAAGCTGGGGAGGCAGATACGAGTTTTATCAACCTCGCACCGAAAAATGGTTTTTAGAGCCAGAAACTCGCCCACTTTGGACTGATGCCGAAGACGAAGTTTTTGGTGCAGATAGTAGTTGGCACACCAGCAACAAAGCCACCATTTGGCGTTGGCGTGAGGCTTTTCAGAATGATTTTGAAGCTCGTATGGATTGGAGTATTAAACCATACAAAGAAGCGAACCACCCACCAGTTGTAAAAATTAGTGGTGAAAAATACATCAAAGCCAAAGTAGGCGATAAAATCAACCTTAGTGCCGAAGGTTCAACAGACCCAGACGGAAATAGCCTTGCTTACAAATGGTTTTATTACCCTGAAGTAGGCACATTTACCATCGCAACTGCCCGAACAGGTAATCCTTTAAAAATTGAAGATGCTGACAAAGAAAAGGCATGGTTTATTGTACCCAAAAGTACTCGTTTAGGTACGATGCACATCATTTTGGGAGTTACTGATAATGGAAGTCCAACTCTGACTCGCTATGAGCGAGTGATTGTGGAGGTAAAAGAATGATCATTTGTTAACACAATTATGAAATTGATTAAGAAATGGTTTGCAAATCCTACCCTTTGAAAAGAAAAGCTATATTCGATAATCAATTGTAAATAAATTTTAAAAACATGAAAAAGAAAGTTCTATTAATTTTCGCTTTGCTATTGTCAATATTGGAAATTGGATTCGCCCAAAATCCAAAATCAACAATCACCACTCAAAAATCAAGTAAACCCCGCACCATTGTCACCACTGATGGCGAACTCGACGATGTGGATTCATTCATCAGAATGTTGCTTTATACCAATGAATACACCGTTGAAGGGCTGATTGTAAGTAGCAGTCAATGGCATTACAAAGGCGATGGAAAGGGTACGAAATTCACGTCGGAAATGGACATGACCAAGAAACTGTACGGCGAGCGTACCGAACTTCGTTGGCCAGGGGAACAGTGGATTTACGATTTAGTGGATGCCTACGGAAAAGTATATCCAAACCTCATCAAACACTCAAAAGACTTTCCGACGCACAAATATTTAAGAGATAGAATCCGCATTGGAAATATTGATTTTGAGGGCGAAATGGCCAAAGACACCCCAGGCTCAGATTTTATCAAAGCGAAACTCTTGGACGATGATATGACTCCACTTTATCTGCAAGTGTGGGGGGGAACAAATACCATTGCCCGTGCGCTGAAAAGCATTGAAGATACCTACAGAAATACACCCCAATGGAATAAAATCTATAAAAAAGTATGCCAAAAGGCCATACTTTATGCCATTCTCGACCAAGATGCTACCTACAAAAAATACATAGAACCCAATTGGAAAGACATCAAGGTGTATTACAATGCAAACCAATTTTGGAGTTTTGCTTATTTCTGGAAAAGGGCTGTTCCAGAACAACTTCATCCCTATTTAGAAGGAAAATTCATGGGAAACACCCTTAACAATAGTGGGCCACTTTTGAAAAAATATTATAGCTATGGCG
>JBGAVQ010000423.1:0-2972 GCA_044228045.1 Spirosomataceae bacterium
GTGCTAAACAAATCGGTAGGCATAAGACCTGCAAAGTCAGTAATACCCAAGGCTCTTAAATCGGCTATGGTTTTTTCGGAAAGTTGGAATGAGTCGGGGTTTTCCAAGAAATTAGTGGCTATAATGCCACCCAAAAACACGCCAAGTACAAACACTAAGTTCCAGATTTCTTTTTTCCAATCGTACTTGAAAAATGGGATATTGGCTGGCACACACGCAGCGCACACGTGCCGAAGCGACGACGAAATACCAAAAGATTTGTTGCCAATAAGCAAAAGTGTTGGCACAGTTAGGCCAATTAGTGGCCCTGCCACATACCAAGGCCAAGGCTTACGGATAATGTCAAAGAGTTGTTCCATTTGGTGGTTTTAGTAATGATAATTGAGGATAAGATTAAAATGAGTCATGTTTACTTTGTTGAATACAAAACGGTCATTATTATACGTTTTGCCGAGTTCGTCCTTCCGAACCACCAGCAATAGAGCGTTTAGACCTTTTAAGAAATGGTCAAATTGATAGGTAATGCCCAAATTGATTTGTGAATAGCTGGGCATGCCGTATTTGTTGAGAGCGAAGTTCTTGACATCGGGTAGTTGAAAATACCCAGCACTTAATTCAACCTTTACGTGTTTTTCGGGTTTGTAAAAAGTGTTAAGCGTAGTGGCCGTTACATCGCCAAAGCCTTCGTTTCGTTCACGGGGCATGAATGTGTAAAATGGCTCTCGTCCCCACTCACGAGGCATCAGATAACGCCCCTTGGCGGTAATGCGAGTAGCATTGACAAACCAATCAAACTTGGCCGACTGCTGCCCAATACGACCCGAGAATACCACAGAGCTACCTTGTGGCTGGATATATGCGCTGGCGGGGTCTGTGTTTCCGCCATTGCCAATGGCTTGTTGATGAATGAGTTGTGTTCCAATCATCCAGTTTTTGCCCGCCACAACCTTCGACTTCCATTCTATTTTTGCCAAATTGGTGTTGAGTATATTTTCAATGTAGGTATCCCAAATTTGGATATTCCATTGCTTCTTTTGGTACGAAATACCCAAAATGCCCACGCCATTTGAGCTTACATTGCCTTTATATTGCGAGGGTTTTCCATTTATGTCCACCCCAACAGGATAAATGCCGATACTTTCTGCTACGTCAAACCAGCGTACTGTTGAGCGAGGCGATACTCGCCATACATATTCGGCGTGTAGTTTCCAATTTTGCCATTCGTTTACGTCTAAAACCGCTGCTTCTGTGAGCGTAGGGCGCATTCGACCATCTTGCGGATTGATGAAGGGTGTCTGAGGTACTTGCCTCCCAACGGTCAAAACTGATTTTTTACTGAAATGAACTTTTGCATACAATTCTTCTAAACGATCCAGATCTTCGTGGTCGTTGGGGCGTTCAATGTCAAAAAGCCCAATTTCATAACGGTTGTACTGGCCGGTGGTAGGGTCTGTTTGAGCAAGGTCTGACGATGCTACATTAAACATAAAAAAGCCACTCATCCCCACTTGAAAATACTTCAAAAATCGAGGTGTTTCATACCCGATACCCGCCCCAACACCCCAAGCATAATAGTCGCTGAGGTCTTTGTGGTTTGCAGTTGCAGCAAAATAAGATCGGGCATGTCCCTTAAACTGACCTCTCTGAAAGAAATGGCCTAAGGTGTTGGTGTCTTGCTGTATTTCGTGGTGCGCATGAATACCCTGACCAATGGCTTGGTTTAAGAGACTTATGCACAACATAAAACCGAAAATGATGATTCTCATGTTTGTTTCTAACTAATACCCTGCAAAAGTATTTGTTAGAAAATGGCCAGTAAGTGACAAAAGTTACACAGCTCAAATAAATTGGTAATCAACACCATGTACTTGGCTCAACAGGCTTTGAGGGGCATCCAGCACTTTAGCATCTTGCCGCAAGGTAGGTGTCACTGGCGAGAACACCTTAAGGTACTCTTTCATCATGCTGTGCAGTGTAAAGGCGGTGTTTGTACCTTCTTTTACCCCTTTCATGCGGCAAAGCATATCTTCGGGGTCGCCGTCTCGTTCACACGCACAAAGGGTGTAGGTTTTGGCAAGGTCGATGAGTTGTCCTGCAATATTTACTTTTTGCACCCGTTTCCCCATTCTTTCAAACGCTTTGAATTCAACTTGCATTCCTTTGAAGCGAATGAGCCAGCCACCAAAACGTTTGGAGGCATCTTGGGCAAACACGTTTTGTAATTCCTTTTCGAGCCAATCCCAGATTTGCTGTCCAGTAGCTTTGGCGGTTCTGATGGTTGAATCTACGGGTAGCATATCATATAAATACCCTTCGGTAATGGCCACATTGCCGTCTTTACCTGCGGTGCGAGGTGGGCAAAAACGAAAGCCGTTCGACAGCACAACATCGGCATTCACTTTCCATTTGAGGGCATCCACAATCAGCGTGTCAATGGTGTTTTCTACCACAAAGTTTCGGTAGAGCGGCACGGTGCTGTACCCAATTACTTTGTTTATTTCTGCTTTGAATGGTTTTTCTACCTCTTCAATCAAGGCTACAACTTCTTTTTTGGCAGGATATTTCTGTGGATTTACCTCAATGAGTTGATAGGTATCGCCTGTTATTTTTCCATTTTCTACCTTCAAATCAAGCCGTCCTATGAACGAACCAAAGGCCCCTGGTTCTACTATTTTAGTGTATTCAGCTTGGATGGGCTTGCGTACTCGCTCGTGCGTATCAGCTCCAAAAATGTAATCTACCCCCTTGCAGTCGGGGTTATTGCCTAATGCAAGTTGTTGCGAAAGACCCAAGTGCGAAAGTATTATCACAAAATCGCATTGTTCTTGCTCCTTCAAGAGTGCAACATACTCTTTAAGGTTTTCTTCGGGCTTGGTATAAATAATTCCTTTACTATACAATGGTGACTGCCGAAGAGGTACAAGTGGGTCGGTATAGCCTAAAAAACCAATTTTTATGCCCAAACGGTTGAT
>JBGAVQ010000056.1:0-23912 GCA_044228045.1 Spirosomataceae bacterium
TCGAACTTGTCTACACCCTTGCCGATGGTTGGGAATATCTCCGCACGGGCGTGGCAACGGGTTTAGACATTGACGAGTTTGCACCCCGGCTATCGTTTTTCTGGGCAATAGGGATGAATCATTTTATGGAAATTGCCAAAATGCGAGCTGGGCGACTACTTTGGGCAAAGATTGTAAAGCAATTTAATCCTAAAAATGATAAATCACTTGCACTCCGCACGCATTGCCAAACGTCGGGATGGTCGCTTACTGAGCAAGACCCTTTCAACAATGTGACCCGTACGTGTGTAGAAGCAATGGCAGCCGCCTTAGGACATACACAAAGCCTACACACTAATTCATTAGACGAAGCCATTGCGCTACCAACGGATTTTTCGGCTCGTATTGCTCGCAACACACAATTGTATATTCAGCACGAAACTAACATCACCAAAGTAGTTGACCCTTGGGGCGGTAGTTATTATGTAGAGTACCTCACAATGGAGCTGGCAAAAAAGGCCTGGGCTTTGATTGAAGAAGTAGAGCAATTGGGAGGCATGGCCAAAGCAATAGAAACCGGGTTGCCCAAAATGCGCATAGAAGAAGCCGCAGCCCGCAAACAAGCCCGCATTGACTCGGGCAAGGATGTGATAGTGGGTGTAAACAAATTTAAAACCAACGAAGCCTCAACGATTGAAGTACGAGAGGTTGATAATCAGGCTGTTCGAGAAAGTCAGATTGCCCGCCTAAACAAAATAAAAGCACAACGGGATAGCAATAAAGTGAAGGAAATTTTAGAAAAAATTACGTTGGCGTGTCTCAATAATACGGATAGTGAGGCAAATATTCTTACCCTTGCCGTGGAAGCTGCCCGATTGAGAGCTACATTGGGCGAAATTTCTGATGCTATGGAAAAAGCTTTTGGTCGCCACAAGGCGACAATCCGCAGTATATCAGGCGTATATGCCGCCGAAGTGTCCGATGACGAGAACTTCCGAATCGCTCGTGAAATGGCCGACGAATTTGCCAAAATAGAAGGCCGCCGTCCTCGTATTATGGTTGCCAAAATGGGGCAAGACGGCCACGACCGTGGCGCCAAGGTAATAGCCACAAGTTTTGCTGATTTGGGTTTTGACGTGGACATGGGGCCACTCTTCCAAACACCCCAAGAGGTTGCCCTACAAGCCGCCGAAAATGATGTACACGTGGTAGGTGCTTCGTCGTTGGCGGCAGGACACAAAACCCTTGTGCCTCAGTTGATTGAGGAGCTCAAAAAGCTGGGTCGTGAAGACATCATGGTCATAGCCGGAGGCGTGATTCCTGCCCAAGACTATCAGTACCTCTACGATGCTGGCGTAAAAGGTGTATTTGGTCCTGGTACCGTCATTTCGGTAGCAGCGCAAAAGATTTTGAAAGAGTTGATGGGATAAATCAAAGGACTATAGCGATGGTTTTGCAAAACCACCGCTCAAAATAGAGTAGAGACTTTCCACATACCATTATCCCCTAAAAAAGCCCAATTATTTAGGAAAAACATGGTGTTCATCGGGTGTACCGCCATCGTGCCAAGCCATGTAGTTAGCTTCCCAATCGAGCATATCTTCTAATGCACTAAGAGGTATTCGTAGTGTATCAGCACATAACTGCAAGAGTACCCTCCGAGATAACTTTTGCTCTAACGAAGCCTTAGCTACGCCAACTACCCTGATACACACATCTTTAGGAGGGGTATTTTGGGGTGACCAATAGATATCGTATGGCGGAAAAACCTTTGTTAATAGATCTTCGCCCAACTGGTAAGCAATACCACCAACAATGACCGATGCCTCTCGATTGAAGCACGATAAAAATTCGGTTAACGTGTTGATTTTGTGCATCTTGTCAAGGTTTTTTGTGACTATTGTTTGGGGAACTTCAAAAAGTTTGGTCTAAATAGTGCGGGTCAGACGATAGTCAGACCGACCTGTGAGAATAGTTGAAAAATTTACCGACAAATGATTGTTTTCAAACACTATTTTCCTCTCGGAATAGACAGCTCAACATCAAGCGGCAACGGACTGCCAAAAACAGGCATACCGTTGGCAGCAAAAGTAAAAGGCTGCATACGGGGTGCTCTTTGTTTGCCGCAGCCCTGTCCAGCTTCGGCGTTGGCATGGTACAGAATCCAATTTTGGCTACCATCAGGCGACTTAAAAAAACTATTATGACCAGCCGCATGTGTGCCTTTGACATTGTTTGCCCAAAACACAGGCGTAGGGTGCTTTTGCCACGATTTGGGGTTCATTAAATCGGCATTAGGATCTGCATGGATGAGGCCGAGGGCGTAATAGTCTGTCCAACAGCCACTTGCCGAAAAAACAATGTTTACACGCCCGTTCGGGCTTTTCAAAAACTGTGGCCCTTCGTTGACCAACACAATGGGCTTATCATCTGGCCCAGGGCGGTAGAGCGAGCCGTGTTGCTCCCATTCAAACTGCGGGTCAGAGATCCGAATGCGATTGCCCACGCAAGTCCACGGATTACTCATTTTGCAGAGATAAATGTCTTGGCGGCCATTTTCGTCGCCTTCCCAACCCGACCATGTGAGGTACAATTGCCCTTTATGCTCAAACACCGAGCCGTCTATTGCCCATTTGTCTTGGGGTGTTTTGAGTTGTCCTTTCATAGTCCAAGTGCCTTGGGTAGGGTCTGCCGAGGGGTTTTCCAATACATATAAGCGATGCGTACGGTTGTGGCCATCATCAGCAGCAAAGTAGATGTACCATTTGCCTTGCAGCGAGTGTAGTTCGGGAGCCCAAATTTCTTTGGAATACGGCCCCGTAGCAGGTGGTGTCCACACCGTAACTTTCTGGGCAGTAGCCAATTGTGACAAATCTTTTACTTTCCATATACTCAACTCGTTTTGGGTAGTGTGCATATAGTAGTAAAAACCATCTTTGTAAATAGACCAAGGATCTGCCCCCGCTGGTAGCAAAGGGTTTTTGAAAGTTTGTGCCTGCAACGGCAGGGAGAGCAATAGGAAGAGGAGGATTTTTTTCATGGGGAAATTTACTTTAGGATATCCCATATGTAGAAGGAGGGAGTTATCGCTGCCAGCTTCCCACCTGTATTATCTCTGGCAGTACCATGAACTACTCCAACCATAGCCGTCTTACTTCCGCCAAAGTATATATCTTTCTTGAGCGAGTAATATACTCCCGAACCACTACAGCCTTGCATACTTGGGGTGTCCAAGTAGTAAAAAGTACAAGCTATTTTTGTGTTGGAACGATAATTGGTAATTAGTCCACTGGCTAAATGGCTATTAAATGTTAATGGAGAAAAATATTCATATGTGATAAAAACGTTAGGGTAACCCAAAAATGTGAGATCAGCTTCTCTTGAGACCATCTCTTTACCATCATAAATTAAATAAGAAGGGAAAGACCATTCTTTAATCTGTTGTTTCAAATCCAAATTTGATGGTTGCAACTCGAGTAAAGAGATATCAGCGACTGGATGATGTATCCATGGTTTACTATGATTGGATAAACGTAATAAATCTAATTGGAAAGGCTTATTCCCTTTTTTTCTAAAAATGATTTGTGCATCAATTTTCATGTCTTTGGCAACATGATTTGCTGTTAATAAGAAATACCTGTCACCATGAGATATGATTGTTGCAGTACCACTAGTATTTGAAGTATCTGTTGTTTTTTGCGAAATTAGGACTGTTACATTAGAGATTTCATCAATAGTCCAAAGTGAATCTTTTTGGGCATATAAAGTCTGAGAGAAAGTAAATATCCCTAAAGAAAAAAAGAGTTTCATTGTAGCTAACATCTAATCAAAGTGTATTTTTTGTGCTATATCTGAAAATAAAAAACTGTCATTGCGAACGAAGTGAGGCAATCTGTCTGAATAATACCCTAAATCCATAGTTGTCAGACCAAATCTTACAGATTACTTCGTCGTGCCTCCTCGTAATGACAGGAAAAGGTAGTTTAAAAGCATAATAAGTAGCTCATTGCACAAGCAGCATACGAGCCCTGGCTTTGGTAAGGCCAATAAATAAATCAAGTGCCAAGAAACGCTCCAACTCGGCAGCTTCTTCTACGGTAAGTACCCCTTCTTTTTTACGACTCACCAAGCGCTCCACTTGCTCAGACATCTGCTTGGAGGCTTTGAGTGCTACTATTTTTTCGGGAGCCATTTGAGCAATTAAGCTCGCTACATCTCCAAATGCTTCTGAAACAGTCATGTGTTGTTGTTTAGCTGTAAGCAAAGATAAAAAAATAGATTGGTTTTTGTTGGGCTTTGTTTCAATTCAAACTCCGCAACAAATGCTCATAAAAACTCAAGGCTCGTTGGTAGCTTTCTACGCTTACTCGCTCGTTGACGGCATGGAAACCGATGGGGTCTATCATGGGGCTAAACTTGATGATGTTGTCGGATATTTTCTCAAAATGCCGTGAGTCCGTTGCGCCAATCAACAGAAACGGGGCAGCAAAAGCACCGCCAAAATTCTGCTTGGCTATTTTGGCAATACGCTGAAAACCAAAGCATTGCACATCGGTAATTTTAGAAGGTTCGTTAATGTGGCCAATCACCGTTACCTTCACACGGTCGTCGTTGATGACTTCTTTCACGTGCGCCAACACCTGCTTAGAATCTTCGCCCGGTAAAATCCTGAAATTAACCGTAGCCGTTGCCACCGTCGGAATCACGTTGTCTTTAATACCCGAGTGAATAATGGTGGGGGCGGTGGTGGTTCGCATCATGGCATCGGTCTGGTCTGATTTGCCATAGATGCTAATAATCAGCGGATTAGTAATCCATCGGTTGGCAAATATCATTTTTTGCAAGAAGGGCATTTCGGGGCCTAAGTAGTCAAAAAAGCCTTCCATTGCTGGCGTAATCTGGTGAGGCAGTTGGTGTTCTCGCAGGTTTACAATGGCCTTGGTAATGAGGTCTAAGGCCGTTTCTTTGGCTGGATAGGAGGAGTGTCCACCGGGAATCTGCACGCCCAGTTCGATGGAAAGGTAGCCTTTTTCAGCCGTAGCAATAAGTGCCGTCGCATTTGTAATACCCGGTACTTTGCTTCGGGTTACCATGCCGCCTTCGTCCATGATAAACTCAGCTTTGATGCCTTTTTCTTCCATTTTCTTGGCTATCTGCATGGCTCCATTTCGGCCAGCTAATTCTTCGTCGTGGCCAAACACAAAATAAACCGTGCGCTCAGGCTGAAAACCTTTGGCGAGCAGTTTTTCGGTACTTTCGAGGAGCGAAATCAGGTTGATTTTGTCGTCGGTAGTACCTCTACCCCAGACGAAGCCATCTTTCACCACGCCAGCAAAAGGGTCAACTTCCCAGAGTTTTTGGGTGGCAGGCTCAATGGGTACAACGTCTTGGTGCGCCATCAAAACAACAGGTTTAAGGTTGGTATTCTTGCCTTTCCACTCAAATAGCAGGCTAAAATTGACGACTTCTCGTGTGAGGCGGCTGTGTACGAGCGGGTAGGTGCGTTCCAAAAACTTACGGAATCCCACAAACTGCACCGAGTCGGGCTTGATGTCGTAACCAAACGAAATGGTTTTGTAAGTAATAGCTTGCTGAAAATGCTTCAAGGCTGTATCGGGCAGGGCAGGCACGTTTATTTCGTCAGCCGCCACTTGCTTCGATTCAAAGCGGAGCGTATTGAACAGCATTACAGCAATTAACAACAGGATGGCAACAAAGACAAATAGGAAGAATTTTTTCATTGTTGGTTATGGATGAGGATTCATTTTTTAGAAAAATAGGCTCAAGCATTCAAATCTCCTAATTTTCGGTAATTATCCGCCGAAATTTTTAGCTTTGTGAGTTCTGAGAGATAAGGAGCAAAGCGCATTGTTACTGCTACAAGCAGTATCAGAAGAAAAATATTCATCACAATACGGGCGACCCCGTCTGGGCGACCCCGTCATTATTTATCACAATTCAATGCTGTTATTCAAAATAGGTTTTCTGGACGTAAGCTTTATTGATATTCTTGACATCCTACTGGTTGCTTTTTTGCTTTACCAAGTCTATTACCTCATCCGAGGGAGCATTGCGAGTCGGGTATTTTTGGGCTATTTGTTGGTGTATGGTGCTTACCTGATTGTTAGTGCCTTAGGTATGGAGCTGCTTACCACTATTTTGGGGCAGTTCATGGAAGTAGGTGTGTTGGCTTTGCTCATCATTTTTCAACCCGAAATCAGGCGATTTTTGTTGCTTATTGGCAAATCAACGTCATTTCAAGACAACAAACTGGTTCGTCGGTTTTTTCCAAAACACACTACTTTTGAAAACGACAGCACGATTCACGAATTGGTAGAGTCTGCCAGACTGATGGCTGCCTCACACACGGGTGCTTTGTTGGTGATTCAGCGAGAAGACGACCTCAAAAAATACATTGATTCGGGTGATGAATTGGATGCAGTAGTGTCTAAACGGCTGATTGGTAATATTTTCTTCAAAAATTCACCTCTTCACGACGGAGCCGTTATCATCCACGAAGGGCGTATCAAGGCAGCTCGCTGTATGCTACCCGTTACCGAAAACCAGAACATACCTGCTGCCTTGGGGTTTCGGCATAGGGCTGCGATAGGTATGAGTGAGGCCACCGATGCGGTTATACTGGTAGTGTCTGAAGAAAAAGGAGAAATCTCAGTGGTGCACATGGGTGGGATGTTCAGGAGGTTGTCTATCAATGACTTAGAAGATAAATTGAAGCAATTGCTAACCACCTAAATTTTGCCAAATCGTTAGTCTCGACTTCGCTCAACTACCGAATTGACAGTAATACACTTATGACTTATTGAGCGGTTCGCTGCTCGCTTACGACTTTTCGACTTCTTGACGTATTTATCATGCCCGAACTCGAACGCATTCGCCAATTACTCCTCGAACAAGGTTACATTACGGAGCCATCAATCGTGATGTCAGTGTTTTTGTCTATGCAACTCAACAAGCCTTTACTCATTGAAGGCCCAGCAGGTGTGGGCAAAACTGAGATAGCAAAAGTAATGGCACGAGCCTTGAATACTGACCTCATTCGCTTGCAATGCTACGAAGGACTCGATGCCAGCCACGCCCTCTACGAATGGAATTATCAGCGGCAATTGCTGCATTTGAAGATGATGGAGATAGCCCCCGGGGAGTTGTCGAATCCTCGTTCTGAGGGTTTAGAAGCTGAAATTTTTAGTGAAAAATTCTTAATGAAACGCCCTCTTTTACAGGCGATTACGCACCACAAGAGGCCTGTTTTGTTGATTGATGAAATTGATAGGGCCGACGAAGAATTTGAGAGTTATTTGCTCGAAGTACTGTCTGACTGGCAAATTACAATTCCCGAAATTGGTACCATTAAAGCCACGCACATTCCGCAAGTGATTGTAACCGGCAACCGAGTGCGTGAGTTGTCCGAAGCCCTGCGGAGGCGTTGCTTGTACTTGTGGATTGACTACCCGACTTTTGAAAAAGAAGTGCTCATTGTAAAGCAAAAAGTGCCTCAGATTGACGCTCAATTAGCGGAGCAAATTGGACGGTTTATGCACGAAATCAGGCAGTTGAAGTTAGAAAAAACACCCGGAATTGCCGAAACCCTCGACTGGGCAGAAGCCCTGGCAGCCTTACATTTTGAGCATTTAGACAAATCGCTGATAGAGCAAACCCTGGGCGTAATTTTGAAAGACTGGAAAGATACCCGAACTGTTCAGTTATCACTTACGGAATTGTTGGATAAAGCTGGGCTTGTTTCAAAGTGGGATCAGTTATAGGGTTTCTCCCCCATCGGATGACTACTAATCAATTGGCAAAAACTACTCAAAACACAGTCATCCGATGGATTTCCAAATAGTTATTTAGATGATTCAACGGCATACTTCACTATCTCGTAATGTGTTGGCTTTCTGTGGGTTTCTGCGAAACAGTGGTTTTGTGATTGGCCCTCAAGAAGAAGCCATTGCTTTGCGTGCGCTTACGTGTGTACCCTTGCATGACCCTGTGTTGTTCAAAGATGCCCTGCGAGCCACACTCGTACGAAATGTGCAAGAATTGACCAAATTTGAACAATTATTTACCCAATACTGGCAAGAATTAGACAAAGCACTTGACTCCAAAATAAAAGATGACGAACGCCAGCGCAACCGCAGGCAAAACGGACAGCAAGACGCTGCATTCAACGCTCTCAAATCGTGGCTTTATGGCAATAAGCCCCAAGAGGAAACAGAAATTGCCACTTACAGCACCCACGAGGGCTTGAGTAAACAAGATTTTTCGGCGATTCCGACTGAAGATTTGGCCGAAATCATGCAGCGCATTCGAGAAATGGCTCGTACCTTGGCAAAACGAGTAAATCGTCGCTATCAAAAAAGCCGCTCTATCAATCGCTTTGACCTGCGAAATACGCTACGCAAAAACCTACGCCGAGGTGGAGAAATGTTGGAATTAGCCTACCAAAAACCCAAGAAAAATCGCATTAAACTGGTGATTCTCTGCGATGTAAGCAAGTCTATGGACTTGTACAGTGCGTTTTTAATTCAATTTGTATATGCGTTTCAGTCGGTATATCGGCGCATCGAAACCTTTGTGTTTAGTACCTCGCTACATCGAATTTCGAGTGAATTGAGGCAACGTTCATTTGAAGATGCCATGCGCCAACTTTCTGAAACCACTACGGGGTGGTCGGGCGGTACGCAGATTGGGCAGTGCCTCCAAACCTTTGTAGAAGACTACGGGAAACTGGTTGATAGCCACACAATTGTACTGATTTTGAGTGATGGATGGGATACTGGCAACACCGAAATACTTGCTGAAAGCATGGAACGACTTCACCAAAAGGCTCGTAAAGTAATCTGGCTCAATCCCTTAGCAGGCAACCCAACTTTTCGACCAACCGTGCAAGGAATGCAAGCCGCCATGCTTTTTGTGGATGTGTTTGCGCCAGTGCATAATGTAGAAAGCCTGCGAAATGTGGGGAAATGGTTGTAGGTAAGAGTGATGAGTTAAAAAAGCCTAAAAAATACAAACTTGTTTGTATTCGTAGCCCTAATTTGTTAGCGTACCTTTGCCAAATTTGAAAAACAATTGCCTTTAACCACTCCAAAATATTTACTTCGGCTTAGTACCTTATTGCTTCTGCTCTTGGCAGGGCTTCCATTGGTTTATGGGCAATTGATTCCTTTAGAAGTGCGTGATAATCAGGCTATTTCCTTGCACGGACATTTGTATCTTTGGCAAGATTCAACGGCCAAAGCCACCATTAATGAGGTAATTACTTATCAAAAAAACAATCAGTTTAAAGCTACCCAGACCGAAGAATTCAATAGCAATTACACCGAATCGTTGCATTGGGCTTGTTTTGGTATTAAGGCTACTTCGCAAACGAGTTTGTTGTTAGAAATCCAAAATCCTGCCATTAACTATGTAGAAGTTTTTGAGCAAAAAAACGGACAAGTTCGTTCTTTGGGCAAAACTGGTGACCTGTTGCCGTACTCGCAACGCCCCCAAGCCAATATCAATTTTATATATCCTATTACCCTTGCCTCAGGCGAGTCTGCCACTTATTTTTTAGTGGCAGACAAGCGGCATCAGGTCTTGTTTTCGGGTATAAAGCTCTGGAAACCAGCCGATTTTATGGCGTATGACGGCAATAACAAGCTATTTTGGGGGCTGTTTATGGGTGTAATTTTCTTCATGACCTTTGTGAATTTATTCCTGTATTTTGCCGAAAAAGACCCCATTCATATCTGGTTTGTGGTGTTATTGGTCTGTACTTTTCTGTATCCTACCTCAGAGGCGGGCTTGGCGTTTTCTTTATTTTGGCCCAATTTTCCATGGATTAACCAACTCGACCCGGTCTTTCTGTTTTCGTGGGCATCGCAAGGCTTACAGGTTCATTTTATGCAGTTGTTTATTGGGCAAACGGAAGTTAATAGTCGCCTTTATAGATACGCTAACTTTTTGAAATACAGTATTTTAGTTAATATCGTATTCGTTGTTTTGGTGCATCTTGCGGTGTATCCATCTAAGCCCACTTGGGCATTTATGTATGAATATTACCTCAATTTGGTGTTTATGCTGGTGTATGTGATGGTCACTATTTTTAGTGTAAGAGAACGCTTGAAGCAAAAAGACACCAACGCTCGCTATTTTTTCAATGCGCTTATCATTTTATGTATTGGTATTTTCTGTATGTTTTTTTGGGAAAGCATTTACGCCCAATTTGGCAAACAATTGTTCATTGAAACCTACGTGTTGGGCATTATGACCATTGTAGGCTATTTTATGGCTTTGTCAATTGCTCTTACCTACCGATACAACTTGTTCAAAAAACAGAATGAACAACTCCAACTCGAGCTATTCAAAGCGCAAGAAAAAACATCGAAGAAAATCATTGAAGCCCTTGAAGTAGAGCGCAACCGCATAGCCGAAGACCTCTACGACGACGTGGGAGCCATTCTCTCCACCGCCATAGGCTATTTGTCGAGTGTGTTGCGGAGGGCCGAAAACAAGGAGAAATTCCCCATTTTGGGCGAAGCCCGTAAACTATTAGACCGTGCCATCGAAAACCTCCGAACGGTTTCGCATAATTTAATGCCCAAAAATTTTGCTCAATTGGGTTTGTCAAAATCCTTGACCGAATCCATCAACAAGGTGTCGCAAACGAGTTCTATTCGGTTTGAATACCTGTTGGTGGGCAAAGAGCAACAATTAGAGGCATCGGTAGAAGTACAAATATTCAGAATAGCTGCCGAATTGATAAACGATGTTGTAAAAAACTCAGACGCTACCCAAGCTACCATGCAGCTGATTTATGGTGAAGAAAACTTAACTTTACTCATCGAACATGATGGGACTATTGCACCTGTTTACAATAATTTGACCTCAAAAGTAGATTTCATCAACGGAAAACTTGAAATAGACACAACTCCCAGCGGTGTAACAGCCGTTGTCGAAATTCCTTATCAATATAACTTAGTATCTTGAAAATCAACGCAATAAGCCACCTCAAGTCTATCCTCGACGAACGAATGAAACTGGCTTGGGATGCCATGGAAGCAGCCCAACAGTCTGGTAATCAGGAGAGTAAAAGCACCGTAGGTGACAAGTACGAAACCGCCCGCTCAATGGCACAGCAAGAGCGAGACTTGCACGCCCGCCAGTATGAGCAACTTCGCCAAGAACGCCTCATCTTGGAGCGAATAGATGCCAGCATTCACCCAACACAAGTAGGATTGGGGGCTTTGGTACAAACCACTGGGGGGACTTTTTTGATTTCGGTAAGTGTTGGCAAAATTGTGCTGGACGGTCAAACAATCTTGGCAATTTCAACCAACTCTCCCATAGGGTCTGCCCTAATGAGCAAAAAAATAGGTGAAAACTTTGTGTTTCAAGGTAAGCAACAAAGCATTTTATCTATCAATTGACAGTACTAATTATCCTAACCACCACCGACTTAGAAGCAGGCGTTTTGCTGGTATGAGCCTGCAAATCGAGTGGAATCAATACATTGGCTTCGGGAAAATAGGTGGCTACGCAACCAACTGGAATGTTGTAAGGTACAACCAGAAATTGATGCGCTGTTCTGGCAACATCTCCATAATGACTGGTTAAATCCACTACTTGGCGGGCTTTGAAACCATATTTTTTAATATCTTCCCTATTCATTAGCACTACTCTACGTTCGTTAAAAATACCTCGATAGCGGTCGTGTAGGCCGTAAATGGTGGTGTTGAACTGGTCGTGGCTCCTAATGGTCATCATTACAAATTCACCATCTTTCAGCAGAATAGGCTTGTAGGCATTAACAGTAAACTGAGCTTTGCCTGTGGAAGTATTGAAACTTTGTTCTCGTGCGCCATTGGGTAAATAAAAACCGCCAGGTTGACGAATGCGCTCATTGTAGTTTTCAAAACCTGGAATCACCTTTTCAATTACGTTTCTGATGTGGTCATAATGGCTGCCAAGGTGTTTCCAATCAATGGGCAAGCGGTTACCGAGCGTAGCTTGCGCCAGTTCAGCTACAATGGCTACCTCACTTTTCAATTGTTCAGAAGGAGGCTCCAGTACCCCTTTCGACGACGACACCACGCCCATTGAGTTCTCTACACTTACAAACTGTTCTTCACCATGTTGCATGTCTTGGTCGGTTCGGCCTAAGCAGGGCAAAATCAAGGCTTGCTTGCCATGAATCAAGTGACTGCGATTTAGTTTTGTAGAAACATGAACTGTCAGTTTGCATTTTCGTAAGGCTTCGGCGGTAAACTCAGTATCAGGCGTAGCCGACAGAAAATTACCACCCATTGCAAAAAATACCTTAGCTCGCCCGTTGTGCATGGCTTCAATGGCTTCTACCACCGAAAAACCGTGTTTGCGAGGTGGGTTAAAACCAAAAACGTCTTGCAATTTGTCTAAAAAAGCAGGTTTGGGAGCTTCCCAAATCCCCATGGTACGGTCTCCTTGCACATTTGAGTGCCCTCGCACGGGGCAAGTTCCAGCTCCTTTTTTGCCGATTGAACCTTTGATAAGCAGCAAATTGACAATTTCTCGAATGTTATCAACAGCGTTTTTGTGTTGAGTTAAGCCCATTGCCCAGCAGACTATAATACGTTTTTTGTGCTGAATCAGGGCTGCGGCCTCTCGAATCTTTTCTTCCGAAATCCCTGTATCTGCCACCAACTGCATGAAGTTTTGGGCTTTTACATCTTGGATAAATGCCTCAAAACCAGTTGTTTTTTCTTGAATAAATGCCCAGTCAAACACAGAATTGGGTGTTTTTTCTTCTGCTTCTAACAGCAAGTAGATCAAGGCTTTAAGTAAGGGAACATCTCCGTTAATTTTAATTTGTAGGAATAAATCAGTCAGTGCCGTACCGCCTTTGAGTAGTTTGAGTGGGCTTTGTGGATTGGTAAATTTAATCAATCCGGCTTCGGGAAGGGGGTTTACACTGATGATTTGCCCGCCATTTTCTTTGCATTTCTCTAATGCCGACAGCATCCGAGGGTGGTTGGTACCAGGATTTTGCCCCATCACAATAATCACTTCGGCATGGTGCAAATCGTCTAAAGTAACGGAGCCTTTGCCAATGCCCAATGTTTCGCTCAATGCCACACCGCTTGACTCGTGGCACATATTGGAGCAGTCGGGTAGGTTGTTGGTACCAAAGGCTCTTACAAAAAGTTGATACAAAAAAGCCGCTTCGTTACTTGTTCGACCCGATGTGTAAAAAAGTGCTTCATCAGGAGAGGATAGCGTGTTTAATTCTTTGGAAATTAACTCAAATGCTTTTTGCCAACTGATTGGTTGATAGTGAGTTGTGTCTTCTCGAAGGACCATGGGTTCGGCCAATCTCCCCTTTTTGCCGATTTCAAAATCACTCCATTTTGCAATTTGTTGTACACTGTTTTCTCGAAAAAAATCCGCTGTTATGCGTCTATTAGTCGCTTCTTCGGCAAGGGCTTTTACCCCATTTTCGCAATATTCGCCCAATACCGAACGCTCGTCGTCGGGGTCGGGCCAGGCACAACCAGGGCAGTCAAAACCACCTTTTTGGTTCATCCGAAAAGTAGTTTTGATGGCATCGGTGGCATCCATGTATTCACGAATATGCTCAAACGATGATTCTAAGGCTCCCAGTCCCACGCTATTTTGTTTGGGAGCTTCAAGTGACAGACCAGTAAATTCTTCGGGAGGCTGAGGATTAGGAACTTGTGTCATAAGTTAGCGCCTAAATGGGCTTGACAAAGTTATTTCTTTTTGATAAACTTGTGGAAAGGATTTAAGGAAAGTCTCATCAGCAAACACATAAAAACATGAAGATAGGCTGGTTGATGGTGATTTTGTTGTGTTCAAGATTAGTGTTGGGTCAAGATTTCAAGCAACAGCAATTAAAATACGAGCGAGTCCGAACAGCCTTTGACGAAAAATGGAGAGACTTATCAAAACTGCTCGATTCAAAGGGCGTTAATCCGAATAAATTCAAGCTATTCATTAGAGTGTTTAAAGCAGAACAACGGCTCGAAACTTGGGTGACTGATTTTGAAAACGAGCATTTTGTGCTTTTAAAAACATACAAGATTGCCGCTTCGTCGGGAGAATTGGGGCCAAAGCGAAAACAAGGTGATTACCAAGTACCCGAAGGATTTTATCACATTGACCGATATAACCCAACCAGTAGTTTTTACCTGTCGTTAGGTGTCAATTATCCCAATGAGTCGGATCGAATTTTAGGAAAGAAAAACCTTGGAGGTGATATTTTTATTCATGGTTCAGATGTAACAATTGGCTGCGTACCCCTGACAGATGATAAAATCAAGGAAGTATATGCCTTGGCAGTGCAGGCAAAAAATGGCGGTCAAACTAAAGTCTATGTTCACGTTTTTCCGTTTGAACTCACAAGTGAAAACATAGAAAAGTACAAAAATAATTCCCATTATCAATTCTGGAAAAGCATTGAAAAGGGGTACATTTATTTTAACCAAGAGAAGAAATTGCCTGTGGTAGGCATTAGTAAAACAGGTGAATACTTTTACAGATAGTAGCCCTATTACTCCGTTAATGGTATTGTGTTGCACCAAATAATTATGTTGTTTTTAACGCTTTAAACTGATTAAACCTTGAAAAAAGCTTTCAAAATGATTGGTTACACCATTCTAACTTTGATCTTATTGGTAGGTCTATACCTGCTGTCTGCTTACACATTTTCACGGATTAGCGTTGAAAAAGAGGCTAATCAGCCACAAGAAATCACCATTTATATCTTATCTAATGGTGTTCATACAGACTTAGTGATGCCCATTCGGAACGACCAAATAGATTGGAGCAAGCAGGTGAAGTTTGAAGATACCAAGGGCAAAGATTCTACCATGAGCTATGTTGGCGTAGGATGGGGTGACAAGGGGTTTTATTTAGAGACCCCCACTTGGGCAGATTTAACATTTAGAGTAGCTTTTAAGGCGGCCTTTCATTTAGGCACATCAGCAATACACGCTACCTTTCATAAAGAATTGGTAGAAGGAGAAAAATGCAAAAAAATCCTGATTAGCAAAGCGCAATACGCTCGCTTAATTGACTACGTTAAGCATAGCTTTTTGACAGATGCCCAAGGTGCTGTAATCAACATCAAAACCAATAGTAATTACGGCGACAACGACGCTTTTTATGAAGCAACAAGGGTGTATAGCTTGTTTCATACTTGCAATACATGGGCCAATAATGGCCTCAAAAGTTGCGGACAACGAGCTGCACTATGGACACCTTTTGATACAGGAATTTTTTATCACTATGCTGACAAGGAAAAGTAGGCGTTTACTTGCCTAAAACCCGCTGAAGGTCTGTAACTGCCGCACGGGTGTCTTTATCTATTTCGATGAGATCGTGTACGGTTTGCACCGCATGAATGACGGTGCTGTGGTCTCGCCCGCCGAAATGATAACCAATTGATTTGAGGGGTAAGTCGGTCAATTGTTTGGCCAAATACATGGCTACTTGGCGTGGTAGCACAATCTCTTTTTGGCGATTTTTGCTTTTTAAATCATCAAGGCTCACCTTGTAACGCTCTATAACGGCCTCCAAAATTGTCTCCATCGTTACCTCTTTGTCTTGATCAACAATGATGTTTTTCAGTACCGATTTGGCCAAATCAATGTCTATGGATGTGCGGTTGAGTGTGCCGTGAGCAATCAAGGAGATAATGACCCCTTCTAATTCTCGTACATTGGTGTTTACACTATGAGCCAAATACTCAATTACATTGTACGGAATATCAATGCCATCGGCTTGGAGTTTTTTCTGGATAATGGCGATACGGGTCTCAAAATCAGGCTGTTGTAGGTCGGTGGTTAGCCCCCATTTGAAGCGAGAAAGCAAGCGGTCTTGAAGCCCTTCTAAGTCACGGGGGGCTCGGTCAGAGGTCATTACTACCTGCTTACCCGATTGGTGCAAGTGGTTAAAAATATGAAAAAACGTTTCTTGGGTTTTTTCCTTACCCGACAAAAACTGCACATCGTCGAGTACAAGCACATCTACCCGCATATAGAAACTTGAAAAATGCTGCAAGTTGTTATCTCTAATGGCATTGATAAACTGGCTCGTAAACTTCTCAGACGACACATACACCACCTGCCGCTGAGGGTGGTGCATTTTGATAAAATTACCAATAGACTGCACCAAGTGGGTTTTGCCCAAGCCTACGCCTCCATAAATCATGAGGGGGTTAAAAGACGTAATACCAGGCTTTTGTGCTACTGCCAAGCCAGCCGACCGAGCCAGCCGGTTGCAATCGCCTTCTACAAAATTCTCAAAAGTGTAATGTGGATTGAGGTAATTGTCCAGCTCTATCGAGTCCAAATCTTTGCTGGTGGCAGGAGCCAACTTCGGTTCAGGCGAAGGGAAGCGTGGGGGAGGTGTATTGGTAACAGGCTTGTTTTGAGGTACATTGTAGCCAATAGGAGGTTGCTTTTTGCCATCGCCTTTATCTACTACAATAGAGTATTCGAGCATCCCTTGGCGGCCCAACTCGGCATCAATGGCTTTCCGCAGTAGATGCACGTAGTTTTCTTCGAGCCATTCATAAAAAAACTGACTCGGTACCTGAATCGTCAGGGTGTTGTTGGTCAAGCGCAAAGGCACAATCGGTTCGAACCACGTTTTGTAGCTCTGCTCCGAAATGTTTTCCCGTATTACGTTCAAACAATTAACCCACACCGTCCTGACATCTTTTTGCATACTGATAAATGCTTGATACTGGATTCCTGATAACCGATAACCGATAACCGATAACCGATAACCGATAACCGATAACCGATAACCGATAACCGATAACCGATAACCGCCCTCCAAAAAAGGGAGACAAAGATAGGGAAAAAATACGCTGCTTGACCGAACAATAAAACTATTCTCTGAAAAATCTAATTTAAGCAATCGTAGCACAAAATACGCTATTTTTTTGATTTGACAAACCGAAACATCTATCTTTACAAACCTATAAAGGTTGCTATGAAAAGTACAATTTTTATATAATTCGCATTCTGTATGACTCAATCACTATTTGACTCTTTTGAACCAAGCTCTTATGAGCAGTGGAAACAGCAGGCCATCAAAGACCTCAAAGGAAAAAACTTTGAACAAACGCTGCTGTGGTCAACAATAGAAGGGTTTAGTGTTGAACCCTATTATGATAGTGAAGTGCTTGAAAATCTGATAGTTGAAAAAATACAGCAAGTGCAAAATAAAAATGTTCAGTTGCCAATAGGAGGGTGGAGCATTAGAGAAGATGTATGGGTCGAGAACGAAAAAATAGCTAATAATCAAGCTATTCAAGCTATTGAAGGTGGGGCAGATGCCATCACTTTTGGACTTGATGGCAGGTCGTTAGCCACTGTTAATTTAGTTAAACTTCTTGATAAAATTAAACTATCAGAGACATCAACTTATTTTAAACTAAATCACCAAACGGTTGAGTTAATCAATTCACTCAAAAAAATAATAGGTTATTACCCCAAAGGAGGTGTAGTGGATGATACACTGGCGCAATGGATGCAAAACGGCGACTGGCACGAAGACTGCTGGACACAAAAAGCAGTGGCTATTCGTCAAACAAGTGAGTGGTCAAACTTCAAAGTACTGAACATAAGTAGCCATCACTTCCATAATGCAGGAGCAAATGCTACACAAGAACTGGCTTTTTTGCTCGCTTCTGTTGTGACTTATTTAGACAAACTTAGCGACGAAGGACTCACAATTGAGGAAATTGTGGCAAATATTGAACTCTCTGTTTCGATAGGCACTGATTATTTTATGGAAATTGCTAAAGTAAGGGCATTACGTTATTTGATGAATAATGTTTTTCAATTGTTTGATAATCAGTGTTTTAATGTGAATATTCACGCCAGCACTTCTACATTTTATAATGCAGCCATTACGCCTTATACCAATATGCTTAGGGCAACTACGGAAGCAATGAGTGCTATTTTGGGAGGCTGTGATTCGTTGACTATACATGCCTACGATGCCACATTTAGCGAAAGCAGTGACTTTGCTCGGCGTATTGCTCGCAATGTCAGTGCAGTGTTGAAAGAAGAAAGTTATTTAGACAAAACCATTGACCCAGCAGCAGGTAGTTATTATGTAGAAAACCTCACGCTTCAATTGGCTCAAAATGCCTGGGCATTATTTCAGGAAGTAGAGTCAAGGGGTGGCATTGTGGAGGCATTTAAGCAGAATTTTGTGCAAGATGCGATTCAGAAAACAAGAGAAAATAGACAAGCTAACTTAGAAAGCGGCAAGTCAGTAATGGTGGGCGTCAATAAATTCCGTTTTGATGAAGAACCATTTGAAAAACCTGCACCAGACGAACTGGTTTCGTTTGAAAAACCGACCTTTAAACTCCTCAAAAACACCCGATTAGCAGAAGATTTTGAAATAAGCTAACCCAGAATCGCCGCATCTTTATACTATTCTCTCTTGTCCAGCATACACATTCAAGCTATTATTTTTCAGAAACCCAACCAGCGTCATTCCGTTTGCAGCGGCCAGTTCTACGGCTAAGGTTGACGGCGCACCCACTGCGGCCAAGATAGGAATACCAGCCATAAGAGCCTTTTGCACCAACTCAAAACTGGCTCGTCCGCTTACCAACAAAATATGATTGCTAAGTGGCAACATAGCTTGTGCGAAGGCCGAACCAATCAGTTTGTCCAAGGCATTGTGTCGTCCCACGTCTTCGTAGAGCATCAATAGATTACCGTTGGTATCGAATAAACCAGAGGCGTGAATACCCCCTGTTTGGTTAAAAGTAGTCTGATAATCAAGAAGTTTGGTGGGTAGTTGATATAGTATAGCTGGATTAACGATTGGTATTTTGGGAGTAAGTTTATGATGAATTTGTGTCCGCACAGCGTCAAGAGAAGTTTTGCCACACACGCCACAGCTCGACGTAGTGTAGAAATTCCGACTCAATTTGTCTAAGCCTTGCGCTACTTCGGGGCCAACGGTTATGTGGGTTTTGTTGGTCAAAAAATCTGAATCTACCCGAATGACATCCGAACTCTCTCGAATAATACCTTCGGTGAACAAAAAACCAACCGCCAACTCTGCATCGTGCTGGGTAGGCGTTCGCATGGTAATAGAGAGACTTCGTTCTTGCTTTTGACCATTTTGCTGCCAGTGCAACACAATTTCCATTGGTTCTTCAATGGCAAGTTTATCTTCCTGAAAAGTAGCCGTATCAGCGTTTATTTTGAGAATTTGCATTATTTTAAAAATTTTAATTACACCACCCTCATCTTCATGACTACATCCTGCACGTGTTTGATAGCGTAATCAATTTGTTCTTCTGTTGTGAATCGCCCCAAGCTAAACCGCACCGAAGCGTAGGCCAAGTCGTCGGGAACACCCAATGCCTTCAATACGTACGACGGCTCCACCGAGGCCGATGTACACGCCGACCCCGACGACACGGCGAGGTCTTTGAGGTTCATCAGCAGTTGCTCTCCATCCACCCCACCAAAGGCCATATTGCTCACGTGCGCCAAGCGGTGTAGGCTACTGCCATTTACCTGACTTTGTGAGATGGTATTCAGCAAAGTAGTTTCTAATTTATCTCTTAAAACACCAAGCCGTTCTTGTTCTATGTGCATTTCCAGACCTGCCACCTCACAAGCCTTGCCTAAGCCAACAATGCCCGGCACATTGAGTGTACCCGAACGCCGCCCTCGCTCGTGTCCACCACCGTCTATTTGTGGACTGATTTTCAGGTTTTTACGCACATATAAAGCACCTATACCTTTTGGTCCATATAGTTTATGCGCCGACAAACTCAGTAAATCAATGCCATCGGCTGCTAAATTGATGGGGATTTTGCCAATGGCTTGAGTAGCATCGGTATGAAACAATACCTTGTGTGATTGACATACCTGAGCAATTTCTTGAAAAGGCTGTACCACCCCAATTTCGTTGTGAGCTACCATGACGCTCACCAAAATGGTATCAGTCCGAATTGCTTCTGCTACTTGCACTGCCGTGAGCATTCCCTCCGAATCTGGTGATAGATAAGTAATGTTAAAGCCTATTTTTTCGAGGTGTTGACAGGTATCTAATACTGCTTTATGTTCAGTTAAGGAAGTTATAAGGTGCTTGCCCTTATGCTGATGTGTTTCGGCTATTCCTTTGATAGCCAAGTTGATAGATTCGGTAGAGCCGCTTGTAAACACAATTTCTTTTTCGCTTGCGCCTATTAAATCAGCTACTTGGCGACGAGCCGTTTCTACGGCTTCTTGGGCTTCCCAACCATAGAGATGGGTACGAGAAGCCGCATTGCCAAACTGTTCTGTAAAATAAGGCAACATCACCTCCAGCACTCGTGAATCTACAGGTGTAGTGGCGTTGTAGTCTAAATAAATGGGGAGTTTCATTTTTACCCTTCTGTGCGATTAACAAATGGTAAAACTACAAAAAAAGCGCATGAACAACCTGTTCATGCGCTTTTTTGCTATGTGTTTGGCGTGATGACTTAATCTGCCAAAGCTACTCTCACACGCTTTCCTTTGATAAAGTTACCGTGCATTCCGTTAATTACTTTTTGGATGGCATCTTGCGGCACGTCCACATAAGTAACGTTTTCGTGCAGGTCAATGTGGCCAATTTGGTTGCCTTTAATGCCAGTTTCACCAGCAATAGCTCCTACAATATGGCTCGGCGTAATCTTTTCAGACTTACCAATGCTAATCATAATACGAGACATACCAGCCTCTTTACCTTTCTTGAACGGCTTACCACCTTGGTCTATGCGTGGGCCATTATTGTAACTTGGGCGGTCGTTATGGCGAGGGCCTCTGTCGTCACGATACCCACCTTGATTGCGGTCGTTGCGTCTGTCAAAGCGGCCACCACGGTCATTCCCATTTCTATCGTTGCGGTTGTAGCTGTCGCCACCACGATTTTGGCGCATCAATTGGCGTTCTATTTCGCCATCGAGGTTTTCGTCGCCAAATTCATTTTGTTGTACACCCATGCTGAGCTTCACCAAGGCTGCCACAATTTCGGGCGTAGCATGACCTGAATGATGCAGTGCTTCTAATACATCTTGAAACAAGTCGAGGTCGCCTTCGGCAATGGTAGATTCAATTTGCTCAATAAAACGAGCTTTTTTCACGCCCACAATATCTGAAAACGAAGGGATTACACCTTTTTCAATTTTTACTTTGGTATAACCCATAATGTCACGTAAGCGGTAGCGTTCGGCACCCACAATGAGGGTAAACGCCTTGCCCGACTTACCCGCACGACCCGTACGGCCAATGCGGTGTACGTAATATTCTTCATCGAGTGGCACATCGTAGTTAATTACAGCGTCCACATCGTTTACGTCAATACCACGAGCGGCTACATCGGTAGCTACCAAAATATTGGTATTGCCCGAGCGGAACTTGGTCATTACCGTATTGCGGGCTTGTTGGCGCATATCGCCGTGAAGCCCTTCGGCAGCATAACCACGCATGGTGAGGTTTTCTACTATTTCATCTACTTTGGCTTTGGTATTGCTAAACACCAAAATCAATTTCAACTGGTAAAAATCAATCAAACGGCACATTACTTCCATTTTGGCTCTTGCCTTTACATCGAAGTACAGTTGCTCGATGTTGTCGTTGGTGATTTCATTTTTTACCACTTTTACCAATTTGGGGTTGGTTAAGTAGTTGTTGGCTAATGCCAAAATCGGTTTCGACATGGTGGCCGAAAACAAAACCGTTTGGCGGTTTTCAGGCGTTTGGTCTAATATGCTTTCAATATCTTCACGGAAACCCATGTCGAGCATTTCGTCGGCTTCGTCGAGCACCATCATATTGAGGTGTTCTAAGCGAAGCGTGCCACGCTCGAGGTGGTCAATTACCCGACCAGGCGTGCCAACCACAATCTGCAAGCCTTTTTTGAGGTCACGAATTTGGCGCTCAATGCTGTCGCCACCGTAAATTGCCCCCACAAAAACCCCTTTGTGATATTTGAGTAATTTCTTGATTTCTTCGGCAACTTGCACTGCTAACTCACGAGTTGGACACAAGATAAGTGCCTGAGTAACACGGCTTTCGGTTTTGATTTTTTCGATAATAGGCAAACCAAAAGCAGCTGTTTTGCCAGTGCCAGTTTGGGCTTGGCCAATTACATCACGGCCTTCGAGTAAGTGCGGAATGGCTTCGGATTGAATAGGAGATGCCGTTTCGAAACCCATGTCGGTTACGGCTTGGAGACTGAACTCAGACAGGCCGAGATCAGCAAATAATAAACGAGTCATAAAAGTTGTCTAAATGCCGGCCCGAACACAAACGTTCACTTAGGCTACAGGCTGGTAGCCGCAGACTTCGACCACGAAATCTGAATGAGTTCAAAACGACAGGATGATTGAAAATGCCTAAACTGGTGTAACGATTACATCCACAAGGCTTCTGATGACCAACGAGAATAGATTCAGAAGTGATGTTCCAACCACAGGAACGAATCAGAGGCGAGCGGATGAGATGCTCAACAATTTCGGGTGCAAAGGTAAGGAAAAATTATTGGAATAAAAAACAGAATTGTATTATTTGTAGGCAACTTCTTTAAATTACACAAATTGCTCATGGAGAAATTGTATTTTAAGGCCGAGAAACCAGCGCCAGTGCAGACACAAGCTACTTGGCATAGGTTGAAACGAGGGCAGTTTAACTGGTGAAGTCAGAAGCACAAAGCTCCGAGTTTGTACTTCACCCGCTTGATGTAAAACCCATGTGGCTGTTATTTTTCTTCTAATATTGTCAATAGTTGTTGGTTCAAGTATAATTTTTCTTTTCCTACCTTCACTGATTTCAAAAATCGGTTTTCTTCTAACGCTATCAAATAATTTCCGACTGTCTTTAAATTTCCTATGTTCTCGTGAATTAAATGTTGGCGTTTGGTGTAAGGCAAACGGAACAAAATTTCAACCAAGTCTTTGGAGTAAATTTTCGGCAATGTTTTTTTGATTTCTTCCGCAGTTTTTTCCACTGCAGTTGTGATTTTATTCAGTCGCTCCAAACCCTTTATTGAAGTTTTCTCAATCATATCCAACATGTACAAAATGTAGCTTTCCCACTCGTTGTTTTCGGTTACACTTCGCAACCTGCGGTAGTATTCAGTTTTGTTTTTGATAATATATTCGCTCAGGTAAATGGCTGGAGTGTTAAGCAAGCCAGAAAGTTTGAGATACAGCAATAATAAAATTCTTCCTGTTCTTCCGTTTCCGTCTGAAAATGGGTGAATGGCTTCAAACTGATAGTGTATTAAAGCCATTTTGATAAGTGGGTCAATACTTTCATCTTCGTTAATAAACTTTTCTAAATTCGCCAATTTCTCACGGATAATCGCTTCTCCGCTTGGCGGTGTGTAAATTACTTCACCTTGTGTGTTGCTCAACGTTGTGCCGGGCATATTCCTAATTGAAGCGTTATTTTGCTTTATGCACTGAACAATTTTGATACAAAGATTTGTCGTGATAAACGGTTTTGTTTTTAACTGTTCCAAACCCAACCAAAGAGCCTCTTTGTAACGCAGCACTTCTTTTGTGGCTGAATTTTCACTTTTTCTGTCTGCAACTAAAGATTTGTAAAGTTCATCATTTGTTGTGATGATGTTTTCTACTTCTGAACTTGCTTTTGCTTCTTGTAAATAAATTGTGTCTAAAACAAAGTTGGGTTTGGTAAGTTGAGCAAGGTGCCGTTTAGTTGAGCCAACGCCCTGCCAGCTGAAATCGTTTTACGAAGTATATTTTTGGTTTCTATGTCTGCCTTTGGGGGTAATAACGGAAGATCATTATACGGTATTCTATGGTCAAATTTGCTCATTTTTTCAAGTGTAAATTTTACTCTTGCTAATAATACGAGGGTAAAAACATGAAAAATTTACTCTCGTTTAGCCAA
>JBGAVQ010000057.1:0-14155 GCA_044228045.1 Spirosomataceae bacterium
GTTTTTAATTTTTTGGAAATGCTGTGTATATAAGAAATGCACCTGAAACAAGAGCAATAAATGCACTTAAAACAAGCATGACTTTGGTTTTAGATGACATTCTGTTAGCATGTACAACTTGCTGATTTTGGAATGCCGACTTAATGCAATAATATCCAACAAACAAAAAAATTGTTCCGAAAGCAGCACAGTAATTTGCGGTACTGAAATACAGATTTAAGTTTATTAACATATATGATAGTAGCTAAAAGCTATTGGTAAATAGCTGGATTCCTGTCAATTAAAAATGACTAAGTCAGGTGGCAGTTTTAAGTAAACAGTTTACAAAAGAATAATATCACCCTAATCCGATTGCATACCTAAGAGAAACACGACCCATTATTTATTTTAGTTGGGATAAATATTTGTTTATGTCCTCAACAACAAAATCATCCGAATAAGGCAAAAACTGTTTCAGCATAGCTGTATGCCCTTGCCCAAATATAACCAAAACTCTTTGGCCTTTTTGGTTTTGGGTGAGCTTCATTATGTGATGTAAAATAAATAGGTTTCTTTTATACCAACTCGTGACTCCGTCTGCACCGGGTTGCTGATTGCCCTTACCTACGGGTAGTAAATATTTATAATACAACCCAACATTCAGTTTATCAAATTCAGGGCTATTCATTTTTGCTAAAACCTGACCAATTGTATATTTTGTAAGCCATTGATTGATTTCGTTTATAACTTTATTACCAGTTTGTGTCAACTGTTCCAGCAAATAGGCATATTCATTGGCAAGTTCTCCTGGATTAAAATCCAGCTGTATAGCTGGAACATCAACCGCATAAATATGCTGATGCCCCAACCTTTTTGCCAAACGAAAACCAATTTGCTCCCTTTCGGACGCAGCCAATGAATAGTCTCCTTTTAGATAACGCTGATATTTTTTATCAGCGGCAGAATCTGCTACATTAAACTCGAGAGCAATATGCGTTGGCTGGTATTTGGCTAGCATAGCAACCAACTGCTCTATTTCTTTTTGCCGTTTTGCATCCAAAACATTGTCACTTTTTACATTAAACTGGTCTTGGTTGGGGTTATCAAAATGATAAGTACCCAACAAGGCGATGGTGTTTTTGGGGGAATCTGGGAAAAAGCTCTCCTTTGAAGTCTTTTTAGTGGATGAATTCATCGAAAGCTTGTTGGCTACTTTGCCGTCAATCTTTTGGGCAAATGAGTTGCCCATGACGAGTAGTAAAAAGGGAATAACAAATTTCATGGTGTTTATTCTTATTGATTTAAAATTTAGACAGTATCATTGACAAGCTTGTAAAGCCGCTCAGCCGTCAGGCTTCCACTTTCACCCTCATAATAAGTTCGTTTACACTGCCTTTTTCGACATACAATACGCCACGTTTGCCATTGGCTAATTGAAAAACGAAACTATGATAGTTGATGCTGCCCGTGTGGTTGTTGGCTACAACTGCATAAAAAGAAAAACTGTTGTTGCCGAAATGACCAGCCATTCGTTTAAGGTCGGCACTGGTTTTGCACTTGTTCCATTCATCTTTGCCCCAACTAATGGCGTTGATGCCCGTTTGTGTGCCCTGCACTTTTTCTGGCACAATGCTACTTTTACCACTCATGTTGTACAATTCTTTCAAGGTATCCTGCCCAGAAACAGAAAGCGCATACATGAAGTCTATGTGGTTTTTATTGGCTATTTTATCGCTTTCGGCATAAACAGCCTGATTGATAATACTGATAAATGCTTTTCCTTTTGACACATCAGGCTGCACAGTGAGCGAAAAAGTTGTAAGCTCTTGTGCCTGTGCTATAAATGATGCCGTTGTCAATAAAATGCTGAACAATGCTTTTTTCATGTTTTGATTTTTATTCAGCAATATTTGATGGTAAATGTTGGTCTATAAAATTTTTAAAGTTGAGGCGTAGTTTTTGGGCATTAAAGTGTCTATAATAATTGCTGAAATGATTTTTGTCTTTAGTGATTTACAGAGTTGAAATTGCAAAATTTGGTTATAAACAAACTGTTGCCTGTCGGAACTGATCAAGCCAATTGTAGCTATACAAAGTGACCTAACTATCCATAAAAGATATTAAAAATTGTGCTACTTCTCTATTTTCTGAGGGAATCTTGATTTGCATTAAACGGCCTACTACCTTTTTTACTACACTTCAAAGGGGTTTTGCTGCATTTCAGGATTGTTTTCTTTTTGAACATACCAATCGGATTTAATATTGTTCGACAATTTTACAATCAGGGTAACCACGCCAAATTCAACATGAGCTGGAATCTGCTAACAATGATCAATAAATTATGGAAGAAAACCATATTTGTCCAGTTTGAAGAAACTGGCAAAGAAGGCGCTGTTATCTACCATGAAGGACTTAAGTTTTTTAGGTTTTATATGGAGTTTGGCGGCAAGGACGTTGCTTTTATTCTTACAATCCCTTCCACCAATCAATGGAAACGGGACACGGGCTTTTCGGTAGAAAAACGGACAGAAATTTTAAACTATGTGGCAGAGCAAACACATAAGCATAAGGCACCCAATTGTGCTTACAAAATTAATGAGTCAGAAATTTTGTTTATAAGCAAACCAAATCGGTTAAATAATATTACTTCATCTGAATACTAAACAGGTGTGTACACACGATAGCAATAAAAACAATTAATACATGAAATGCTTTTCCATACTCATTATTGCAGTTATCGCACTCTGTTTCCTACAAAGTTGTGAAATGGGGTACACCAGAAAAAATGGAGATTGGCACTGGGTTACCAACGATGAAAGTAATGGCAAGCGTTCTATGGTAATTGCCGAAGCAGATGAAAAGAGCTTTATAGTACTTGAACGCCCACAATATGCCAAAGACAAAAACAATGTATATTTTGAAGGGCGCAAAGTAGAACATGCCAACCCTAATGAAGTTCAATTTATGGGAGATGAAAAATCGCTTTATTTTAAAGATAACAAACATGTATTCTTACAAAATGAAATAATCGTGAATGCCGACCCGTCAACGTTCAGGGTAATAGAGTTCCCGTATTCAAAAGACAAAACAAACATTTATTGTGGTACACTCCCGATGATGTTGACAGCAACCGAAGTAGCTGCCTTCAAGGTTACCAATACCGACCAAATAATGAAGGGAACGATTTCTACCATGAAAGCAAAGCACTTTATAGAATTCAATAAAGCCTATCAGTGGATAGACTCCCTGAATATAGCATACGTCATTACGGGTGATTGGGGTACAGCAGAAGCTGACGGAAAGAAGTTCAGGGGACTTTACGAAGTAAAGACCAAGTAAAAAAATATCATAGAATCTCAAAGACAAGAACATGAGCGGTTTACATACTTGAATATCAACATTTTATCCTACTGCGACAGCCCTTTCGGCAGTTCTCAGCCTAAAACTATTTTTTACTTACCAAGCTGATGAATAGTCCCTTGTATAGACCCTGTCAACGGTTCGCCTTTGGTATTTTTGATTTTGTAGTCAATCGTAATCACATCTACTTTTTCTAAATTTTCAATGCTTAATTTCAAGCTTTTACCTTCCACCTGCGATTGAGTTACTTTCAAAACCTTTTGGTTTAAGCGGTCTGAACCGTATTTTTTACTGCGTAACAATTGCCAAGTTTTCACTTCAAAATTGGACACATCAGATGCAATGTTTTGGTCTATTGGGGTGTCAAAATCAAGCACTATGCTTTTTTCAAGAATCTTCATTTTGACTGGAATTGGTATGGTTTTGCCCGTGTAGCGAACTCGATATAAACCACCACCACGCATCATTTGGTTGGTACCCCAAGCCGACATACCGCAGGCATACAGTTGCCCGTCGGTGGGATTAAACCTGCCCCGCATTACCCCCGTCAAAAATTTAATGCCAGGTAAATCAATCACAGCCCCTTGTTCTTGTCCGTTTACGGTTTCATTTAAAACATATTGGATTTTGCCGAACCCATACGAAAGACTCAAAAGCCCGCCATTCAAAGCGCCCCATTTGTTGCTTTCTATCCAAACCATTTCCGAAGGCGAACGGTCGTATTTCATATCCACCCACACCAAAGGCTGTTCCATCGCTGCCCTTGAAGAGTCTTTGGGCGGATTATAGCCCCACATATTGCCATAAAATTTCCCTACGCCTTTTACCCAGTTGATTCGGTTCATCGGATTCCAGTAGCCTTGTTGGTCGGTGACAATAAAACTACCGTCGGGGTTGATACAAACGCCATTGGCCGCCCTAAATCCAGTGGCAATTATATCCGTTTTTGAGCCATCGGCGCTTACTTTTAGGAGTGTGCCGTGTTGCGGGATAAGGGCCTCACGGGCGTGTCTGCCGCTTTTGGCATAGTAAAAATTGCCTTCTTTGTCGGTTTGAAGTCCCATCGCAAATTCGTGAAAATGGTCAGTTACCTGATGGTCGTGATTGAAACTCTCGTAGAAATCGGTTTCCATATCGCCATTCAAATCTCTGAGCAATACCAGTTGATCTCTACAAGTAACGTATATTTTTTCATCCACTATTTTGATGCCCAAAGGCTGAAAAAGCCCCGAGCCAATTCGTTGCCAAGTCAATACACCGTCGAGGTTGAGTAGCCCTTTTATGAGCCAAATATCCCCGTCAGTAGCGCAAGCAGCGGCCACATTGGCATCTTTAAAAAAATCAATACCACTCAATTTCATTCGACAAGCCCACGGGTTCTCAAAAGGCGGGGTCAGTTGATCTACGGCAAATGGCCCCTCTTCTTTGCCCTTTGTTACGAATGTTTTTACAATTTCGGGATAATGAGCACGCCCAGTCCCCAAAGTATATTTAACCAATGATTCGGGGGCTGTTAGGTCTTTTTCAGAAAAATCAGTCCCTTTTTCACTAATCACCAACGTGATTTTTACTTCTTCTTTGGCATTGATATTGACAAAAAATTGCCCGTTTTCTTCTACCAATGTAGCCCTATTTCCCAATACACTAACCTTAGCAGAGGAATTGGCCACTCTCATTTTCAAAATAGCATTTGAAGGTGAAATATTGAGCGTTCGGGTAAAAACTGACGTGCCAATAAATCCAAATTTTTCTAAAACGGCCGATTCGCCCACGGTATATGAAATGATGACTTGGTCTTCAAAATGATACAGCCCTTTGTAATTTGCCCAAGATTTAGGCAATGGGCCAAAGGCCCTCCCATCACGGGCTACAAAGCGAGGGTCGTCAAATTTCCCCGTGGTTGGATTGGCCCAGCCAGGGCCTACGGGTGTTTCAAAATGCAGTTTACCGATGGTGCGGGGGTAGGTTTCGTGTTTGTCGTTTAACAATATGGCGTTCCAATCTATAAAACCCTCGCCTGTGTATGCCCCCGCTACTCGCATGAGGTCATGGTCAAAAATCATCCAAGCTTTTCCTTTTGATACGCCACCTGCGCCTTTGTCCAAACGCACTGCAATACCCTTGTAGGCAAAATTATTTTTTGAGTAGTTTTCGTCTTTGAAAGGCGACGGTCCAGGAGAATGATAGCGTGGAATACCCGTTTTTTCGTCGGCCAGTTCGTAAGTGTTAATGAGAAAATTGCCATAATCCATATCAGCCCACGGTTGATAAGGTTTGGGTGCAGGTCCCCTTGATTTGCCTTTTGGGAGTGTGGCGAGGTATTCGGGCGTAACTTTCGAGAGTTTTACAGCTTTGTTTTTTGATATAAATTCTTCCTGAATGTAGTGAATAACATCGTATTTTTCTTGGGGACTTAGCACCACTTGTGGTGGCATAGAACCGTAGCCCCTGGTGATGGTCTGGTACATGGAAAAAGCATCATGGCCTGCTTTGAAAGGCTCTGCCCAAAATTTCAATGATAGAGGAATAGAACCTTCGTTTTGTTCATTTCCGTGGCAAGTAATGCAGGTAGCGTTGTAGATTCGTTCGCCTCGCACATAGGCATCATCATTAAAATCTCGTATAAAGCCCGCATGGTCTAAGCCTTTCTCAGTGGCAGGGAGGTCTTTTGAAGAAAGATTGTAAACGATGTTGTTGCTTGTTTTGCAATTGATTAGTGTCAATACAAGCCCAAATAAAAGGTAGAAATGGTTCTTTTTCATCGCTATTCAGGTTAGAAATTAATTTTTGAAACGAAACACCTTCATTTGTTTTTCGGTGAGTGCTCTGTCAAAAACAGCCAACCCGCCCATTTGTCCTTTGAAAAAATTGCCCATTCCTCTTTTCAAAAGTACAGCCCCGACGGTAAAATCAGAGCCGTTGGCACCCATACCGTACGGAAAATAGTAGGGATTTTTGGATTGAACCAAGCCCTCTGGATAGCCTTCATAGCCCTTGGTATTGTTGATAAGTTCGGGTTCACGTTCCTCAAAAATACCGTTGAAATACGATTTAATATTTTTACCATCATAGGTAAACGCCACACAAACCCACTCATTGACAGGCACTTGCTGTTTACTTGCCGAGTAGTCTATTGAGTAAGGAAAGGGCGGCGTGGGTTTTCCCGTTTGCGAGATGTGTCCGCAGACTTGGTTTTTGCCGTTGTAATGCGGCAACGATATAAACAGTCCGTATTGGCGTTTTCCGCCGTCTTGGTACTCGTTCCACATTCCGCCCACAAAACCCGTTTGTTCGCCCGTCCATTTTAGCCAAGCCACTACCGTAACCCCTTGATTGGGTCCATAAATGTTCAACGCTCCCGTTTGTGCATTGGACAATGACAAAAAACTACTACCGCCAAACACCGCAGAATACCCCGACAAAGGGCCGTCGTTGATGCGTTGGATGCTGCCATTGATCTCTTTTAAGGGAAAATCACCTTTGCCAATGGCTTTTCTATCTTGGCCCTCAGGTTCTTTAAAATCCCAAAGTGCCACCAACCCCTTTATGGCACTTATTTTTTCAACGCTTATTGATTTTTGAGCAAACGAACAGGGGTTTGTTAAGAACAGAGATACAAGAAGTAACTTATTCATAATCAATGGTATTTTATTACTTCATCGTCATCGAAGGCGGTGCTTGTTCGGGTTTACTACCCCATGTTTTATTGGGGTTTGCGCCCATGTTTAAGGTAAGTTTACCGCCTTTTACTAAGGTATCGTGCAAGAGCCACGGGCGGTCGAGGGGCTTACCGTTTAGGTTGGCTGATTGTATGTAGTAGTTTTTTGAGCCGTTGTTTTTGGCTTCAATCGTAAAGGTTTTTCCCGAATAATACTTGGGATTTAGATGAAAAGTAATTTTGTTGAAGGTTGGACTGCTGATTTCATAAAACGGCTCGGGCGATGTACCGCCATTCACAGAAAAAATGCCCGATTTCATCAATACGGCCAAACTCCCCATTAAACCTTGGTCTTCGTCGCCACTGTAACCGTAGTCGGGCGAGATACCACTATATACTTTTTCGACGACTTGTCTTGACCAATATTGCGTGAGCCAAGGCGCACCCGAATAATTGAACAAAAAGGCGGTTTGAATACTTGGCTGATTGCCATAATTGATATACACTCGACGTAGTTTTTCCATCGTTTCTTTGTCGTGCGACTTGCCCGAAGTAAAATCATGTTTTTGGGCTTTTTCAAATGAGTCGTTTAGCTTGGCAGTAAATGCTTCACGACTTCCTATCAGCTTAATCAAGCCTTGCACATCGTGCGGCACAAACCATACATACTGAGCGGCCGTGCCTTCTTCCCAACCGTTATCGTAGCGTAAAATATCAACGGGTTCGGCCCATTTTCCATCGAGAGTTCTATTCCACATCCAACCAATATCGGCATTCCAAATGTTTTTGTAATTGGTAGCACGTTTCATAAACAACTCATAATCATCATTTTTGCCCAGTTTTTTGGCCATCTGCGCCAACGTATAATCTTGATAGGCGTATTCCAGAGTTTGAGTAGAACCGTCTTGGTGAAAGCCGTACCTGATATTGGTGAGCGGATGCGGCACGTAGCCTCGTTCTATGTAATATTCGATTCCCCCGCCCTTAAAAGTGTTATGTTCGTAGCCTGCTTTGCTCATCATACCGCCTGGAAAATGGTTTTTGCGCAAGCCCTCATAGGCTTTTTCAAGGTTAAAACCTTTAATGCCTTTCAGGTAAGCACTCACAATAAAAGGCGTAGTGGCTGCGCCCGTCATCACATAGGTATAATTACCCCCAGCGGGGCCACGAGGAATAAGCCCACCGTCTTGGTACATCATCACCATCGAATTGACAAACGACTCGGTAACTTCGGGGTAAACCAAATGCCAAAGGGTGTTGATGGTCCATTGCGCCCCCCAAAACGAGTCGGAATTGTGGTGATTGTACTTGGGCTTTCCTTGGGCATCCAACGGAATCTGTTTGATGAGGCGTTCGGGGCCAGTCATGTCGGAATATTTGCCGTTTACGTCTGAAATAATACGACGACCCTGCAAAGCGTGCCACAAATCTGTGTAAAAACGGCTACGTTCTACTGCGTTACCGCCCTCTATATCAATGCGTTTGAGCCAGATGTTCCAGTCAGTGCGGCTGTCTTGTGTTGTTTTTTCAAAATCCCAATGCGGCAATTCGCTGTTTAGATTGAGCCTCGCCTGTGCTTCGCTGACGTACGAAATAGCCACTTTCATTTTACGGACTTCGCCTGCTTGCGCAACCAACGTGTCCACTCGCTCGCTCGATGGCTTCTTTACTTTCCAGTTGTCCTTTGCGCCAGCCTTTAAACGAGTCAAATGGAATAAATTGCGCCACAAAAAACACCGTTAAAGTTTTAGGTCGGCGTACCGTGGCAGCCATGATAACCTTCGATTTCTGGATTGGTTACTTTTAACAAAGCCTTTTTGGGTATCTGATACCCCCAGAAAAGTAGAAAACAAACAAAATGAATGTGGCTTTGAGCGGATTTGGGGAAGGTATATTTATGAAAACCAACCCGAGTCGTAAGAGGTGGAAACCGGCGGTAGTGTTGTAGGCATCAAGCACCACCTTATGATAACCCGCCTTCACGATTTCTTTGTCGTGCGAATATTTAGAGCCATAAATATCAGCGCCCAAATGCCCTTTGAAATCGCCCACGGTAGGCAAAACAGGCACGCCCGACAACTGCCAACCATGAATATGACTAAAACATTTGATGCTGTCGAGGTGATAACGATAGCCTGCGCCCCAGTCGGCATTAACACCATTGTCAGGACTAAATTAACCATCCCAAACGGGCGACTCGCCAGGTGAAAAACCAACGAGTGGGCATCAACCAAGGATAAACCAAATCTACGGGTTCAACTCGAGCTTTTTGGGCAAAATCCAGATTGGAGGGAATGAACTAATAAAAAAGATAAAAAGTATGAAAAATCTTTTCATTTTACGAAAGTTTGAGAGTATGTCGAAAAGGCGTAAAGCCAGTCAAATAGACGGTTGGCGCATCCATTGCAGGCAACGCTCCCCGAAGTTGAATATTTTTATGTTCAATTTTTCCGGAAATAAAATCAATGCTATCGCTACCTACTGAATACGCCCCCCTTTCACCCGAAAAAAGATAGGCATTTTCTTTTGTTGGATATTTTGTTACACCCGAAAATGTACCTCCTGCTCTAAAAATCAATTCGAGCGAAACTGGAACGCCATCTGTACCGCTCATATTAATTTCAATTTCAAGACCATTATTTGCTTCTTTGATTTTTACAATTGTTTCGATTTTTTGGATTTCGCTTTGTTTGCGTAAGGTTCTTGGCATTTTATCCAAATCGCCGTCTGGCGAAATTTTATCTTTGTCAAGTGGCTGATAATAAGGCCCTTCAAGCGATTTTGTCAAAACCCACGTATCGCCTTGTTGTTCAATTTTTTCTGACTGAAATTGTCCTTTTCCAAAAAAAGAACTTGCCACTCGCATAGCTTGCAAAACAGCGTTTCCTTTATGAAAAGTAAGCCAACTGGTATTATTTGATAAAAGCGTACTGTCCCAATTTCCACGCCTAATACGCACAACGCCCGAATAAGGAAAAGCCTTTGCATAACTTGTTGGTAAAGGCTTATCAGCAGGTAAAGCTTTCCAAAGGGTTGGGTCTTCCAAGAAATAATCAAGATAGCCTGCCAATTGTTCTTTGGTACTGGTTTTCTCAATTTGCCGAGCCATCGCCGCCATTTCGCCATTGTTTTTTTGCAAAGCCATGAAGCGATAGCAATAATAATATTTCGACATATTACCAATCGTACCTTTGTCTTGCCGATTTGATGCCTCCGTAACTACCTCGCCATTTGGATGAACATAATACAAAGTCATTTCAAGGTTTTTAAGCACTGGCTCTAATAATTCGGGTTTATTAAGTCCTTTTGCCATAATTATCAACGAGCGATTGACAATCGGCGAATAACTATTGGTACTTTTCTCGGTGTATTGTCCATCTGGGTCGAGGTCAATATGTTCGGCAAGCCATTGGTCAATACGGTTTATATAACGTTTGTCAGGGAAAAGCTCATTTAGTTTTGTTAAAGCCGCCGAAACTACCCAACGATGATTAGGGGTGTGAATACCACCTACGATGAGTGCTTCGCCAGCATTTTTCAAGAATTTCTGCAACAATGTAAGCGTATTTTCTGAACCTTTGGTATTAGACTGTTTCAGGAATTTAAAGGCAGGAACAATATTTTCGAGCACAAAAGCAGTATCAGGGGTAGAGTGAAAATTGGTTGATAACAAATCAATGGTGCCGTCGCTATGCTGAAATTTAAGCATTGCTTGTGCCGCATCTTCTACATCTTTTAAAACCGCACTTGATTGATAAAATGAAGACTCTGGACAGGAAATGAGCATACAAGCCTTACCAATAAAACCACTGGTTGTATGTGGATTAGGGAGTTCAACATCGTCCATGTAGCCACCTACATATTTATGCTTTGGGTCTGTAACTTTTAATGCCTTGAAGTTTGGTAATTGTTGGTCATGTATCTTTATCCATTCCACTAACCACGCAGGTTTTTCGGCGAGTTGATTTTCAATTTTTCTGAATCCGAGTAATGGAATTGAGCAAAGCAATGTTGCTCCGACCGAAACAAAATTTCTTCTATTCATTGGAAATGAGCAAGTTATAAAATGGGCTGTATTTGCAACTTAGACACTACACCATGTCTTTACCGAAGGAAAATCGGGATGAGCAACTTAGACTAAAATTCTCTGATTTTTATACTTCTGAAATGCACTTCGTCGTGATGATCTTGCAACAGAATATGCCCAGAAACCGCCTGACCAAAATTTGGATAGGGACTATATTTGCTTTTGGCTATTAAATTGCGAAATAACTGTGAATGGCGATCGTATTCAACCATTTTGAGGTTATTGAGCCAATGCTCCACATGCCCGTTATTTACAACAAGTCGCAATTTATTCCATTTACCAGGCGGATTCATGCGTTTATCCAAGTTTCCCTCTGAAAGGTTTTCAGCAGCAATCAGGTCGTACAGCGAGCCAGTCGTTCTATTACCATTAACACCTAATTTTGCATCAGGATGCACTTTGTCATCTAACAGCTGGAACTCTGGGCCTAAACCAGTTCCGGGGCGTTTTTTGCGGTCTTCTACTACAAAATATTTTAATCCGCTATTTGAGCCTGTGGTCAACTTGAAATCCATTTCGAGCTCAAAGTTTGAAAACTCTTTTACCGTTTCAATATCTCCTCCGCTTTTGCGTGAAGTGTCTAATTTTGAGGCCATTACTTTCAAAACACCATCTTGTATTACCCAACCTTCTTTCGGAAAAGCATCAGTATTGGCTAATTTCCAACCTGCAGAAGTTTTGCCATCCCAAAGCAAACGCCAGCCTTTTCTAACTTCATTTTCAGATAGTTGGTTAACTAAATAGCTTACTTCGGGGGCTTCTTCACCTCCTTTAAAAATCACATCTTTCAAATTTTCAGTAGCAATTCTGATGTTTTTCCATTGAACTGTCAGTCCTACTTGTTCTTCTCGCTTGATTTGATGCACTTGTAACGCTATAAATCCACGAGCGGTTTGGGGGTCTAAAAGATTGGTACAAGGAATTCCATTTACCCAAGTTTTTAGGCTATTTCCTATCGCTTCGATATGGTATTTGTTCCATTGGCCATTTCTAAACGCTTTTCTGCCTTTCTGATTGATAGATAGAGGATATAACCAACCGTTACGCCCTTCATCGAAGATTCCACCAGACCAAGCTCTATCGCCTGGGTCAATTTCTACTTGATAGCCGTGAACTTTTCCAGCTTGAATACTGGGGTCGCTAATACTTCTGATTTGTATGCCAGAGTTTAAGCCAATGTCAACTTTTACCTCTAATTCTAAGACAAAATCGCCGTAGATTTCATCAGTACACAAAAATGAATTAGGGGTATTGAGTTGTGAAACTCCAACAATAGTGTTATTGACAATTTTGTATTCGGCGTTGCCATTTTTTTTCGACCAACCTTTTAAATCAGTACCATTAAAAAGTGATTTCCATTGGGCTTGAGCGAAGTTATTAAGTAACAAAAGTGTGCTAAAACAAAGCAAAAGGATAGATTTCATAGCGATTAAAGGTTAAAGTGGTTAAATAAGGAAAAAAAAAGAGAAGAAAAAATAAATTCTTCTTCTCTTTTTAAAACAAGTATCTTCGACTTGGCTCAGTTAGCGTGGTATGTGATTGAAACAGCGTGAAGTCGAAAATACAAATTTAATACCCTGCATTTTGAGTCAGGGTGGGGAACGACAAATCTATTTCGCTTTGAGGAATTGGCCTCAAATTATGTATGTCGCTAATTGTGGCACTTTTGGCAGCCCAAGGGTTATATTTTTTTACCCGTTCAATCAATTTACCAGTCCGTTTCAAATCGAACCATCTACTGTACTCACCCATTAGTTCTCTGGCACGTTCGTCCAAAATCAAGTCAATGGTAATATTAGCCGCAGTGGCACGATATGATGAGGCTTCTAATGATTTTACATTTTCTGGAAACTTGGCACACAAGGCATCTGTTCCTTTTTTGACCAAAGCACGGTCTAATACTTTGTTGTAATATACCTCTGCACCACCTAATTTTCCATTTTTTGCCCCTTTTACAATTGCCTCTGCAGCAATTAAATAGGCTTCTGCTGAGCGAAAAACGGCCTCATTGAAAGTGCCAAAAGCATCGCCATAAGCAATGCCGGGTTGCCAAAACTTCCACATCATGGGTTGGTCAGCCGGAAAACCACTCACATTTACAGTACTTCCATTGATAAACCCATATCCTCCGCTAAACTCATCCACATTTACTACAGAGTAATTCTTTTTACCACCATAATCAATTCCTCTTTCATTTAAAGAAACTGCAGGTTTGTTCCAAGGACGAAAATAAACTACGGTATCTCCTGCTTTGATATCAATCTTGAGGTTAGGATTAACAAGCGGTAGAGGTTTAAATCCAGCTACAGGCAACAGTGCATAGCCCACTTCTACAAAATTAAGGTCATATCGAGAATCGTTGTCAGTGTCAAACAAGCGGTACATGGCCGGGTTAGTAATATGAAAAGGTTGGTGACGGTTGTAGTCTGTGGTTCTACCTTTACTACCAGGGTAACCTTCGCCACCACCGCCAAATACTGAATGTAGGTTGTTGCCACCTGCTGCGTCTTGGGTAAATGCAGCATCTGTTTTGTTGGTCAATACATCTGGATTGTATTGAACTGCAAAAATAATTTCAGCGTTTTTGTCATTTTGCGCACCAGTATATTGCTTTAGCGGGTTTTCTGAATGAATCGGGAATAAGTCTTTGTAATTAGCTGCCAACGGATAGGTATCTATAATTTTATCAGCATACTGCAAGGCCAAATCAAAATCAGCAGCTGTGCCACCGAGTGAATTTTTGAAATTCCAGCCACGAGTCAAATATACTCGAGCCAGCAAGAATTGCGCTGCTCCCTTGGTAACCCGCCCGTAATTAGAGGCTGTTACAGGTAATTTTGCCTCAGCGTCAAGTAAATCTGTGATGATTTGCTTATAAATATCAGCCGAGGCAGCTTTTGTTGCATCTTTGCTTGGACTTAGTGTTTCGGTCAAAGGCATTGGTACATCTCCCCATTGCTGCACCAAATAGAAATAAGACAATGCTCTTAAAAACTTTGCCTCTGACACCCGAGCGTCTTTCAGGGCGGCTGCCATCGTGGTAATTTTGTCAGCTCGGGCAATGGCGGTGT
>JBGAVQ010000057.1:14218-23383 GCA_044228045.1 Spirosomataceae bacterium
GGCAATTTCTGCATAAAGTAAGGTCCAAAGGCTTTGTACTTCTGCCAAAGTTGCGTTTAAACGTACATCATAATGCTCTAATGGCCCAGTGGTAAGGGTTGAAAACTTAGGGTCACCAAAGCCTCCTTGCGAAAAAATATCGGTACCATTCAAAACAAGAGAACGATTCTGGTGAATATTTCGTAACAAAGGATAACAAGCCCTGACGAGGTCTTCAAACCCTGCCTCAGTGGCATAATAAACATCGGTAGTTAGTGTAGTAACGGGTTTTTCTACCAAAAAATCCTCTTTGCAACCCGTGGTAATCAGACACATCAAAGCGACTGCTAAAGAGGAAAACCGTAATTTATATATTGATTTCATGTTGATCTGTTTTTTCAAGTTTAGAAACTGATATTTACGCCCAAAATACAAGCCATTGACGGAACGTCATCTTGGAAAATTGCGGAATTGAATTCAGGGTCAAAGCCGTCAAACTTGCTAAATACAAGTGGATTTGTAACTTGAGCATAAAAACGAGCATTTGACATTCTGAGGGTATTTAGCATTTTTTGAGGTAGTGAGTACCCCAAGGTAATATCAGAAATTCGTAAGAAGCTGGCATCTTGGTAGTTAATTGCACTTCGATACGGATTGGCTGCTACCACTCCATAATAAGTATTAGAAGGATTATCACTTCTCCAATAATCCAATGAAGCCAACTTGTTGTATCGGGTTGCACCTATATCACCAAAAGTTCCTGACAAGGTACTGTTGTTGTACTGCACACCATTACGATAATAAGCAAAGAACGAAAAGTCAAAGTTGTTATATTTGAAGCGGTTGGTCACGCCCAAAATCCAGTTTGGCAGCTGTGTTCCAAGGTAAACCCTGTCATCAATGGCCTCTGTTGACGAAATTACACCATCATTATTTTGATCCACAACCCTAACTGAACCAGGTACTTGCTTATATTGAGCAGCCAAATCTTTATCAACTGTTTGCCATATTCCATTAAATTGATAGTCGAAATTGGCTCTGATTGGATACCCAACAAACAGTTTGTTGCCTTTATCTGCAAGCCGTCCGTCACCATACAATTCAAGTAGTTTGTTTTTGTTTCTGGTGAAGGCAAAAGTACTGTTCCACGTAAACTTATTTGTGACGATGTTTACAGTATTAAGGGTGAGTTCAACGCCTTTATTTTCGATTTTACCGACGTTGGCAATTACTTGATTGAAGCCTGTAACCGTTGGGATTTTTTGATTTAGAATCAAATCATCTGTTTTTCGGTTGTAAATTTCAAGTGAAGCTGCGATGCGGTTTTTAAAGAAACCAAAGTCAATTCCCAAATTCAACTCCTTGCTTCGTTCCCACTTCAAATCTTTATTCGCTAAGTTAGAGGGTGCAAAACCATTTGCAGCCGTGCCGTCAAAATCATAACCAGTAGCCAATAAACCTGCCTGAGTGCTGTATGGATTCACTGTTGAGTTACCAACTTGGCCATAGCTTAGGCGGAGTTTGAGGTTAGAAAAAACATTGAGTTTGCTGATAAATGGCTCATCACCCAATCGCCAAGCAAACGCTACCGAAGGGAAAAACGCCCATTTATTACCTTCTGCAAGTTGAGAAGCTCCGTCTGATCGGCCTGTAAGGGTTAAAAGATACTTGTCATTGAACGAATAATTAATTCGACCCATATACGATAGGATAGACCTCTCAACCAATGAGCTACTTATTGCACTTATTGTGCCTGTGTTCAAGGCATACCAATCGGAGTTGTAAGGCAGGTTAGTTACTGCAATGGAATAGGCTTCATTGCGTTGATAAAAAGCACTTTGTAAGGCTGTGGCGGTAATTCGGTGCTTACCAAGTTCCCAATTATAGTTAAGGATATTATCTATTGTATAATTGCCAAGGGTTCGATTGTCATAATTTGCTCTTGGTTTTGCACCAACTTGTGATTTTGACCATTGACCTCTAAAATCACCAAAACGTTGAGAAGTATAAGAAGCAGAAATAGATGAGCGAAAAGTTAGCCCTTTTAACAAAGCAATTTCAAGATAAGCATTGCTCATTGCCGACAGGGTGGTAGTTTGTAACTTAGAGGTTTTTGGGTCAATATCAGCCAAAGGGTTTGGAACCTGTTTGTCGTTAATACCCATCCAATATGCATATCCATCTATGTTAAAGTCGCCATTTTCAGAAGGATTTGCCAGGTCAGTAAAATAAGCTGTTCCTGTCGGGCGAGCACGATAAGCGTTCCGCAACGATTCTCCCGAACCAACGTTTTGGTCGCTGTAAGTCAAATAAGACGTAAACCCAACCTTAAAACGTTCTCCAAGTTTACTATCCAATCCTGCATTTAGGTTATATCTTTTGAAACCTGTGTATAACACATTGCCCTGCTCATTCAAAAAACCACCTGAAAAACGGTAAGTAGTTTTGTCATTTCCGCCTGAAACACTCAGGTTATGACTCATTTGTAGGCCTGGGTCAGTTATTAAATCAACCCAATCGGTTGTTTTATTAGCTTGAATATTTGCAGTTTCAGCAGCAGTGAAGGTTGCTCCGGTACTTCCTTCTAATATTCTATCGGTGTAAATAGCCTTATAAAATTGGGCAGTATTCATCAATTGAGGAACATGAGCTGGCATTTTTACGCCTACATAGCTATCATAACTCACCCTTGGCTTTCCCGAAAGTCCTTTTTTAGTTGTTACAATCACAACTCCATTAGCTCCCCGTGCTCCATAAATAGCAGTAGAAGAAGCATCTTTCAGTACATCCATTGACTGTATGTCGTTGGGGTTGAGGTTATTGAGGTCTCCGCCCATGAGTCCGTCTATTACCACCAAGGGTTCTGTGGAGTTATTGATGGTGTTTTCACCTCTAATAGTTATGCTATACCCAGCGCCAGGTTTGTTGCTTGATTTGGTAACAGTTGCGCCTGCTACTTGGCCTTGAATAGCCCGTGCAGCTACCACAGGGTTGGCCCTCACAATATCCTTTGATTGAACAGATACTACAGCTCCTGTCAAATCGCTTTTTTTGATTTCGCCATAACCCACTACCACCACTTCATTTAATGCGAGGTTGTCTGGTACAAGCGAAACATCTACAACCACTCTGTTACCAACCACAACTTCTTGTTTAATATAACCTATTGAGCTAAATATCAACACACTATTATTGTCAACAACACTAATTTTGTAAGTGCCATTTACATCGGTGGTAGCTCCACGTTGGGTTCCTTTCAAAATGATGGTTACGCCTGGTAATCGCTCGCCTGACTCGCTCATGACAGCCCCTGTAACTGTTTTGTCAAGGGCCTCAGTTGCGGCGGGAGCAATATTTAACCTTGATGCTTGGGCTGTTAAATCCGACCGCTCATTGACTGTCGGTTGAGCAGGTGAATAAGGTACTGGGACATCTTGAAATGTTACCTTCGGGTTGTCTTTTGCCGATAAAATTACAAAGGTCGCTTTACTCACCTTTTTGAGCTTTAAGCCCAACGGACGGAGTACCTGTGTTAAGCTCCGCTCTGCATTTTGGTCATCACTTAGTTGATTGGCAGAAATGTTAATGCCTTCAAGCAATTTTTCCTCAAACAGAATATCAATTCTGTGCTGTTTTTTGAACTGCATCAATGCATCTCGTAAGGAGATTTTGGCGGCTGGTGGCTTTGAGTCTATTCGAGGGGACGACTGCTGGTTGTAAGCCAACAACTGCGCCGAAAGCCGTGGTGCTGTGAGTAGCCATACTACCACACTTGCCATGAGAACTGGGATTCGTACAGATCGAAGCATAATATGAAGTGGTTTAATTTTGAGACACTAATGTATAAGACTGAGGATTTCTACCTGTATAGGCATTTCGAATAATCTTTACCTCTAAGATGTCGGCCATTACTTGCAAAAACTGCTCGGCAGTTTCGGCCTTGAATGTACCTCCAAGTGTACGGTTTGCCAATAACGAATCAGAGATAACTACCTGTACACCAAATCTTTCTGTGATTTGGTAGGCAATTTCTGCTACGGTTGTATTATCAAAAGTGAAGCGGTGGTCTTTCCAGTCAGAATGAATAGCAAGCGACTGATTGTGCTTCAAAGTGAGTTGACCTTGAGTAGAAATAGTTACTATATCGCCAGTTGTAATAACTAATGGCTTGGTATCTTGTGATTTTAATGACCGCAGTTGAACTTTACCTTTGTTAAGCACTACTTTACTGCCTCTTGCTCGGCTGTAAACCATAAATTCAGTACCCAATACCTGAACTTCTAACTGGTCTGGTGTGCGAACTATAAACCGTTGGTGATTTGGTAAATGTCGCACAATAAATTCAGCTTCGCCATTCAATAGTACTTCTCGTGAATTTTTACCAAAACCAAAACGAGATACTTTAAGTGTAGAATTAGCATTGAGCATCACTTGGCTACCATCAGACAAGTTTACCGTTCGGATTTCACCAAATGCAGTTTCATATTGCTCATACCAGATTGCCTCACGGAATAGGTATCCACTTCCTGCCAGTAAAATGATGATTGAGGCTACTAACCACCCCCAAATGTTTATTCGGTTCTTTAAAGGAAGTAAAGTTGTTTCTATTGGGCTATCGGCTACATTAGGATTGGGCAAGCGTTGATACGCAAAATCTGAATCTGTTATAATCTGAGGATTTTGTAGTTCCCATTCTTCAAGCCACAGAAAATATAACTCTTGATTAGCAATATCAACGAGCCACTCACCAATAAGTGCTTTCTGCAATGGGGTGGCCCTCCCATCAAAAAGTGCTGTAACTGCTTGTTTGTAGATTTCTTGGCTCATTGTTGTAGAAAATTTAGTAAACTGCTAAAATGAGTACAGAAATCTTGACCATCAGACAAAAACAGACTCAATAGGGCAACAGAAAGCAATCCATTGCTCCGTAATGACTGCCTTAATAGTGATAATACTTTGGTAATATGCCCCTCCACCGTCTTGATAGAAAGTTGGAGTTCCTCCGCTATGATACCATTCTTTTTACCCTCAAACCTGCTCATTACGAATACTTTTTGGCTTTGTGGAGACGTAGAACGGATAATTTCTTCTATTTTAATTGACAATTCGTTGTATTGTAGAATTTGCTGAGGCGTATTTTGAGAACTAATTACATCCAAATTGGTAGGGTAATCAGTAGGTTTTTCACGACCAAACTCAGTACGTAAGTATGCAAAAGCTGCATGACGTACGGTTGTAAAAAGATAGGCACGGTATGAAGTATTGATGGCAAGATGCAATTGTTTCTGCCAAAAATGGCTAAAAACCTCCATTACCAAGTCCTCAGCCACTTCTTTTGAATATACAAACCTTACCGCATGACTACAAAGGGGTTGATAATAGCGTTTGAAGAGTAATTCGTATCCTTTTTTGCTATCAATTTCAAAATAACGCTTAATCAAGACTTCCGAATCTATAATTCGAGATGTTCCCTCGTCCACCTTTTGGGTAAAACGATTAACATCTTCTGGTTGAAGAAAATTTAATTCGTTGGCATCCATAGCGGTGAATGGGTAAAACTATTGTATAATTATTAGATTTTATTTAAATATTAAGAGTGCTTTTGGGGTCATTTACCCTTGCTCTTTTTTGAATTATTTTTTCAAATACCCTTTTTGTTTCAATTCTTCAATCAGTTTATCTAAAAGTAAGTAAAATTTATCAGTTCGTTTTGGGTCAGTGCCGAGATGAATCAAAAGAAATGCTCCTGCCAATCCTTCTTTTTGTTCAAACTTCATTAAATTCTGATAAATGGCATCGCTGCTTCGGTAGTTTTTCAGTTCAGGCGTGGTGTAATCGGCATTAGTGCCAGTAGCAGGTGTAAAATTCAACACACTGATTCCTATCTCTTTACACCAAGATACAACTTGTTTGTTGTACCACTCATAAGGGGGCAAGTAGTAGGGTGCGGCATCTTTGGAGATTCCGAATTTGGCAAGTTCAGCATAGTTAGCAGCAAGGTCTGTCAAAAATTGCTCCTTTGTGACCAACAGTGAGTCTCGCTTAGTCCAGTCACAGTACAACAAATGTTTGTCAGAATGAGCACCGAGGTAATGCCCTTCTCGTTTGAGTCTTTGGATTAAGAACTTAAAGGAAGCATTTCGCAGAAAATCGCCTGTGAAGAAAAAATATCCCTTAATCTGGTGTTTTTTCAAAACATCGGCTACAAAATGACCACCTTCGGCAAACTCGTGTGCCGAAAAAATGAAGTGAATCTGTCGTTTGTCAGCCTCTTCTCGAATGATTGCACCTTGTGAATCAATTACTTGGACTTTTTTTTTGAAGCCCTCTTTCCTTCTTGTTCTATTGCCGACAAGATATAACTCAAACTTGCTGTGCCGTCCATGGTAGGTTCGTTGGACGAATAATCGCCATAATCATCGTGGTAAACCACCAAATCAGATTGAAACTCGGCAAATTCATCGGGTTGATAGAGTGTAATGCCAATCAATTTTTTCCAGATGGAGCCATAGATAGGGCCATCCACCAATCCGCCAGGAATTTTATATTTTGCTATATAAGTAAAGGCCGAGTGTGGGTCTTTGGGGGCGATTCCATTCTCTGGCAAATCACAAATCATGCTGGTTCCCCATGGATTACAACCAAAAAGCCAATCACGAAGTGAGGCTTCCATTTCGGCATACTGATTGTTTTTAGACTTAGTACGATAAAGGTGAAGTTGAGTTAATATGCCCACTGTTAGGTTATTAGAGCACCAAATAAACGGTACGCCATTTAAAAACGGGTTGTTTTTACCCCGTTCCCACACTTTCTCAATTCCTAATTTCATAAACCCTTCAAATTGTTTAGAAACACCTTCGGGTGATTGGTTCGGCACGGGCATACTCAATAGCTTCACCTAAATGACCGTTTTGAGGTTCTAATTGATGTAGCATTAGGGCGGCTAACTCCATGTCGTCCACATAGTTATCTTCTTCATAAAAGTATGGTGAACGGCAGGGGGCGGTCTGTGTAGTTCCAGGGAATTGTAATCCAAAATCATAGGCATCCTTTGCTCGTTGAACCAACGATTTGGCAAACTCTGGATAATATTTACTCAATATAACACTTCCTAAAGCAAATGCTGATGAGAATTTACCAGCCGAAGATGCTACACCGAGTGTTCGATTTTTGTACTTCAATGCACCTTGTGGCTTGCCTGTAATAAAATAGACCGGGCGCATGAGTCCTTTGTTGGGAGCATATTTAGAGGTATCTTTATTAGGCAAACGCATCCCGATGTGGTCACGGTCATCGGCAATTTGGTTGTAATATTCACCTTTGGCTGGATTCATTTTGCAAAGCCAATCTAAGCCCCATTTGGCTTCGTCCAGCACATCAGGAATGCCATTTTTGCCCACATTTCCCCAAGCATCATGATTATCGCCAAAACTTTCGGGGTGTTGTTGGTAGGCAAAAAGGAGTTGAAATGTAGCATTTGCCGAGGTGGGCAGGTACTGCAAATAGTCAGAGGCATCATGCCAACCACCCGATACATTTAAGTAGGTTGAGTCTTTTTGTTTGTCGGGGTGATACACAATGAACCCATCGGTTTTGTGACAAGTATCTTTCAAAAAAGGATTGTAATTGCTACGCTGCTGACGCATATACTTCAAAATAAAGTCAGCTGTACCGTCATATACATCATTCGCAATACGAAACGACGGCGATTTCAAATCTCCTACCCTCACATAGTATGCCCCTTTTTGCTTAAATTCACTAAAATTGAGCCGAAATGTATTGGCAAAAGCGGCATACTTGCCAAAGGCTTTTACTTTATTTGACTTAAACACCACTTGGTTTGTTAGGGCATCGCAGATTTCAAACTGTTTAACCAATAAATTCTCCTGTTTACTTACTAAAACAGCAACTTTGATTGATGCTTCCAAGTAACCCAATTGGTTAATCCGAATCCAAGTTTGTGTTTGGGCAAAAGTAGAAAATGAAATTAGCAGGTAAATCAGGATAAGTTTTTTCATTCTAGTGAATTTTTGTGAGCATATACATGGAAGCTGTTTAAACTTTCTTTTTTTGTTGATTTTGCGTAAGAAAATGACTGAGAATGCCATAAAATGCAATGACATCCAGTTTCTAATTGAGAATTCAAACCTCACCAGAAGGGCTTTAAAACCGTCAATCCAAGCATTTGCATGTTCAATCACTGTTCTGTCTTTGTATAATAATTCATCAAAAATGGCTGTACCAATTGGAGATAACTCAGGGTCTTGATTTCCAGAATTACGAGGATTGGGTTTGACATTTGGAATAATATTTTCTTTCTCACAAGCCTCTCGGAAAGCATCGCTATCAAAACCTGGGTCAGCGTTTAAAAATAAGCCATCTAAGTTGATTTCTGCTTCTTTGAGCATGGTACAAATTTCGTCAAAGAGGGTTTGTATTTCAAATAAATCGTGATGTTGCCCTTCTTGTGGAGTAGACATTGATAGCATAACACCCTGATTGTTAGATACAAATAGTGAATTGGTTGTTTTGCAAGCCTTACGACGCCACGGGGTGCCCCGCTTGATAACCTACTGCATCTCCCCCATTTTTACAGGGATTGTGACTACCATCAAATTCAACGCTTGATAAGTCCAAATATTTACGATTATCTTTTAAAATATTGACCCAGATTTTAGCCCAGCAACCCGCTTTTGACCATTTATTATAGTGATAAAATACGGTATTCCAGCTAAGAATGTTATCACTGAAAAATTGTTTTGTAGGTAATTCTCGCCACTGACAACCCGTTTTTAAACGATGTAAAATGGCTGCAATTATCTCATGGATTGGTACAGTAGGGTCAAATCCTCTACTTCCAACAGTTAAATGTGGGATAATCCACGTATCAATTGTATTTTTACTGAGTATTCCCATTGCGTGATGTTTTATGATTTAGCACCACAAAATTCTCACTTATTTGGGAATACTTTTCAAAAGTTTAAACAGCTTCATGAATAAAATTATGAGTAGCAGCGTTTGGGATTTGGAAGTAAGTCAAATATCTTGATTACTTAATTAGCCCTGACAGTTTTCGTATCCTGAGTGTCAGCATCCTCATTTTAAACCTTTGTAACAAAATCAAATAATACTTAGTTACATACAAGAGACTTGAATCTTGTTAATTAGTATGCGTTAAGAATGGTT
>JBGAVQ010000058.1:0-23675 GCA_044228045.1 Spirosomataceae bacterium
CATTTTGTGGGGCATAGCTCCCAACAAGCTGTATCAGACCTATCAAATCTGGGGCGATGCACCTAACTTTCTGGAATTAAGGGCTTTAACACTTGGACAAAAATACTATTTCACTATCGAAGCCTTTAATGAATATGGCGTTTCTAAGGTGAGTGAGGTGATTACCCCGTGAAAAATTTAAAGACAGCTAAAAGATTCTCACCAACCCAAGAAAGGTTGCCTTTTGGGCAACCTTTCTTGGGTTGGTGGTATTTACCTATTACTCTTGGTAATCGCCTTCTTCTCGATTTACGCCACTTCCCGAGGTTTCTACTTTTAGATCAGACCTACCTCTATAATTAACACTACTTGCTCCGCTGGCGGTGGCCCTTAAGTACTTAATGGCATTTACCTCTGCACCGCTTGCTCCTGATGCGTCCACGTCGGCTTTGTCAGCTTTAAGATCATAGGCTTTGAGTTTAGAAGCCCCCGATAAATCAGCTTTAAAATTAGCGACCGCTCCTAATAAAGTAAGGCGAGATGCTCCGGTGATTTCTGCATCAATATTAGCAGCATTGAGCCCTGTAAAGGTAGCTTGTGATGCGCCTGAGATTTCAATGTCTAAATTACCGTTTTTGTCAAATCCTTTTACAGTAGCTTTGGTTGCTCCCGAAAAATTAACCCCTTCTAAATCAGGCATTTCAATACGTACATTTACTCGATCTTGCTTGCGCCAAAGTCGGAATTTCTCTTTGTGCGAAATCACCAAGCTATTGCCCCGTTTCTCTACACTGATGCGCTCTACGTCTCGGCGGTCGCCATCCAATTCTACTTTAAAGGTGTCGCCCTTACGAACTTCAACATAAAATGCCCCGCCAATTTCAAGTTGATTAAAGTCTTTTTGAGTAAAACCCTGTTGGTATTCGCCTTGGCCCATCATCATGCCGTCTTCTTCGTTGTCTTCATCATAGTTTCGGCTCTCTTGCTCAATTTCTGCCTCGGGACGTTCGTCTAAACAAACCAAGCCGTCGTCTTTGCTAAACTGAAAACGAGCCGTGGCCATACCCCATTCTCTACTTCCTTTTTCGGTCCAAGCTATGCGGTTCCATTCTATTTCGTTAGATACAAACTCTGCCATACGGCGGGTCATTACAAAAGGCTTGTCATAAGGTAAATACAGTACCATGTTGAGGCGTTGCGCTCTGAACATGGCGTTGTCTTTGAAGTCAAAATTACGGTCAAAAGTCAAAACAGAATCTTTTTGTTCAATTCGGTAAGTAATATTTTGAGCGTTCACTTTGGCATCTTCACGGCTTTTGCCTCTGGCAACAAACTCTTGTGTGAGTTTGAGCGTAGTGCTATCGTAGCCTTCTAAGCGCAAGTGAGTATCTTGAAAATTATGATTGCCGCCTTCGTCGTCAAGAACCAATACTAAGGTTTTGCCCCCAACATTATAAGCTTGAGATAATTCTACATCGCCACGTCGGCTGAAATTATTGACATAACGAGGAATCAAAATAGCTGAGCCCAACACCCCTGCCAAAAACAATCCTAACAAACTTTGCCAAATGGCTGGACTAAACATATTGCGCTTGGCAATGAGCGAAACGCCTGCTACTGCTGCTGCCACAAATGGGGTAACTATGGCCAAAAAGGCAAAGACAAACATCATGGGCTGAGCATCACGAGCCAGCATAGCGATTGGGAAATCGTCTGAGCCTACTACTACATTGCCCAGGTTTGTTAAGATACCCAAACCTACGCCCAAGGCAACCAACAAACCAAACACTGCCGAAACCGAGGCTATAAGCATAATCCCTCCTGCAAAAATGCGTGCGGCAGCTACCAAAAAGCTCAAGAATGGCCCCAATGCGCCAAAAATGGCAGCTATAGCTCTAAACGGCAACAACAAGATTTTGGTGATGGTGTTTTCGGTTTTGCCTTCGGTGCTGGTGGCTCGTTTGATATTGGTCTCAATGTTTTCGAGGGTAATGGGTTCTCCTGTCATTTGCATCTTGTCGGTCAGGGTTTTGGCTTCTGGCGAAATAGCCCACAGTACCAAATAAAGAATCACTCCTGTGCCAAAGAAAAGAATGCTTAGTGCAAAAATTAAGCGCAACAGACCCAAGTCCCAGCCTGTGTAGGCGGCTATCCCTGCTACTACGCCACCTAATACTTTTTGTTCGGGATTACGATATAATTTTTTGAGTTTTTCGTCTTCTTCCAAGGTTGTGCTGGGTGGAAACGCTACCCAACAGGCTATGTATAACACTGTGAGGAAAGGAGCAAAAGCTGGGAAAATAAACCAACCAAAAAAGAACGCCAACACAATAAGGCGCACCCAAAGTGGGTCGGTGCTGAAATAATGAGCCACCCCTGCACAAACGCCACCAAGCAGACGACGCTTCATGTCCCGATAGAGTTTGCGAGGTTCACTTGTAGTTTTACCAGACGATGAAATGGATTCAACCGGCGGCACATCGGTTGTTTGCTCAGTTTTTGCCGACTCCGACGTTGGCGTTGCAAGGTCTTCTTGCTCTTCTAATGCCTCAAAGTCTGCTACAGTGCCCATCGAAGCAATAAGTTGATCCACATCTTCGAGTGAAATCGCTTGTTTTTCTTCTTTGTGGAGCTTATCTGCAAATTTTTCGGAAATACGCCCTTCTATATCAGCAATAATTTCTTGGCTGCCTTCGTAGCGAGCAAAATACTGCTGAATTGCCAAGAGATAGGTTTTTAACTTGTCGTATCCGTCTTCTTCAATATAGAAAACGAACCCGCTTATGTTGATGGATATGGTCTTTTTCATTGTGTAACTTCGTTTTAAGTCATTAAGTCTTTTCAGTAACTGTAAACCGCTTACTGTAACTTTTTTACTGTGAACTGTTTTTGGCGTGAACAATCTGATTAACAGACTCGGCGAGTTCGTCCCATGTGATTTGGAGTTCAATCAAAAACTGTCGTCCAGTATCAGTGAGTACGTAGTATTTGCGGGGCGGCCCCGACGACGATTCTACCCACTTATAATCAAGGAGTCCGGCGTTTTTGAGCCGTGTGAGCAGGGGGTACAGCGTACCTTCAACCACCATGATTTTTGCGGCGGTGAGTTCATCGAGCATGTTAGAGGCATAAACCTCCCCTCGGGCGATAATGTGCAAAATACAGAATTCTAATATACCTTTCCGCATTTGCACTTGTGCGTTTTCAACGTTCATGGTTCAAAAGATTAGTCATCATTTTAGTAGTAAGTCTATTATAGGTCATAAGTTAGGTTAGTCGTTAAGGAAAGAAAGTTATGAAAAGGCTCAATGGTCTTCGGTGAAACGTAGTACAAACCTCACTTTTCTTTCTTATTTTTCTCGTCTTTTAAATTCGTGATACAAAGATAATAAAAGGTACTATGCAACGCAAGGTACTTTGCAAATAAAATTATTTTTTTGATGACTAATGGCATAAAAACAAGATGACAGGTAAATACTTGTGATAAAATTCATTTACAAAGCATTAAATTTGACCTTGGAATCGTTTAGAAAGAAAGACTTTGCCTATGAAATCAAGATTCTACTACCCAATTTTATGGATTACTGCTTTGCTGTTGGTCAGGTTTGAAGCTACGGCCCAACTCAAATCTACGTATGGCAACGAGTGGATTAACTATTCGCAACAATACTTCAAGCTACAAGTTACACAGAAAGGCATTTATCGGCTGTCGTTTGATGAACTCAAAAATGCAGGCTTTCCAACAAGTATTGATCCTACTACCATTCAATTATTTCGCCGTGGTCGAGAGGTGGCCTTGTATGTGCAGGGAGAAGCTGATAAAAAATTAGATGCGACGGATTTTGTAGAGTTTTATGGAGAAGAGAGCAACGGCGAGGCAGACTCGAGCATTTATCGTCCCACCAAGGCACAGCCTAATAAATATGTAAATGTTTATACCGACTCGGCGGCGTATTTTCTGACCTATAGAATAGACGGAAAAGCTGGCAAGCGCATGAGTAGCTATCAGGTAGAGAACACTTCGCAGCAGAGCGCAGAGCCTTATCACCTGGCCGAACTGCTTACTGCTTATGTGGCAGGGTATGGGCATGGCAACATTTATCCATTAGGTGTAAACATTGGCCCAATTTACAGCTACTATGACTTTGGGGAAGGCTGGTGCGAGGGTATTTATTCAAAGACAAAGCCCATTGAGTATAAACTTCAACTTAATAATCTTTATCGAGAAGCTAACGCCCCAATGCTCGAATGGCAATTGAATGGGCTAAATATAGTGCCACATCGAGTAGAGATTCTGGCAGGCAAAGCCTCAACATCCAATCGTAAAATTACCACTGCAACTTTTGATTTTAAGTCCACTTTTACTGTTAATGAACAACTTACCTGGGACGATATAGCCACTGACGGGCAATTGTGGCTGCAAGCAAGCGTGCAAAATAGCCCTTTTGATGAAGAGATTTCTCAACGCTATATTAAATTAACTTACCCCCAGAAATGGGTTTATGACCAGCCTTTTAAGTTTTTCAAAACATTGCCCAAAGCCAACGGCACGTCTTACATCGAAATCAAAGGTGTTGGAACAGATGCCACAATGTATGAACTCAATAATATTTATGAGCCTGTGCGGGTTGGGTTTACTCTTAAAGGAGATATAGCCCAAGCCATTATCCAAAACACACAAGCCAGTAAAGTACTTTTGCTTGACCGTACGCCCAAGCGTGTGCCTGTTATTCGCAAGGTTAGTTTCAGGAATATTAGCCCGAGCAGTCACAATTTTGCAGTAATTTCGCATCCTAAGCTCATGCAAAGCAGCAGAGGTATTGCCAATGTAGTGCAAGCCTACTCGGCATATAGGGCTACAGTGGCAGGTGGCAAATACGACACGCTCACAGTCAGTATATTAGACCTATACAATCAGTTTTCGTTTGGTGACAAAAGCACCTTAGCGATTCGTCGATTTGCTGATTTTTTGATGCAAGACCCACGAGAAAAGTACCTATTTTTGATTGGTGAACCAGCCGATCCACCTCAGTCCAGGATTTTTCCGAATGTTTTTGCACGAGATGTTATTCCTACAGGTGGCTACCCTGCCTCTGACTGGGTAATGGTGATGGGCATTAACAACCTTCCCGAAAACGTTCCGGGCATTGCCGTAGGGCGGCTCCGAGCGCAAAACCCTGACCATGTACTCGACTATCTCAACAAAGTAAAAGAACACGAAGCCACACCAAATGCCCTGTGGCGGAAAAATTTTCTGCACTTGGGCGGTGGCAAAACACCAGGAGAACTTAATGCCTTTAAGTCGTATCTCAATGATTTTAAGAACATTGCAGATAAAGGCTATGCTGGTGGAAAGTTCACGACTATTTCTAAAAAGACCGACGAACCCGTTGAATACATCAATGTAACCGAGCCTGTTAATCAGGGCATTGGTGTCATGACGTTTTTTGGACATTCGAGTTTTGGCGTATCTGACATTGACATTGGCTATGTGTCTGATACCCGGTTGGGTTACAACAATGCAGGTAAATATCCCATCATGTTTGTGAACGGCTGCGATGCCGGTAATATTTATAGTGGTGCTCGTACGTTTGGTACCGACTGGCTGCTTACGCCCAACAAAGGAGCCGTCTTGTTTTTGGCGCATTCATACAGTGGCTATCCGCTTCCCCTCAAACGCTACACTGACATTTTGTATAAGTATGCGTTTAATGACACCACCATGACGGGCAAGTCGGTAGGGAGTATTTTGGTGAAAACCATCAAGGAGTTCATGAATGGCTCCACTGATGTATATGAAATTACCCACGCCCAACAAATAACACTGCAAGGTGACCCCGCTATTGCGGTATTTCCAGCCACCAAACCTGACTATCAAATAGACAAATCGAGTCTGTTTTTGGCAACACTCGACAACTCGCCCTTAGTGGCTGCTACCGATTCGTTTCGTATTGGCATCATTGTAAGCAACTTAGGACGCAAAAACAGTCAATCCTTTTCCATCAATTTGAAGCGTACGCTCAACGACGGGACGGTCATTACATTTCCTAAAATAACCAAATCAGCGGTAGCATATCAAGATACTATTTATATAAGTATCAAGAATACAGGGCTTAATGTAGCTGGCAACAACCGTTTTGATGTGGTAGTGGACGAAGAAAATGTAGTTGCCGAAGTGAGTGAAACCAATAACCAAACTACCTTAGACTACCTCATTCCGGGTTATATAGCTTCCCCTTTATTTCCAGCAGAATATGCGGTGGTCAATACCCTCGAAAACAACCTCCCTACCGTACGGCTTCAGGCACAGGCGGTGTCGTTGGTGGCAGGCGAAAAGAAAAACTACCTTATTGAAATAGACTCTACGGCTACATTTAGCAGTACTTTCAAACGCAGCCAAACAGTAGCTTCTACGTTTTTGCCAACTTGGAAGGTGTCACTGCTGAGTGCAGATAGTACCGTCTATTATTGGCGTATTAGAGATGCTGACCGCCCAGTGAGCAACGAAAACCAATGGGCCACAAGTTCATTCAGATACATAAAAGCCATGCCCGAAGGCTGGTCGCAAAGTCAATTTTCACAATTTAGTAAAGCCAATATAGACCGTTTGAATTACCAGAAAGGAAAGTGGGAGTTTTTGGAGCAAAAAGCAACGATTAGCTTATCAGCAGCTGGCCCCTTTGTTAAATTTGACTCATACAAAGATAACTCTCTGTCTATTAACAACTTACTGATGGTTACTAATGGCAATTGCCTAAATAATTGTATAAATGCCGTTGCGTTTAACCGCCAGACCTTACTGCCTTATTCTGTTAATAGTAGCTTGTTGTGTGGAAATCCACCTTTTGCTACCAATACCTTGTCTGATGCTGGCATGCTGAACGATTCTTTGTTGGCAAAATACATAGACAAAATTCCAGTAGGTGACTACGTGCTGCTTTTTACATCAGGTGCAATTAGTTGGAACAAGTGGACTCCTGCCATGATTCAGAAGTTACTTGATATTGGGGCTTCGCCTACCGTTGTAAAAGGACTACAATCAGAATTTCCATTACCGTATATCATTTTAGGGCAAAAAGGAGCGAACAAAGCCATTACAGAAGTAGTTGCTGCGGAATATGGCTACTCTCGAACCATTGTGTTGGATAAATTTGACCTCGTTGACCGACTGCCCGATGGTTCGGTAGTTTCTACACTGGTAGGGCCTGCCAGAGAATGGCAACAGGCTAATTGGAAAATACTAAAAGATAATCCAAAGACTCAAGCTGATTCGCTTGATGTGTGGGGTGTTACATTGCAAGGCACTGAAACACTGCTATTTAGCAGCGTTGCCACACCAAAACTGGATTTAAGCAAAGTAAATGCAAAACAGTACCCGTACCTACGCCTCCGCTGGCGAGCTGCCAATAAAACTGAGAGTAAAGCAGCCCAACTTAGCCAATGGGTGGTATCATTTAAGGGAATGCCCGAAGGTTTGGTTGATTTGAGCGACAAAAAATTGACGCAGATTAGTGACAAATACGAAGGTGAAGAGTTTAGCCTGACAGTGAAGTTCAAAAACGTATCTGCCGTGGCGTATGACGACTCCATTACAGTACGGCAAACGCTTATTAACCGAGATACCCGCAAGCAAGAAATCAAAAATCTACGAGTAAAAGCCCTGCAAGCAGGTGATAGTGTGAGTGTTACCTTGCCCATCAAAACACTTGGTTGGGGTGGTAACAATACACTCAATGTGTTTTTTAATCCTCGCTTGCAAGCGGAACAAACGTTCAACAACAATGCGCTCGAAATCAACTTTAATGTTGTTCCAGACAAAGCTAATCCTACGTTAGAAGTCACCTTCGATGGCGTGCAGATTCGAGATGGAGATGTTGTTTCGGCGAATCCTGAGATAATAGTAAGGCTCAAAGACGAAAACAAATTCTTGATTCGGAAAGATACCACAGGTTTAGATCTATACTTGCAACGCCCTTGTCAAAACTGTGGTTTTCAACGAATTAGTTATCGCAACAATCCACAACTGACGTGGACGAGTACTCCTGACAATGAATTTAGGGCAACTTATAAGCCTCAAACACTGGCAGATGGCATTTACAAGTTTCAGGCACAGGGCCGAGATTTAGCTGGGAACTTAGCAGGCATTGTGCCTTATACCATTAGCTTCAAAGTGGTGAATCAGCAAGGTCTCCGTAGTTTTGTAGTGGCACCTAATCCATTTTCATTTTTCACCAAGTTCTCACTTTCAATAACTGGCAAAACACCTCCTGATGAATTCAGACTGAGTATTTACAATGCGATCGGTGAGTTGGTTCAGGAATTTACCCAAGTCAATTCGCCCATCAGGGTAGGTACTACTGACCTCTATTGGGACGGAAAAGATGCCGCAGGAAGTAGCCTCCCTACTGGTATGTATTTCTATCGCTTATTACTCAAAAACAATGGAGAAGAAGTGCCAGATTTAGAAACTGGAACTGTTTTACGGTCAGGAAAAGTGTTGCTAATTAGATAAGACTATCCCCCTATCACCGTTAGCACACTTTCTAAGCTCATACCCCTTGACCCCTTCACCAAAAAGTGTGTGTGGGTCATGGGGTGGTCTTGTAGCCAAACGTGCAGGCCAAATTTATCAGGGAAATAATACGCCTGTGGTAGGTGTTTGAGGGCGTGTTGCATGAGTTCACCTACCAGCAATATATAGTCAAACTTACATTTGGCTATTACATTTCCTAATGCTTCATGCTCAGTCACGGCCTCGTTGCCCAACTCAAACATATCGCCCAAAATCACCACTTTTTTATCGGCTTCCCAGCGGTCAAACATCTGCAAGGCTTCTTCCATAGACGACGGATTGGCATTGTAAGCATCCATCAAAATCGTATTGCTCTCTTTCTGAATCAGTTGCGAGCGATTGTTGGTAGGTTCATAGCTACATACGCCTGCGTGTGCTTGCAACTCCGAAACCCCAAACAATTTTGCTAAAGCCAAAGCCGCTCGTATGTTATCAAAATTGTACCGCCCCATCAGGTGCGTTGTGTGCTCATTGCCTTCACTGTCTCGATACTTAATCACAGGTGTTTCGGCTACTAATTCAGCGTTTTGGTCATAGCGCAAGGTATAAGCCAGATTTCGCTCCGCAACCATTTCACAAAGCACCTCATCAGCACCATTGTAGAGTACCAAGCCCTTTGTTTTTTCCAGAAAATCAAACAACTCACCCTCACCTTTACGAACACCCTCAATGCCGCCAAAACCTTCTAAATGCTCTTTGCCGATGTTGGTCAGAAGCCCGTGGGTGGGTTCGGCAATTTGGCAAAGCTCCCACAGCTCTTGTTGATGATTCGCCCCCATTTCGATGATGGCAATTTCTACGCTTTCGTCAATTTCGAGCAAGGTAAGCGGCACACCAATGTGGTTGTTTAAATTACCACGGGTAGCATAAGTTTCAAATTGTTGACTCAATACACTGTTTACCAATTCCTTAGTAGTAGTTTTTCCATTAGATCCACCCAAGCCAATAATAGGGATATTGAGAGTTTTGCGATGTTGATTGGCTAACAATTGCAAGGCTTTAAGGCTGTCTTCTACCAATAGACAACGCTCATCAGTGGCAAACTGGGGGTTATCAATTACCACAAACTTTGCTCCTTTGCTGAGGGCTTCGTGGGCAAAAGTATTGGCATCGAATTTTTCGCCCCTTAAAGCAACAAAAAGCACCCCATCGCTAATTTTTCGGGTATCGGTCGAAACACCCGTACATTGCAAAAATTTATTGTATAACTCAGGAATCGAAATTTTCATAGTAATTTTAGCGTTATCAAATCGTCAGATAAGTCATCAGGCAAACATAACATGAAAAATTGGTTTCTACTTCTATTTATCTCGATTGGTATAGGGGCACAAGCACAAGAATTTGGCTTTCGATTTTTTCCGACGGATGTTCCAGTACGCCTCAACGACCGAGTGCTGACCAATGCCTGGGCAGGTGGACTTAATTCGGCACAGTTCTGGAAATTAGACCTCAATGCCAATGGCGTTGAAGACCTCGTGGTTTTTGACCGTACCAATCAGAAAATTAGCACTTTTATTGCAGAAGGAAAAAACTATCGCTACAATCCTCGCTACGAGAAATTGTTTCCGAGCGACATTCAAAACTGGTTGCAATTGGTTGATTATGACCTCGATGGCAAAAAAGACCTCTTTACTTTTACGCCACAAGGTATTCGCTTGTTCCGAAATATTTCTACCAATGGCAGTCCACAATGGCAACTTGTGGCAGACCCACTATATTCGGTCGGATTCTCGGGCAAAATCAATCTATATGTAGCCTCTACCGATATCCCAGCCATTGTAGATGTGGACAACGACGGTGATATTGACGTGCTAACTTTTGACTTTACTGGTAATTATGTAGAGTACCACAAAAATTTTAGTGTAGAAGAAAAAAAGCCTAACGAGTTCGTTTTCAGGAAACAAGGCTTTTGTTGGGGGAATTTTTTCAAAGAACATTGTAAAGATTTTCGTTTTGATATTGATTGCCAAACGGGGCAGATTGTTTCGCCAACACCATCCAACGCTCGTGTGGCCCATGCAGGCAATTCCCTCTTGGTGGCTGATATAACGGGCGACAACAAAAATGATGTATTGTTTGGGCATATTACTTGCCTCAATATAGCTATGTTACCCAACGTTGGCAGCACAAAAGACGCTCTTTTCAAATCGGCACTTTACGACTATCCAGTCAAAGACCCTATCAATTTCAGAGTGTTTCCAGCAGTTTATTTTGATGATTTTGACAACGACGGGCAAAAAGACCTCATTGCCAGCCCCAATGTTTATACCAACGAAGGCAATCTGGTTAATTTTGAACAGTCTGCTTGGCTCTACCGCAATGCTGGCACGCCTACTGCGCCCAACTATGTACAAGGGCAAAAAGATTTTTTGCAAAACACCATGCTTGATGTGGGCGAAAACGCCTCCCCTGCCTTTGCCGACTTAGATGGCGACGGCGACCAAGACCTCCTGGTAGGCATTGGTGGCAAACAAACCGATACACAAGGATATAGAGGTAGTATTTGGCATTTCAAGAACACTGGCTCAGTAGCACAGCCGTCGTTTGAGTTACAAACCACTGATTTTCTGGGCATTGCCACCGCTGAACAATTGTTTGATTTAACACCCTTTTTTGCTGATTTTGATGGAGATGGCGTGCGAGATTTGGGCTTAATCTCCAACAGTTTCAAAGGCTTAGAGGCTCGCTTTATACCAAACAAGGCCAAGCGCAACGAAGCCATGCAGTTAGACTGGAAAAACGCAATGATAGTGCCTTTTCCAGAAGATACCCGCTACGGTGACAATCCGCTTTTTTATGACCTCGATGCCGACGGTGACCTTGATCTACTGGTAGGCAAAACTTTTGGAAATATAGTGTTTTACCGCAACAATGGATCGTCACAAAAGCCTAATTTTCAGCTCGAAACAGAAGAATTCGGTGGCATTAAAGGCGACGAATATGTACGGAATATCTCCTTGCAAATTGCCGACCTCAATGGCGACTACCAGCCTGAGCTTGTGGTTGCCGATGGCGAGGGGTACTTGAAGGTTTTCACTGGTTTAGAAACGCCAAGTGTTCCGATGAAATCTTTCTCAAACCTCCTTTTCGACGAAGCTACCCAACAGTACGCCAATCTCAAAATAGGTGGCCGCTTGCAATTGGCTTTTACCGACCTTAACAACGACAAACTTCCAGACCTTGCTGTGGGTACCAACACAGGAGGAATTCGTTTGCTGCTCAACACTTCGATTCCCAAAATCCCACCCAAAGGCAGTGAAGCCTTGCAAGTATTCCCAAATCCTGCCAATCAAACCCTATTTGTGGTTTCACCTGTTGATACGGATCTAACACTCTATTCAGTGCTGGGGCATCAAATTTCCCAAAAAGCCGTAGAAGCTAACCAGCGAAGTAGTTTTGATGTGTCAGGCCTAAGCGATGGGCTGTATTTGGTAAAAAGCCTTGCCTCGGACGGTACTTCACAAGTGGTGAAAGTGTGGGTTCGGAAGTAACCTCATGTTTATTTAAAGTCTCAAAAAGTGCAAGTCTCTTCGCTTGCACTTTTTTTTATTTGCACATTAAACCATTGCCCCAATTAGCAATCTAACTGCTCAAATTCATAGAGCAAACGCATACTATTGTAGATATGGCACTCATCGACGCTTACAACAAACCACTCACTGCCAAACAAGCTGCCCATTTGCTCCGCAGGGCTACTTTTGGTCCTACACCTCAGCAAATTAAGGACTTTACGGGACTAACCGCCGACGCAGCCATAACCCGCTTGTTGCAACTAAGCAATGCTGACCTCAATCCAGCACCGCCCCTTGACCCAGGTACCAACAAAACCTATGTCAATTTGCCATTTAATAACGATGCTCAAGGAAATTGGCAAGCGTGGACAAAACGTTGGTGGCTTGGGCTGATGGTAAATCAGCCAGCCAATGTGCTGGAAAAATTGGTGCTTTTTTGGCAAAACCATTTTGTGGTGGCCTACAACACCGTCAACGATAGCCGAACCATGTATCAGTACAACCAAATGTTACGAAAAAATGCACTTGGCAATTTTAAAACATTTGTAATAGAGGTAACCAAAGATGCTGGCATGTTGCGGTATCTCAACGGCAATCAAAATACTAAAAATTCGCCCAACGAAAACTACGGGCGAGAGCTACAAGAACTCTTTACAATTGGTGTGAAAAAACCTGATGGTACACCTAACTATAACGAAGACGACATAAAAGCAGCCGCCAAAGTACTGACAGGTTGGCGTGATCGAAATTATAGAGCAGATGACCTTCCGTTATCTGAATTTTTAGCCAGTAATCATGATACCACTGATAAAAAGTTTTCGGCGTACTATCAAAATACTACCATCAAAGGCCGTACAGGGTCAACCGCTGGCGACGACGAGTTGAAAGACTTGATAGATATGATTTTGAAACAACCAGAAACCGCCCGAAACATAGTGCGGGAATTGTATCGTTGGTACGTGAACTTTGATATAACTGCTGATATTGAAAAGAATTTTATTGAACCCTTAGCCACTACATTTAGCAAAGACTTCGATATTAAAACGGTGTTGGCGACTATGCTCAAAAGCGAACATTTCTTTGACGAAAAGGTGAGAGGAGCTATCATCAAATCACCTGTTGAATTGATTGTTGGCTTGCTGCGCTTTTCGGGTATTTCTACACCTGATATGGCTACTAAAGCCACTGATTTTTACTCTTTTACACAAAATATTCAGAGCCAAGCCAACCTCATGCAGCAAGATGTAATGAATCAAACTACTGTGTTTGGCTGGAGACCTTACTATGACACTGACTTTTACCAACTTTGGATTAGTTCTTCTACCCTGGCGATCAGAGGGCGGTTCTCAGACTCGTTGCTCAACGGTTCGTTTAAGGCCAGCGGTAAAGTTTATGCTGTGGATACTATTGCTATTGCCAAACTTACCTCTGACCCCTCTGACCCTGTTAAATTAGTAGATGAAATAGCAGCCAACATCATGGCCATAGACCTCACACAATCACAAAAAGACTTTTTGATAGACCAAACCTTGCTACCTGGCTTGCCTCGCTACGAATGGTTTCCCGAATGGCAAGACTACATTAAAGCCCCAAACGATAAGAATAAGATGACCGCCGTAAAAATGAAGTTAGATATGCTCATGCAGTTTATGTTCAGAATGGCCGAGTATCAGGTGAGTTAGTCAGCGATACAAAGCATCAATTAAAACCCATGTCAAACTTTCTTTAAGTCTCCATCGGGGATTTAGGAGCTTCTAAAAATCAACATGAAACGCCGCAATTTTATACAGCATCTTTCTTCATCTTTGTTACTCCCTGTCTTGATTGATGGGTATGGTGCAAAGGCTTTTTCACGGACATCGCCCTTTATGCAAGCCCTACTGGACGTTGCCGACAACAACGACCGAATTTTGGTAATTGTTCAACTCAATGGTGGCAACGACGGCCTCAACATGGTACTTCCCCTTGACGACATGAGTACCTACAATGCCCTAAGAGCCAATATTGCCATCCCCGAAGCTAAGGCATTAAAACTAAACGGCAATGCCACCACTGGCTTGCATCCTGCCATGACTGGCTTGCAAACCATGTACAACGAGGGCAAACTCTCTATTGTTCAGGCTGTTTCGTACCCAAATCCTAATTTTTCGCACTTCCGAGCCAGTGATATTTGGATGACAGGGGCCGACTCAAACCAAACCCTTACCTCAGGCTGGGTAGGTCGTTATATGGATACTCGTTTCCCGAATTATCCAGATGATTACCCCAATGCTTCGATGCCCGACCCACTGGCTATTCAGATTGGTTATACCTCAGCAACTACACTGTTGGGTGGGTCACAATCGGTAGCGGTAGCTATTCCTGACCCTGATACATTTTCGACCTTAGTGGGGGACAAACCTTATGTAGCTCCAGGCGACTTGCCCAAAACATATGCTGGTGACCAAGTAGCGTTTATTCGCCAACAGCAGGTTTCATCGGTAGAATATGCTGGGCAAATAAAAGTTGCTGCTGGTAAAGGTAAAAATCAAGTAACCTATGCCACAGGTAATAGCTTGGCCGACCAACTCAAAATAGTGGCTCGCTTGATTCACGGAGGGTTACAAACCAAAGTTTATTATGTAACCTTGGGTGGATTTGATACCCACGCCAACCAAGTTGATACCACCGACACTACAACTGGATTACACGCTACCTTGATGAAGTATGTGTCTGATGCCATCAAGAATTTTCAGGATGATTTGAAAGCCATGAAACTCGAGGATAAAGTGGTAGGCATGACCTTTTCAGAATTTGGTCGCAGGGCTGGCTCCAACGGTAGCCGAGGTACTGACCACGGCTTGGGGGCTCCTTTATTTGTATTTGGTACTGCTGTAAAAACCCAACTAATTGGCAAAAGCCCCAACCTCAAAGACCTTGACGGTAACAACATCAAAATGCAAACGGACTTCCGCCAAGTGTATTCGGCGATACTGGAAGATTGGTTTGGGGCAAATTCAACTACTGAAAGCACCGTCTTGTTCAAAGACTATCAGGCAGTTCCTATTTTCAAGCAAACCGTTACTGCCATTGAAGAACCTGTTGCTAAATCTTTTACAATCTACCCCAACCCAGCCATTGGCGAAGCCATCATTGAGTCTGATGAACTAACCAATAGTATTCAGTCGTTTCAGTTGATGGATATGCTCGGGCGAAGTATTGCAGTTCCTAAAAATAGAGTTTCCCCCACAGCTTTGCGCTTAGATGTGAGCCAACTACCAGCTGGAAACTATGTAATTGGCATTGAAACCGAGCGCACACGCCTTAGAGGGAAACTGATGGTAGTGAGGTAAGTCCGTTAGGCTAAATCAGTTGACAGTTTTAACGGGGCTGCCCGTGCAGTTTATAGCGGGGTGTGCAACTCAGACGACGAACCGTTTTACAAAAGAATGATAATGCCGTAATTCATTGATTATCAACAAATAAATAATGTAAAGTAAGTCGCTGCCCGTCCGCTGTAAACCAAATACTATTCCATATCGGCTGTACTAATTTTGTCCAAAGACTTATTAGCAATATTCTCGAAGCGTAAGGCATTGTTTGCTACCTTTGTCGTACCCTGCTACAACTCAGCAATATAACCACGCCCCAGCATTCGCATTTGGCGAGCAATGGCGTTGGTGCGCCGCTGCACATAACCCGACGGACGGGCTATCAAAAAACGATTGGGATTGGGCAATACAGCCGCAATTCGGGCGGCTTCGGTGCGGCTGAGTGACGAGGCATTTTTGTTGAAATACCTGGTAGCGGCGGCCTCTACACCAAAAGTCATGGGGCCAGTTTCGGCTACATTAAGGTACACTTCCAAAATGCGCTCTTTGCCCCAAATGACCTCAATTAACATCGTAAACCATACTTCAAACGCCTTGCGAACATAACTGCGGTCTTGCCACAAAAAAACATTTTTTGCTACTTGCTGACTAATGGTACTTGCTCCCTTAATGCGGCGACCTTTTAAGTTATTTTTAAAGGCATTTTCTAAGGCTTCAAAATCGAAGCCAAAGTGGGTTGGAAAACGCTGGTCTTCTGAGGCCACCACAGCCAGGGCCATTTCGGTAGAGATGTTGTTATAAGAAGTCCAGTCATAATAAATTTCGCTTTCTTTGCCATCGAAAATCGCCTCAATCTTTCGCTCTATCATGGTGGGAGTTATCCAAATAGGAACCCACTTCAGCACAATGGTCATCCCAATAGATCCTACTATAAAATATAAGGCAGCTTTTAATGTCCAACGCCAAAGTTTTGATTTCCACGAAGTTTTGGAAATGGGCAGTGGGGGAGGCACAGTTGTTTTTTCGTTACGAAACGTATTTTTAGACGACATAGAGCGAATGGACAAACATGAGTAAGCAAAAGTAGAAATTATGTAGGTGGATTTGAAAATTTGAAAATTTAAAAATGAATCAGTTTGTTGATAATCAATTAGTTAATTGTTTAAAAAAATAATTCTGAGGTTATTTTGTCTGCAAATAGCTTTCCTGCTGGGGTCAAATACATCGTTTGGTTTTCGATATAGAGCCATTGTTGCACTCGAAAAGCCGATATTTCACGTTGTTTGAGCTGGGCAAAATCATCAATACCCCACTGTGCAAACATTGCTAATGAACATCCCCACTTGGTTCTTAGGCTGGTCAGCAAGTATTCGTTGGCTTTGTCGTGGTTACTAAGTTGTTCTACTTCACACGGAATCTGTTGATTGTGAATGGCTTGTAGGTATTTGGTGTTGTTAGTAACATTGAACTGCCGAAGGTTTTTACCATCAAATGAATGTGCCGATGGCCCAACTCCCAGATATGGCTCCCCCATCCAATAGCTACTATTGTGGCGGCTATGCCAGCCCTCTTTGGCAAAGTTAGAGATTTCATATTGCTCTAATCCATTGGCCGATAGTTGGTCAGTAAGTAGCTGAAACTGCTCGGCGGCGAAGGCATCGTCAATGGGTGCTATTTTGTTGGTTTTGAGCCATTTACCAAATACCGTTTGTGGCTCTATGGTAAGGCAATAGGCCGAAATATGGGGCACTTGTAGCGCAATAGCTTTCTGCAAATCTTGCTCCCAAGTGCTATGATTGGGAGCAGGAATGGCATAAATCAAGTCAATGCTGATGTTGCTAATGCCTGCATCTTGTGCTCGCTTGACGGAAGTTTCGGCTTCGTTGGCCGTATGGATTCGATTCAGAAACTGCAAATGTGACTGGTCAAATGACTGAATGCCAATACTTAATCGGTTTATTAGTGGTAAGGGTTTCCAGCCTGCTGGCATATCATCTGGATTGGCCTCTAAGGTAATTTCAGCATCGTTTTCAATACTGAAATACTTGGTTACTGTATTGAAAATTAGGGTTATTTCAGACTCTGAAAGCAACGAAGGCGTGCCCCCGCCAAAGTAGATGGTTTGTAGTTTTTTATCTGATAAAAAGTTGTGTTGTAACCTGATTTCTTCACAAATAGCTTCAACCATAAGGCTCTTGCGAGACAGGTTGGTGCTAAAATGAAAATCGCAATAATGACAAGCTTGCCTACAAAAAGGGATGTGGAGGTATAAGTGCATGAAGTATTAAATTGAAAATACGGGCGACGATGCGCTTGAATTACACCTCACACATAAACTATTTTTGAATTTTAATCAATACCCAATAGATGCTCCGTCTTTTCTGGATTCGGATGCACCATAATATACTTTTTTGATAGCATCATACATAATAGCCTGATAACCACCATATCCACCCAGCCCAAAGCCTACTTGGTGGCCTTTGTGCATTAGCTCCCGCACTGTTTCATAAGGAATTCCGCTTTCTACCAATATTCTACCACCCTTAGGGTCACGAGCGGGCAAACCTGTGGGGTCGCTGGAACCTTCGTGATCGAGGCGGGGGGCATCACCAGCTTCTTGCAGGTTCATTTTAAAATCAATCAAATCCATCACCATTTGTGTATGGCCAAGTATCTGATAGTCACCACCCATCAGCCCAAAAGACACCCAGGGTTTGCCGTCTTTGGTAATAAACGCTGGAATAATGGTATGAAAAGGCCGCTTGCCTGGTGCATACACATTGTTATGACCTTCTTCTAACGAAAAAATTTCGCCCCTATCTTGCAGCATAAAACCCAGCCCATCAGGTACCATCCCCGAACCCATGCCTCGATAATTAGATTGAATCAAAGACACCATGTTGCCGTCTTTGTCGGCTACGGTCATATAAATGGTTTCTTGGGCAAAGGGCTGGCCTGCCTGAAAGGTAGTACTGGTACGATCTTCTTTTATTAAAGCACGGCGTTGAGCGGCATATTGTTTAGAGATTAGCTCCTTGGTAGGCACTTTGGCAAAGGCAGGGTCGGCGTAGTATTTGGCACGGTCTTCAAATACCAATTTTTTAGCTTCGGTAAACAGATGGACGTGGCGAGGCGTACCAAAATCATTGGGTTTAAACTCGTAACCCTCCAAAATATTAAGCATTTGTAATACGCCAAGCCCTTGCCCGTTTGGTGGTAGTTCCCATACATCGTAGCCCCGATAATTAGTTGAAATAGGCTCCACCCAATCGGAGTGGTGGCTGGCAAGGTCTTCATAACTCAAAAATCCACCTACTCGCTTCATAAAGGCATCAATGGTACGGGCAATATCGCCTTTGTAATAGGCATCTCTACCACCTTTGGCTATTTTACGGAGCGAATTAGCCAAACCAGGATTACGAAACACGTCACCTTTTTCGAGTGGCTTGCCATTGAGTGTGTAGGTTTGTTTGAAATTGGGGAATTTGGTTTCGTCTGCAAAAGATACGGTACTCCGTTGGAGATAATGGGCTATGACCTCAGTAACAGGGAAGCCCCTTTCGGCGTAGTCAATGGTGGGTTGCAGTATGTCTGCCATGTTGAGTTTGCCAAACTTGGCATGAAGCTCAAACCAACCATCAACAGCTCCTGGCACGCTTACAGGGAGTGGGCCTACTGGCGGTATGTGATTGATGCCTTTTTCTTTGAAATAAGCCAAAGTAAGCGACTTTGGTGCACGTCCCGAGGCATTAAGGCCGTAGAGTTTTTGGGTTTTGGCATCCCACACAATGGCGTATAGGTCACCTCCTATGCCGTTGCTGGTGGGTTCCATCAAACCAATACAGGCATTGGCGGCAATGGCAGCATCAACAGCTGTTCCGCCCTTTTTGAGAATATCAATGGCAACTTGGCTTGCTAAGGGGTGGCTGGTGCAAGCCATGCCGTTTTGGGCAATTACTTCGCTACGGGTTGCCCAAGTTTTGCCCGTGATGCGGTCTTGGGCAGTAGTTATTTGAATAACAGACGCAGAAATTAGTAAGTAAAAAAAGAGGATTCTTTTCATAATGTTATTGTTGATGGCGTAATGCTTGGGTTAAGTGTTTGTTGAATCTAATGAAAAGTTATGTTAGTTTGTCAGATTATGGACATAGGTTTGACTATCTTAAATGCGACCCGAGCCTGACCATAACTAACCAACCTATTCAAAAAGTGACTCAAAAGATGTTTCTACAAAACTATAAAAAAACATCGAATCATTGCGTAATTTGCAATTGTTTGACTGAACTACCTGATGCTACGAGTAATACTTTTCTTAATACTAACTTGCCATTTTTCGATGGCACAAAATGGCCTAACTGGGCGTGTGTTAGACCATGACACTCGGCAGCCTTTGCCTTTTGCAAATGTTTTTTTTGTAAATACGACCAAAGGCGTAATGACCGATGAAAAAGGCAACTTTACCTTTGCCCAAATTCCCAAAGGAACATCTGAATTGGTAGTGTCGTACATTGGTTACGAAACTTTTTATAGACGGTTTGAGGTAGATTCGTTGCCATCTAAACTGACTGTATTGTTGAAAATGAAGGCGGAGGCATTATCAGAAGTTAAGATTAAACCTCACAAAGATGCCCGATGGGCAGAGCATTATCGTTTGTTTGAGCAAACGTTTTTGGGCAAAACCTTGAATGCGCAACAGTGTAAAATTTTGAATCCGAAAGCCTTGTGGTTTGATGATGACCCCGAAAAAAAAGTATTAACGGGTGGAGCAACCGAAATGTTACAAATTGAGAATGATGCATTGGGTTACAAACTTAAATACCAGTTAGAAAACTTCACCTATGACTATGGACAACTGTACGTTTCTTATGCAGGATATGCAACATTTGAAGATATAATGCCCAAAAACGAACGCCAAGCTAACAGATGGCAACAGCGGCGACAGGATGCTTATTTGGGGTCTGTTATGCACTTTATGAGGGCTTTGCACAGGCGCACCTTAAAAGAAGAGGGTTTTATTGTACGAAAGATAGTGGAGGATACGCTAACAAAAACTACCACAACGGCTAAAAAAACACAAATTCTCTTGCCTGATACACTGCGCTATCGGCAATTTATTGGTGAGCATCCACCTAACCGAACGATGTTGAAATTTGCTGATTTACTGCAAGTTACTTATAATAAAGCCTATGAAGCCTTGGAATATAGGAATCAGACATCACCTTCTTTTGGACGCTTTGTGGATTATAGTAAGAAATTCCAGACATCAACGGCTCAACTGCTTGCGTCGCATGTGTGGGTTACACCAGACGGCAACTACGTAAACCCAATTGACCTCATGATGGAAGGCTACTGGGCATGGAAAAAAATAGCAGACTCTTTACCGCTTGATTATGAGCCAATAAACGTCACAGACGCAAAACTACTGACACCCCGATAGCGTTTAATAAATAATTGCTTCATCATGCAACATTTGGGTTCTCATTTGCATCTTATTATCAAAACATCACTTACAATCCATTTCCATCTAAAAGCCATGAAAAAATTACTCACCCTAAGCGTTGCACTCTTATTCGCACTCTTTGCCACCGCCCAAGACCGCAAAGCCGAAGCTTCTAAAAGTTTCCCACAAACGGGCTTCGACCGCCTATCTATGGGTCATGCTTTTCGCATAACTGTGCGCCCTGGCAATTTCAAAATAGTAGCGGAAGGCGATCAAGACGACATTGACGAACTCGAAGCCAGTGTATCAAATGGTACGCTACGGGTTCGTTTCAAAGACCACGACAAAAGTTGGTGGTCTCGCAAAAACCACCACCGAGTTGACATTACTATTAATATGCCAGCCATCAAAGGTGTTGATTTTAGTGGAGCTACTTCTTCTACAGTAGAGGGCTTCGACAATATCGAGGTATTTGATGTAGATATTTCGGGGGCTTCGTCAAGTAAAATTAACGTAAGTGCCAAACGTATTAACCTTGATTTATCAGGTGCATCAAATATTACCATCACAGGCAAAGCAAAAGACCTCTCTGGCGATATTTCGGGAGCTACTACTTTCAAAGGAGCTGATTTACGAGTTGAAAATGCTGACCTCGAAATTTCGGGAGCAAGTAATGCTAAAATCAGTGTTTCAGAAAATTTGAGTGCCGATGCCAGCGGTGCCAGTAGCCTTCGTTATATTGGCAACCCACGAGTAAAAATGAATTCGTCGGGAGCCAGCTCTATTAGGAGCGAAAAATAGTTCACCAAATCACTATATTTTGCAAAAAGGACAGGCAAAAACCTGCCCTTTTTTGTTTTATGACCATAAAATAATTTTCTTGCAACATATTCAACAGAATCGGGTTGTTTTCGTTACTTCTAAAAAGAGCTGTTTGTCTGAATCGTTGAAAAGAATCTATCGTTATGCGTCAATACTTTTATAAATGCTTTGTTGTCACATTATTTATCGTAATGTCAGCCTTACCGGCATTGGCGCAACGAAATTATAGAAATACCCAACTCAAACGAAAATATCAAGGCGTAGTAGAAGTAGTAGGAGGAGCAGGTGTTACCTATTACATGGGAGATTTACGTCAAAGCACGTTCAAGAATTTGGGTTTAGGTCCCAACATTGGAGCAGGTCTTACCTATCGTTTACTCAATCTGGTCTGTTTGCGGAGCGAATTACGATTCTATAATGTAGGAGGTTCGCAGGTTGGTAATACCAACTCCAACAATAGTCTGTCGTTTCGAACAACCAGTGCAGATGTTTATATAGGTGCACAACTCGAGCTTTTCAGATATACAGACAAAATGCCCCTAAATGTGTATTTGTTTGGTGGTATTGGATTAACTTACCTCAACCCACACGCCACACTTGACGGTAAGAGTTATAGCCTTGCCCCTTATCAAACCGAAGGTATCAAATATAGCCGTGTAGCAATGGCATCACCTGCTGGATTAGGTGTTATGTACCAGTTTGATGAACAACTAAAAATCGGCATAGAGGTAAGCAGCACCTACGTTAACTCCGACTATTTTGATGACGTGAGTAACAAATACGTAGCTTTTTCGGATCAAAATTCCATAGCGGCTCGTTTAGCAGACCGCAAACCTGAATTTGGATTTGCCCCCAGCCAACCCGGTGATGTGAGAGGAAACCCCACCAATAACGATCTTTATATCATATTAGCATTAAAGGCTAATTACACTTTACGTAGTCGCTTTGGACAACGTAACCAGCTTAAATGCAACAACTTAGAATAAGTTTTATTTCCTATGAAGCAAAAATTTGCAGCTGAGTCCCTAACCACTATGACCGAAATGGTATTGCCCAACGATACCAACACGCTTAGCAACATGATGGGAGGTAGGCTTTTGCATTTGATGGATATATGTGCGGCTATTACGGCTCAAAAACACTCCAATCGTATAGTAGTGACGGCTTCGGTGGATAACGTTTCGTTCACAGAACCAATACCTCTTGGAAGTGTGGTCACGCTTAGAAGTTGGGTGACTCGTGCCTTTAATTCTTCGATGGAGGTCTATATTGAAGTCCATGTAGAGAATATTCCTGCTGGTCATAAAATCATGTCGAACAAGGCATTTTTTACCTTTGTTGCGGTGGACCAATCAGGTCGCCCGATAGATGTGCCTCAACTTGTGCCTCAAACCGACGAAGAAAAAGAAATGTACGAAGCAGCACTTCGCCGCCGTCAGTTGCGTTTGGTGTTGGCAGGGCGTATGAAACCCGAAGAAGCCACTGAGTTACGTAGGATTTTTGATTTGTAATGCGACGAAAGCGGATTGCTGCCCAGCGTGGACGCTTTAATCATTAACTCCTCGCTTGCGTATTACTAATCCAGTTTTTCAAGCCGTTCCGACGAAAAAGCAACGGGTTTATCGGCGAATAGTACTTTGGTAGCCGCCCATGTTGTCTGAAATAGGGTAGATTGACGATAGCTTTCGAGTGCCGCTTCGTTTTTCCAAAAGCTATATGTCATTAAGATATTAGGCTGGGTCAAATCTTGTAGCAATTCTAAGTGCTGACAGCCCTCAAATTGCCTAATTTTGTGCTTTGAAGCATTAAAAATGGCCAAAAAATCAGAGATTTTTTCTTCCTGAAACGTCATCCGTACAATTCTGATTAGCATGGTTTTTGAAAAGTTTATAGAAAAAGAGATGAGTACATTTCCACTATCATAGTGTTAATGTATCAAAGTACATTCTTTAGTGAAAATCAATTATGCTGTAAATTTAATGAATCGGTTAAGGTAAAAATAGCTTCGGATTTTTGTAGTAAAAAAATAAAATTTTGAT
>JBGAVQ010000059.1:0-24001 GCA_044228045.1 Spirosomataceae bacterium
TTCGCTCGTGCCTCACCCACTGCGGAATGGGAGTGAACGGTATCAAAAAGCCCATAGTGCGGCGTTTGAATGAGTTTAATAGCTTGAAATTTCCCGCTCACCCCAACCTCCAAGTCGAAGTGGAACTGTTAAGCCGCAAATAGCCTCTCGCCACCGGCATGAATCGTTCACTACAAGCCCTCATTCCTCAAAATTTCCATCAGTGCCGAGCGGCGTTTGTAGGTAGCTTTGATTTGGGCTACTTGTACAGCAAAATCAGGTTTTGACTCAATTTCCTTTAAATGCAGCAAGATTTCGGCTACTTTGTGGTAGTGTGAGCGGTCAACAAATACAAGTTCTTTGTCTAATTCTAAATTGAAAACGGCTTTGGCTTGCTCAGGGAACGTCTTTTTGTGTTTGCTGTAAAATTTATACTGATAAGTTAGCAATTCCTGACGCTTTTCAACTAATTGTTGCGCCTGTTTTAGGCGATTTTGACTTTCCAAAAACTGACAATATTCCAGCACATTATGCCGCTCCACTTCGCTTTCTAATTCGCTGGTGTCGCTTACATAGCTCAACAAAAACCGCAACGAATCGGCTTTGGGTATTTTCTGAATATACTGTGTGGATAGTTTCTGTAACTTCACATCAGCTTGGCAAGTATGCTCAATTTCGATGCGTTTTTTGAAAATTGCCTCCAAAGGCTGACTACCGTACAAAAAATAGTGTCCACTCACAGCATCTTTATCCGATTCCTTTATTTTTTGATCCAATATCTCGATCGCCTCGTTTATTTTGCCCATTTTCAGGTACAAATCCGCTAATGCTACTACAAAACTGCCATTGTAGCCACTCAGCGAGCGCAAAATCCGTACTTGCTCGTCGGTGTTGAGGATGGGCTTCAACTTTTCATAGACTGCCGTTTGCGTGTGTGCGTTCACTCCTTTAAAAAAGTCTTTTTTCAGGAAAAGTGGAATCAAATTTTTGAGTTTTTCGGCAGGAAGGGCTTCCATAAAGTCATTCAGAAAATTCTCAAAAACGGAATAATTCTGATTCTCAAATTGCATTAAGATGGACTCAACGCCTGCTTCGATGAACTCCTCGCTTTGCACAGCCATAAACTCCGCCATGTAACGAGCCATGTCTTCGCCGCCGTAAGCATTGTCACCGTAATCATCATAGAGTTGTCCTTCGTCAAAGGCATTTTGTACCAACTGCATAAACGACAAAAACACATTAAGCAACTCGTCGGGTACGGCTTGCCAAAAGGCTCGAAATTTGTCTAAATGGCGATTGGTTTCGGCCTCAAATCCACCGATGTCATACATCAAATGCTCATCATCAAATACTTGCAAAAACTTTTTTGCTATCCGTTTAAACTCCGCTTCCTGCACGTTTTTGGAGGAGTTTTTCATCAAAATGGCCTTTTTGAAAGAATCAGGGGCATATTTTTTAACCAAATCCACCAATTCTTGCTTGCTCAGTCCATCTAAATATTCCTGCAAGGTTTGTTGTGAATCTTCTGGAATAATGACCGCCGCCTCAATATTTATAGTGACGTATTCTTTTTGTAGGTGAATGAGTGTTGCCGCAATATGCTTACAGTGGTCGCCGTAGTCGTAAGGGCAAGAACAAGAGGCAAATACCTGCGTACCTTCTGCTTTTATCTTGACTTTGTAGTTTTCGGTACCTCGTACTTTTGCCTTGATTTTGTCTGCTTCGGCATCAATATTATACACACTTCGGCTTTGATAATAGTCATAACCTCGCCCATAAATAGTCTGTCCGAAAAGGCTCATCAAATCACTTTTCGATAATTTGGCAATATGCGTAGCTAAGGTTTCACCTTTTTGAAGTGTAAAGAGGAATTCCATGAAGAGTACGTTTTTTACAAAAGGTTATTTTCTTTCAGTAACGCAAGTAACAGATTATCAGGTATATCCTCTTGCTCAGACTTATCATAAATGGAGATAAGCGTAACCGTTTCAGCCGTAATTTTTACACAGGTAATGATTCTACCACCTCCACTTTTGCCTTTTCCTTTACTCTTGATACTAATGCGGATTTTGTAACAGTCTCGACCAATAGAAGTTCCTTGTGTTGGATTTTCTGCCAACTCTTCTATTAAAACGGCTATTTCCTCGACCAGCGATTGATACTTTTTAAACAATCGTTTAGCTTCACGGCTAAAATTAGAAGCAACAATAACTTGCATCATAAATAGCCTTCTTCTTTAAGTTCTTGTAAAAACTCCTCAGCAGACTGGGCCTTCATTGTGCCTTGCTCTATCAATTTCAACTCCTCAAAACCTTGCTTAATATTCTCCCAAGTTTTGCGTTGCGAGGGAGTAAGTTTACTCTCGACAGCTTGTGTTTCAGTTACTTCTACAAAGTTGAGTCGTTGGATTAGCTTCATAAAAAAAGCATACTCTTGATCCGGAATTTGGAGTGTTATCTGTTTCATTTTGCAAAGTATTTGAGCAAATTTAACAAGATTCTTATAGTTTTACGAGGTCTCTTGTAAGGTCTTGTAGTTTGATGTAAATTTGGTGTGATTTTAGAAAAAAACTTTGTCTCATTCTAATGATAACAAACAACCAAAAGCAATTGATTATCAAAAGTTTATCCTCTTTTCATCCTTTGAAAATTGGGGTATTTGGCTCGTTTGCTCGAAATGAGAATACGCCCACAAGCGATTTGGACTTGTGGGTTCAGTTTGAAAAAACAGTTAATTTGTTAGATATTATTGGAATAGAATTGGATTTAACTGAGCAACTGGGTATCAAAGTGGATTTAGTAACAGACGCTTCCATACACCCAAAGATTCGTCCATATATCGAAAAAGATTTGATGTTTATCTCTGGTGACTAAGAATGAACACATCTATATCTCACACATTTACGCATGTGTCTGCACAATTCTTGACTACACATAAGGAATGGATGAGTTGACCTTTTTGAATACCAAACTTGTGCAGGATGCACTCATTAGAAACTTAGAGGTCATTGGGGAAGCAACTAAGCGAATTTCTACCGAAACTCGTGAAATGTATCCAGCTATTGAATGGCGAAAAATGGCTGGCATGAGAGATAAACTTATTCATGACTATATAGGTGTAGATTTGTGGGCGGTTTGGTCAGTAGTCACCGATATTTTACCAGATTTAAAAGAAAAACTCGAAATCATTATTCAGTCTCAAAACTAACCCCTCACACCATGTCCACCGGACTTGACGCAATGACCATTCAGCGGGTCAAAACTTGGCTCGCCGGCAATTACGATGCCGATACTAAAAACGCTATCCAATCCCTGTTGGATGCCAACAACGAAACCGAGCTTACTGATTCGTTCTACAAAGACCTCGAATTTGGTACGGGTGGGTTACGGGGTATCATCGGCGTAGGTTCTAACAAAATGAACCGATATACCGTGGGTGCAGCTACCCAAGGTTTGGCTAATTACCTCAATATCAACTTTCCAGAAGGAGGTACAAGTGTAGCCATAGCCCACGATAGCCGCAATATGTCGCCCGAATTTGCAAAAATTGTAGCGGATATCTTCTCGGCCAATGGCATTAAGGTGTTCTTGTTCAAGGCATTACGCCCTACGCCTGAGTTGTCGTTTGCCATTCGGCATTTGGGTTGCCAGAGTGGCGTGGTGATTACGGCCTCGCACAACCCTCGTGAGTACAACGGCTACAAAGCCTACTGGACGGACGGCTCGCAGGTGGTAGCCCCACACGACAAAAACGTGGTGGCTGAGGTGAACAAAATACAGTCAATAGACGACATTAAGTTTGAGGGAAACGCTGATTTAATCACACTCATTGGCGAAGAAGTAGATGCCGAATACCTCAAAACTATCTTGCGCAACAGCATCAATCCGGCGGTGATTCAGCGACAAAAAGATTTGAGCATTGTCTATACGCCGATTCACGGCACGGGCATAACCTTAGTGCCGCAAGCCTTGCAAAGCCTTGGTTTTGAGAATGTTCACATCGTAGAAGCCCAAGCTACACCCGATGGCAACTTCCCAACGGTGGTGTATCCAAACCCCGAAGAGCAAGAAGCTATGACGCTGGCGATGAATTTGGCCAAAGAAATAAACGCTGATTTGGTGATTGCCACTGACCCCGATGCCGATCGTGTGGGTTCGGCGGTGAAGAACAAACATGGCGAATGGCAGCTGCTCAATGGCAACCAAATGGCCAGTTTGATTATCTATTACCTGCTTCAAGCTTGGAAAGACGCTGGTAAGTTAACAGGCAAAGAGTTTGTGGCCAAGACTATCGTAACCACTGACATCATCAACGCCATGTGTGCATCGTATGGCGTGAAATGCTACAATACACTCACTGGCTTCAAGTACATTGCACAGGTAATCAGGGAGTTAGAGGGACAAGAGCAATTTATTGGTGGCGGTGAAGAGAGCTATGGCTACCTGATTGGTGATGCCGTGCGTGACAAAGATGCCGTTGCTTCTTGTGCCATGATTGCCGAACTCACCGCCTACGCCAAAGACAAAGGTTTGAGCCTGTTTGATTTCTTGACCGAAATGTATATGAAGCACAACTTCTATTATGAAGGGCTGATTTCATTGACCAAAAAAGGGAAATCAGGCGCAGAGGAAATCCAGCAAATGATGACCGATTTGCGTAATAACGTACCAGCTTCGGTGGCGGGTTCTACACCAATCACGGTGTTAGACTACAAAAACATGACTTCAAAAGACCTCCTTACGGGTGAAGTGTCGCCAATAGCGGAGGGCATGGGCATTGAGTCGTCTAATGTGATTCAGTTGATTTTGGCGGACGGCAGCAAAGTATCGGCTCGACCAAGTGGTACCGAACCCAAGATTAAGTTTTACGTATCAGTAAATGCTCCGTTGACTAATCCCGACGATTTTGATGCTGTTCTGGCTTCGCTCAAAGCCAAAGTATCGGCCATACAGGAAGACTTGGGGTTGAAATAATTTCTTGATTTCTAATGACAAAAAGCGAGCATCAGCTCGCTTTTTTCGTTTAATGGAAAACATTCCAACCTTTTTGCTTCTATTGGTGTCAGTCAAATATCAGGGGAATATCTTTTCTTTTGCTGCAACAGCAAGGCAATCAAGTATCGGCTATCTGTGTTATGCTCATGTTGATTTTTGACAAAGGCAGATTACCACTATTTTTCTACTCAACCTGCCGATGAATGTACTCTACGACCATTATCAAACAACCGAATCAGCTGTAAGTTCTCAGCTCATTGCTCAGCATCAATTACAATACATTATCGAAAAAGTGCTTTATACTTTCGATAAAGGACTTGCGTACATTCCTGATTATCAGTTAGATTACCGTCCATCCAAAGAAAATATGTCGGCCAAAGAATTGGGCTATCATGTGTATCAAGTGTGTTTGTTGCTTACCTTGGCTGTAAAAGAGGGCTTTTATGCCAGTAGCCATTTAGACACCATTCCTTTTGATACAGAACAAATAAGTACCTCGCAAGACATTATTGATTACGGCCAGCAGGTAAAAGTAGTGATGCGTCAGTTTTTGCATGAGATGAACGAAATAGATTTGACCAAAGAAATTGCACTCCGTAAAAACCTAACGGGCTTTGATGCCCTCATGATGCTTTGCGAAGAAGTAATGCACCACCGAGGCCAACTGATGCTCTATATCCGTCAGATGGGTGTGCGGCCACCGAGTATTTATGATTATTCGTAGTTAAAATCAGTATAAAAATTAAGCACCAAATCCAGAAGCATGACGCTTGTAATAGCATAAGAATTACCAAACAGACGTGGGTTAGGGAGTAAATGCCAGTTCATCATGGACTGGCATTTCTATTTTTGCCCCGCACCAGCCAGCGTCAGACCTTCGGTGCAGACGCTTTTATTTTGACTCTTGTTTTAATAGGGTGCAACCCTATTTTTTAGAAATTTTCTCCAAAATTTCTATTTGTCCCAATACCTGTTCGGGCTTGATAATCAGTTCGTTACTTTGACCACTTATCACTTCATACAGGTTATTGAAGAGTAGCCCCCAATTGCCAGTTTCTGGCTCAAAAGTGCCTCTAAAATCAGCCCCGTAAAGTTCTGTATTCAGCAAACCCCATTGCGAACCAGGCTCTTTGCCAAAGGTGTCATCGCCCGGGCGTAACCCTGCTTTCAATTGATCTTCCTGAATATCAATGCCGTATTTCACAAAAGAACCTTTTGTGCCGTGTAACATGTAGCGAGGTGTAGGCTCACGTATCAATAAACTACTTTTGAGGGTTACTTTTAGCTTGCCGTAGTCGAGGCGAAGGTCAAAGGCATCGTCTATTTCTGAACCTTGTCGTTGAGTCCATACTTCACCCCAATACGAAATAGGTGTGCCAAACAATGAGATTACTTGGTCAAGCAAATGCGAACCCAAATCATACAAAATTCCGTTGGCGGGAGCGGGTGTTTCTTTCCATTTTTTAGGATTTAAAATCGGCTTATGGCGGTCAAAACGAGCTTCATAACTCAATACCTCGCCAATCCAGTTGTGTTTAATTACTTTCTCAACGGTCTGAAAATCACTATCAAAACGACGATTTTGATACACACACAGCACTTTCCCTTGCTGCTTGGCGAGTTCAAACAACTCTTGAGCTTCTTCATAGGTCGCCGTCATGGGTTTTTCGACCAACACGTGTTTTCCAGCAAGTAAGGCACGTTTCGCAAAATCATAGTGCGTATGGCTTGGCGTGGTAATACTCACTAAGTCAATGGCTACATCTTGCAAGACATCCTCTAACTCATGCACCGTTTGCACATGTGGATACACGTGCGTAGGGGTGAGTGATGAAGATGTAACTACTTTACGGAGTGAAAAGTGTGGGCTTGCCTCAAAAAATGGGGCTTGCAGATAGCGTCCCGAAAGCCCGAAGCCAACGAGACCGACGTTAATAATGTGATTTGTCATGTATCTTTGTAAAGAAATGCTGAATGTTAAATACTGAATTCTGAATAAAAGCCAAACTCTTTCTCTCCCACTTTGTAAGTCGAGTTGACTCCAAAGTCGCCTTTTGGGGCATCATGGTTATTAAGAAAAGTATTGCTGTCTCTTAAAAAACTGCCAATGATAATTACGGAACAATTATCGAAAAAATCTGCCGAAAAATACGCTGAAACCAAACGCTATTTTCAAAAACTTAAAGCAAAACCACCTCGTTTGCTTGACGAACGCTTTGCCGAACTTCACGACGAAGTTTTTGAACGAACCGATTGCTTAACCTGTGCCAACTGTTGCAAAACAACCAGCCCGATTTTTACTGATAAAGACATTGAGCGCATCGCCAAGTATCTTAAAATTAGACCTTCGCAGTTGATTGAACGCCATTTGCATCTTGACGAAGACCATCATTATGTACTCAATAGTTCGCCTTGTTTGTTTTTGGGAACCGATAACTACTGTTCTATTTATGATGTTCGGCCAACAGCTTGCCGGGAATATCCACATACGAATCGCCGCAAGATGGCACAAATTCTGAACCTTACGCTTGAAAACACTAAAATTTGCCCTGCTGTATTTGAAATTGTAGAGCGGTTAAAGAAAGCAATGCCTGTTTAAAATGAGTCATTTGATCCCACTTTTAATAATAATTTCAAAATAAAGTAAGGTATTTTGATTTGTAATCAACTGACTAATAGACTTTTAATATCCCAATTGTCTCATTCCCAAACTTTCAAATTCCTTAAACGTGCTTCTCTTTCGTATCTTCGCAGTCTATTATGGAAACTATCCTATTTTGTGATACCTTAGAACAATTGCCTGCTGTTGCCCAAGAGGTGATTAACCTTGCAAAGTTACATTCTATTTGGCTATTTGAGGGTGAAATGGGTGCTGGTAAAACTACACTCATCAAGGCGATTTGCCACAAAATGGGCGTGCTGAATACCGTGCAAAGCCCAACGTATTCTATTGTAAATGAATACATTACAGCAACTAACGAGACTATTTATCACTTTGACTGTTATCGCTTAAAAAACGAACATGAAGCCCTTGATTTTGGCATTGAAGAATACTTAGACTCAGGGCATTATTGTTTTATTGAATGGTCGTCCAAAATACAAAGCCTGATTCCGTCAGAGCATTTGGTGATTGAGATTGATGTAAACGAAGAAGGCAAGAGGACAATATACATTGGGTCTGCACCGAAGGTCTGACCTGTTGTTAAGCGATATTGATTTAGACAAATTCCAACGTAATATTCAGCAGTATTAAACCATGTCAGACCCCAAGCAACAATCTGGTTTTGAAGAACTTGTTCAACAAACCATCCTCTATCCGCAAGAGCAGTTATTAGCTGTGGAAACCGCTAAAAAAGGGCTGTACATTGGCTTGCCCAAAGAGATTTCGATGCAAGAAAACCGCATTGCCTTAGTGCCAGATGCTGTTTCTATTTTGGTACGAAACGGGCATGATGTAGTAGTAGAAAGCGGTGCTGGTCTGGGAGCCAAATTTACCGATCGTGAATACAGCGAAGCTGGTGCTCGCATTGTGTATTCGCCCCAAGAAGTGTTTGATGCCGATGTTATCCTCAAGATAGAACCACTTGTCAGTCAGGAGTTTGACTATATCAAAAAGGGTTCGGCTATTATTTCGGCACTTACACTTCCTAAGCTCACCCAAGCGTATTTTCAGAAACTCAACGAGCACCGTATTACGGGCATTGGCTATGAGTTTATCGAAGATAAAGCCGGTGGTTTACCCGTTATCAGGGCCATGAGTGAGATTGCTGGCAGCACTGTTATGCTCATTGCAGCGGAATATTTGAGTAGCCCAAACAGCGGACGAGGTATTGTGATTGGTGGCATTACGGGCGTTCCTCCCACAAAAGTAGTTATTTTGGGGGCAGGTACAGTAGGCGAATATGCTGCAAGGGCTGCTCTGGGACTGGGTGCCGAAATCAAGATATTTGACCAAGATTTATACCGTCTCCAACGTATCAAATACTCCATCGGTCAGCATGTTTATACGTCTATCATTGACTCCGACACCCTTGCCGATGCCATTCAACGGGCCGACGTGGTGATTGGTGCCATGCGCTCCGATAATGGCATGAGTCCTTGTGTAGTTACTCAAGAAATGGTCTCAAAAATGAAACCTGACTCGGTGATTATTGATGTGAGCATTGACCACGGCGGCTGTGTAGAGACCTCTGAGATGACTACACACAAAAATCCTGTTTTCAAAAAATACGACATTATTCATTATTGTGTCCCTAATATTCCGTCACGTGTTGCACACACAGCAAGCACAGCATTGAGCAACATTTTTACTCCATTTTTGATTAAAACAGGTACAATTGGCGGCATTGAAGAAATGATGTTCGCCAACAAATGGTTTATGAAAGGAGTTTATTGTTATAATGGCAGCCTCACCAATCTCAACATTGCTCGTCAGTTTAATATGCGATTTAAGGATTTGAGTTTACTCTTGGCAGCAAGAATGTGAGTCAAAATAGTCGAGGTAGCCAGTAAGTCGAGGAAGTCAAGAGAGTCATAAATAGAAATAGTGGAAGTTGAGATAGAAGAATAGAGGGGGCTTCAAACAATCACTTACCTCCTGCTTTAGCTGGAGGTAAAAGATAGAATAAGACAACAAAATAGAAGACAATTAACAATGAACGAACAGTTTGAATATGAATTTGAAGCCCTGAGCAATGCCCCTAATTCGCCCGAATTAGACGGTAAATACTTGGGGTCTATCTCCAAAGATTTTGTGCAAGTGGCTGATTTTTTGAAAGAAGCCTCTTATCAGATTAGGAAAAGAGGATTTTCGGAATACCCGATTTTTGTGGTTTCTAAAACGGTATTACCCATTGGCTCTTTGCTTGTTGGCATAAGCGAAATGCAAAATGAGTGGTATTATTATGCTTCGGTTATGGAGGAATTTTTGAGTCGTGAACTAATCACGGCGCAGTCACTCCCTTTTTTTAAAGAAAATTACAAAAATCCAGACGAATTTGCCTGCTTGTTTGTCATAGACGGCGACTTTGCCAAGTTTGTCTTTATCCCTTTTCCAGTTGACTAAATTTTATAGTTTCAATTCAACAAAAAACCTCCAAGATGGCAAACGAACTACTTGTAACCAGCAGTATTACCATTGATGCACCAATTGCTACAGTATGGAATGCACTGACCAATCCCGAACAAACCAAGATTTATATGTTTGGTTGCGAGACTATTTCAGATTGGAACATAGGTAGTTCGCTGCTCTGGAAAGGCGTTTGGGAAGGTAATGAGATGGTTTTTGTAAAAGGCAATATTGTGCAAATTGAGCCTGAAACGTTGCTGGCCTACACCACTTTTGACCCAAACGGCACCATTGAAGATATCCCCGAAAATTACTTGACCGTAACCTACCGGTTGTCAGAGGTAGATGGGCAAACGCACTTTGTAGTAACACAAGGCGACTATAACACCGTAGCCGATGGCGAGCGGCGCTATAATGAAGCCTATAACGGCGGCGAAGGTTGGAACCCCATCTTGGTTGCTATCAAGCAATTGGTAGAAACCCCAAGTTGATGCAGTATGACTTACAACCTCTACAACTTACTTCTTAAAACAATCTCTTTCATTAAGCGTAAAATCCTCAGAATCAACAGAGAACGCTGGAATCACCAGTATGCACAAGGCACATGGGAAGGGCTGAAAAGTGAAGCTGAACACGAGCGGTTTATGGCAACGGTAAAGCTAATTGCAAAATGGAAACCCAATGCTGATATTCTTGAAATTGGTTGTGGCGAAGCCATTCTTCAACAAAAATTAGAGGGTGTGCCATATTTGAGCCTAACAGGGGTGGATTTGTCGGATGTAGCCATTGCACGAGCGCAAGCATACGCTACTACACTAACCCGCTTTGTAGTAGCCGATATGGAAGCCTATGAACCTGATAATCAATATGATGTTATTGTTTTTACAGAATCTTTATACTATTCCAATCATCCAATAGCACTGCTCAAACGTTATCAGCATTACCTCAAACCAGACGGGCTTTTTATTATTTCAATGTACAACAACAAACAAATCCCTGCTATTTGGCAAGCCATAGAAACCCAATTTCAAGTGATTGATTGCATTCGTACTACCAACCAACGAGGCAGCTGGGACTGTAAAGTGCTTCAACAAGCTGGCATAAGATTTGAGTAGAATGGTTTGACTTACCAAATAAAAATCAACCAAAAACAAGTAAAAAATTTCATGCAACTTTTAGGAATTGGCTCTCGCATTCGCCATGCTGACTACGGCGAGGGCGTTATCATCAACATCAAACCTGCTGCTTATTTGATTACTTTCATGGAGCAGGGTGTTAAGCAAATTAAACTTGACTATGCCTTTGAGGTTATCGAAGAGGTAGAAATTGAAAGCGACCGAGTGAGTCTTTTTGATGTAGAACAAACGTTCTCGAAACTCCTTCAAAAATGGGCAGACATGACCGAAGTTGTGCCCATTAACGACAAATGGAAAGGCGGAAAACTCATCTTAAAACCTGGGCGGTCAGATCTGTCACCCTACGAAATGCCCATTGACACGCTTTTTCATAAAATCACCATGATTAGAGACCGCATGAGGGTACTCGAACAAAAAATAAACGCATCTAAGGGTCTTGCCGAAGATGAAAAGATTGATATGCAGCAGTATATCACCCGTTGTTATGGCTCGTTAACGTCGTTTAATATTTTGTTCAAAGAAAAAAGTCAGCATTTTGTTGGGGAAAAAACGAATTAAGGTTTGCTTGGCTTAGGGTCAAACCTTCGGGCTATGCGCCCCAGTACAGACCCTAACTCAAGCCCGTGGATGAAACTCCGTCATGATTTGTTTGAGGTAATCACGGTCGAGGTGAGTATAGATTTCGGTAGTGGTAATAGACTCGTGGCCGAGCATTTCTTGAATAGCCCGTAGATCTGCGCCGCCTTCGAGTAAGTGCGTGGCAAATGAGTGCCGAAAGGTGTGTGGACTCACGTTTTTTTGCAAGCCAATAAGTGCCGCTAAGTCCTTGATGATCATAAAAATCATGACTCGACTCAATGCGCCACCTCTTCGGTTCAGAAACACAATATTTTCTGAATCTTTGTGCGGTTTTAGTTGCGAGCGCACGTGTTGGAGGTAGAGTTGTGTATATTTGGTGGCATCACGGCCAATGGGCACTAAGCGTACTTTTTCACCTTTACCAAACACCCTCACAAAACCAATATCAAGGTATAACTCGGTTAATTTGAGGCCAATAAGCTCCGAAACCCGTAGTCCACAACCATAAAGTACTTCTAAAATAGCCCGATTACGAGTGCCTTCGGGAGTAGAAAGGTCTATGGCTTCGAGCAGTTGTTCAATTTCTGGAAAACTCAGGGTATCAGGCAGTTTACGACCGATTTTGGGAGCTTCTATTAGTACTGTTGGGTCGGTTTCAATCACATTTTCTAACAAAAGATATTTAAAAAATGCCTTCAAACCCGATAATATCCTTGCCTGCGACGTTGCCGACATACCCAACTCACCGATGTAATAAAGAAAATTGAAGATATGCTGGTCTTTTACTTCGTTTGGCGAAAGGTCATAGCCACTTATTTCGAGGTATTCGTGTAATTTCCGAACATCGTGAAGGTAGGCTTCCAGCGAATTAGCCGAAAGAGAACGCTCTAATTGAAGATAGCTTTTGAAGTTTTTTAAATAGCTTTGCCACATGAAAAAAATACTAATTATCAACGGCCCAAATCTCAATTTACTGGGCAAACGAGAACCTTCTGTTTATGGAAGCCAATCTTTTGAACAGTATTTTGAGGTTCTGCTTGCCAAGCATAAAGGCGTTGCCGAGCTTCATTATTTTCAGTCGAATCACGAAGGAGCCATGATTGACAAACTCCATGAAGTTGGCTTTTCATTCGACGGAATTGTGCTCAACGCCGGCGGCTACACTCATACCTCTATTGCCCTTGCAGATGCCATTTCGGCTATTAAAACGCCTGTAATTGAGGTACATATCTCCAACGTACACGCACGAGAGGCATTTCGGCATCATAGTTATTTAAGTGGCCGATGCGCCGGGGTCATTGTAGGGCTTGGCCTCAAAGGCTACGATTTGGCAGTGCAGGCATTCGTCCCCGAGGAATAAATACAGCGGTTCTCTTTTTTTAACTAAAACCTCACAGGTTGGAGAAACCTGTGAGGTTTGCGATTCCGCTACTTCCAAGTCGAAAAGTCTGTTGGAATCATGTATTCAGACTGCACCGTTAGGGTGATTGAGCCATTCCCTAATTTCTCCGAAGCCGCCCGAGCAGCTATCCAATCAGGGTCATCACGAAACGACTTAAACGAGGCAAGCCCAGCCTCTTTGCTTTTGTGCGCCAGCAAATAAATCAACATATCGTCGGTGCCGTCTTGTGTCCAATACGCCAAGTTGGTCATCCCATGTTTTTCAAATATTTTGCAGGTATGATTCCGAAAACGAGCCAACAGCAAGCCCAGGTTGTAAGGCGTGGTTTTGTATGTGCGTAGCTCAAACACCCGATTACCTACCGATTGGAAATTGTTTTGCGAAAAGTCGGTGGTTTTCATGAATTTGCTCTCCACTTTCGCCACTATTTTTCCGTTAGCTTCTGATTCAGACTGTACTTTTTTCCAATCAGGATCTGCGCCAAAAGCCTTCCACGAAGCATCACGGGCTTCTCTGCTCGGATACGCCATGATGTAAACCAACACGCTGTCAGGTTTGGCTTGTGGCACCCAGTACCCTATGTTGGTCATGCCATGTTTTTCAAACAATTTAGTTGTGTGATTGCGGAAACGGGCCAACAAATCATTCATTTTGCCTGGGTGTGGCCAATAAATCCGCATTTCATAGCAACGAGTATCTGCAGGCATCGGCGATTGATGTTGAAATGCGAATGCAAAACAAATGGCTGATAACAAGCCAATTAAAAGAAATCTTTGTTTCATAAGAATGGTATAGGTTTAGATTGATTGGTAAATATACAAGAACCTTTGGGGTTCATAGTTTTCGTTGCAAATAATTATCGTAATCGGGCAAGTGTGTTTCGTAAGGTTGGTGCATCAGCGGAGAGGTCATCAAGAAATCTGCCGTGGCTCGGTCGCAGGCAATGGGGATATTCCAGACCACTCCAAGGCGCAGTAATGCTTTAATATCTGGATCGTGAGGTTGGGCAGACATCGGATCCCAAAAGAAAATAAGTACATCTATTTTCTCCTCAGCTATCATGGCTCCAATCTGTTGGTCGCCGCCAAGTGGGCCGCTGAGTAGCTTGGTTACATGTACATCGAGGGCATCTTCGAGCAATTTGCCTGTTGTGCCAGTAGCAAAAAGCTGGTGCTTGGTGAGCATCGCTTTGTTGTAAACAGCCCAATCTATCAAATCAGGCTTTTTGTTGTCGTGTGCTACAAGTGCAATGCGTTTGCGAGTGGGTAGATGGCGAATCATTTTTTGAGAATTATTTCCAAAAATAAAGAATTCAAAATAGGTTTGCTGCGCCTTATGCAAAAAGTTTCTGCTTACAATAAAAACCTCTTCATAAAAACACAAAACAATGCAATATCGCACACTTGGAAAAACAGGATTCAATATTTCGGAAATTAGTCTGGGAACTTGGCAAGTTGGGGGCAAATGGGGCGATGATTTTAGCCACCAAAACGCTGAGAAAATTCTACACGCTGCCATTGACTCAGGCATAAATTTTATAGATACCGCCGATGTGTATGGAGCTGGTGAAAGCGAAAAAGCCGTTGGGAAGTTTGTAAAATCTCGCTCCGAGCGCATTTATGTAGCTACCAAGTGTGGTCGGCAGCTGAGTCCTCACACCAATCAAGCCTATCAACCAGCCGTGTTGCGGAAATTTGTAGAGGATAGTTTGAGCAATATGGGTCTCGAAACCTTGGACTTGATTCAGCTTCATTGCCCGCCTACGGAGGTTTATTATCGCCCAGAGATTTTTGAACTGTTTGACCGACTGAAAGACGAAGGCAAGATTCTGAACCTCGGAATCAGCGTTGAAAAAATAGAAGAAGCCCTCAAAGGCATTGAGTATGAAAACGTTACGACGGTGCAGATTATCTTTAATATGTTCAGACAACGCCCCGTCGAACTATTTTTTGAACAAGCCCAAAAGAAAAACGTCGGCATCATTGTACGTGTGCCTTTGGCCAGTGGTTTGCTGACGGGTAAGTTCAATCAAAATTCTACATTTACCCAAGGAGACCATCGAAACTTTAACCGAAATGGCGAGCATTTTGACAAAGGCGAGACTTTCTCGGGTATTGATTACGAAACAGGCTTGGCCGCAGTCAACGAATTAAAAGCCGTTTTTCCCGATTATCCAAACTTAGCTCCTGTGGCCCTTCGGTGGATTTTGATGTTCGAAGCCGTGAGTACCATTATTCCAGGGGCATCGAGCCCTGAGCAAGCTACTGCCAACTTGGAGGCACTTCAAACGCCAGCCTTAACCCCAGACCAACTGGCAGCAGTGAATACTATTTATGAAAAACACATCAAGAAGTCCGTGCATCAGTTGTGGTAGAAATTACCTACTCATTGGTGCAAGCATTTTGCTTACACCAATGAGTAAACCATTAATTTGAGCTAAACAGCTTATTGAAAAATCCTTTTTTATGCTCCACAGGTGGCACGTTGAGCAAACGACCTGTCAACCAAAAATCACCCCAAATGATGCTTCCTACTTTGGGTGTGTTTTGCACGTGGTCAAAATCACTCACCACGTCAATATCTCCGCCAACTGTTTCGACCAACATCCAATAAAATGACGCACCGCTAAATTGATTAGTCAACGTAGCCATTTCTTTAACCACGCCTGAGAACATTCCTGTTGGCCGAGGGCCATCGGGTACTTGTTCATCGTCCGTTTCAGTAGTTGTTTGCAGTGCAAATAAGCCAGATGGCACAAACGATTTTGTACCAAACTTAAATTTTGTGGTTTGGCTATTGTAAAAGTCTTCATCTGTATCAAATACGCCTATTTCTTCAATGGGAAATGCACTCAATTGAATTTGACAATCTAATGGAAAACTCAAAGGCATATATTGCTGTAAATCAGGCACATCAAATACAAAAGGATGCTGCCCGCTATTGGGGTTTCCTTTTTCGGCAGGGTCTGCCCAGGCGTATAAGCTACCATCTAATGCGCTACGGCCTCTGTCTTCTTCGTTGGTAATACACACATTTCTTTTACTACGTCCATTAAAATGTGGGTTAAAACCAATGTATTCTTTGCGTTTGTTAAACTGTATATACAAGGCTACGCCAGTGGTTTCGGCATATTCTAAATAGTCTCCTTTGGCACATTTGATGACCTTAGCCATTGGTAATATTTTATTGAGACCATAAAAGAAGTCTTCAGGAGTTTGAAAATTAAATCCGATGTTTGAGAGGTTACTCATGTTAGTAGTTATTTTGAGGTTAATAAAATGTAGTACGTCGTGATTGACGATTCAAAACAAATACATCACTACGCAGTCTTTTTGCGTAATGAAATAAAAAAACTATTTTTGAATAATTCTTACCGAAAAACATTTCCAAAATGGATTTAAACGACTTGACTTACCAAATTAGAGGAGCTATCTATACCGTTCATAAAGAACTTGGGCCAGGTTTGTTAGAAAGCGTTTACGAAGCAGCACTCATGCACGAACTAACACTGGCGAATCTGTTTGCAAAAAATCAAGTTGGGTTACCTGTTATTTATAAAGGCACAAACTTGGACTTAGGTTTTCGGCTGGATGTTTTAGTTGAAAATCAGGTAATTATCGAAATAAAATCAGTTGAGTTGCTACATGATGTACACAAAAAGCAGTTACTCACCTATCTAAAATTATCAGGATACAAACTTGGGATTCTGGTTAATTTTAATGTAAGCATCTTGGTTGATAAAGAAAGTCTTATCAGAATTATCAATTAACCTTCTGTGAGCTTATTTTTTTCTCACAGAATACACTGAAAACCACAGAAATTCTGTGCAAATCTGTGTTTTCTGTGAGCTTATTTTTTTTCTCACAGAATACACTGAAAACCACAGAAATTCTGTGCAAATCTGTGTTTTCTGTGAGCTTATTTTTTTCTCACAGAATACACTGAAAACCACAGAAATTCTGTGCAAATCTGTGTTTTCTGTGAGCTTATTTTTTTTATCACAGAATACACTGAAAACCACAGAAATTCTGTGCAAATCTGTGTTTTCTGTGAGCTTATTTTTTCTCACAGAATACACTGAAAACCACAGAAATTCTATAAAAATATGCCCATCAATCGCAACGCCCTCATTCGCTACAAAGTCATTGATAGTTGTTTGCAAAACCGCTATCGGAAATGGACACTTGAATCCCTCATCGAAAAAGTATCAGATGCCCTCTATGAATACGAAGGCATGGATAAAGGCATTAGCAAACGCACCATTCAGGCAGATATTCAGATGATGCGGAGTGATAAATTGGGTTACTTTGCGCCCATCATTGTTATTGATAAAAAGTATTATGCCTACGAAGACCCAGCGTATAGCATCACCAATATCCCGCTGTCCGAAACTGACCTTTCTAAAATGAACGAAGCCGTTGAACTGTTGAAACAATTCAAAGGGTTTTCGCATTTTTCGCAACTCAACGAGGTCGTTCAAAAGCTCGAAGATCATGTGTATTCGTCGGCTCAAAAAACATTTCCCATCATTGATTTCGAGAAAAACGATGACCTCAAAGGCTTGGGCTTTCTGGACACTTTGTACCAATCCGTAATTCAGAAAAAAGCCGTTCGGTTGTCGTATCAATCCTTCAAAGCACAGCAGGCACAGACCTTTGTGTTCCATGTGTGGTGGCTCAAAGAATTCAAAAATCGTTGGTTTGCAGTAGGCGTTAGAAATGATAAAAAAATCATACAAACCTTTGCTCTTGACCGAATCATGGAATTGCAATTGCTTGATAATGATTGGTATATCGCCAATGAATCGCTTTCGCCCGAAACTTACTATAAAGATGTCATAGGGGTTTCGGTTAGTCCTACGGTTCGTCCCATGACTATCAAACTATTTGTATCTGGCCAAAATGCACCTTATGTAAAGACCAAACCGCTGCATTCGTCGCAACGGGTGTTAGAAGAAGGGGAAAGAGGCATATTGATCCAAATTCAGGTGCAGCACAACTTTGAGCTCGAAAAAGAGCTATTGAGTTTTGGTGAAGGCATGATTGTAATAGAACCCGCCCGCCTGAGAGAAACCATGAGAAACCGCTTGGCATGGATGACAGGACAGTATCAGAAATCTAAAAATCAGTTGATGGGGGTGGAGGATTTGTAGGGTTACAGGCTTGCTGCAACTAAATACGAAAAGAGGGTTTGGCGAAGCATTGAATTTTTTAGTATTTTTGTTAAAAACGCATTAAAGATGAAATCGTTTAGTCTCATAACAACACTTGAACTATCGAGGGAGTTTGGCATAAACATAGAAGGGGGTGAGTTTTTGCCAGAAGTTGAAGCTACACCTGCACCTTTTTGGCTAAACCACATTATTGAAAGCCGTCGGGGAAACTTGAAAATAATGCGGAATGAAAAAGCAATTTCAGAAGGCTTGATTGCACCTATTTTGATGGCGGTGCAAGAAATTCACAAAGATAAAATTTCAGTCTATTCGGGTGAACCACTTGTTACAGCTGAGTTGTCAGGGATTTGTGACTTTCTGATTACCAGAGACCCCAAAGCCTTTGACCCCAAAGGTGGTTATTTCATTTTGGTAGAGGCCAAGAAAAACGACCTACTTTCAGGCATTCCGCAATGTGTGGCAGAAATGTACGCTGCTCAAATTCTCAATGGCAACGACGACACCGTTTATGGCTGTGTTTCAACGGGTCTGGAATGGCTTTTTATCAAATTAGAAAACAAAACCGCCACTACTCACCTCAATGTCTTTACGATTTCGGAAGTAGATAAAATTCTGGGGGTTTTTGGGTGGATTGTGGGGGAATAAGCATTTTCACCCTGCCCATTTTGGCCAAACATTTCAATAATAATTACCACTTTCTCAACTATATATATGAATTCAGCATACTACAAAACCACATTTGGTCAAATGTTATTTGGAGATTCTACGCAAATGATTAAAAATGAACTTCTAATTATTACGTCTCCTCCTTTTCCATTAAATGCAAAAAAGAAATATGGAAACTTACAGGGAGAGGCATATAAAGAATGGTTTGCAAGTTTAGCACCTCTTTATAGCGAGCTTTTAACTGATGATGGGTCTATTGTTATTGAAATTGGTAATTCTTGGGAAGCAAATAGACCTGTTCAGTCAATTTTACACCTTGAAAGTTTATTGGCTTTTATGAAAGCGGCTAATTTAAACTTAATTCAAGAGTTCATCTGCTATAACCCATCTCGCTTGCCTTCTCCTGCACAATGGGTAACTGTTAATAGGATAAGGACGGTTGATAGCTATACTCACGTTTGGTGGCTATCAAAATCTGATTATCCCAAAGCTGATAATCGAAAAGTATTAAGACCTTACAGCAAAGGTATGGAAGACTTAATTAAACGTCAAACGTATAATACTGGTAAACGCCCTTCTGGGCACAGTATAGGAAAAACCAGTTTTTTGAACGATAATGGAGGTGGTATTGCTCATAACCTGCTGGAGTTTGAACCGATAGAAAAAAGTAGGCTCAATCGTTTACCAAAAAACATTACTGAATATATTAATTTATTGGATAATCCAGAATTACCAACAAATATTTTAAGTATTTCTAATACTAATTCAGCAGATTATTACTCAAAAAAATGCAGAGAATTAAACATTACGAGACATCCTGCCACGATGCAACCTGGACTAATTGCTTTTTTTGTAAACTTTTTAACTGATGAGCATGATATTGTTTTAGACCCATTTGGAGGAAGTAATACAACTGGATATATTGCAGAAAAATTAAAAAGGAAGTGGTTTAGTATCGAAATTTTGCAAGAATATATTGAACAATCTATTTACCGTTTTGAAGAACCAAGTTTTGAAAGCAATCTTGAAATCCTACACAAAAAATGAAATTTACAGACATTTTAAAAACAGACATTCTCGTTGAAGGCAAAAAGAAGGACAACTTTATTGGACGACCATTCTATATTGATTATAGCAAAGTTTTGTTACTAACTTGCGATGCTTGGAAAGCAAAAGTAAATGGTATTCCACAAGGTTGTTTCCTATTAGCATTCTATGATGGTGAAGATGGTGTGCAAGAAGCATTATTACTACGTGCAATCGCACCTACGAAATTGCCAACTGACGATGACAATATAAGGTCTATGGTAGCCTACTATAAAGATAATATGGAAATTTCTGGTAGAGCTGGATCTGAAAAAGTCGGTAGTAAATTAGACCAATTTACAAGGTATGAATTTAGCTTTTCAGGTTTAGAATGTAGTATTCTAGGTGTTTTCTATAAGGTTCAAAGTAAAGATAATGATGGTAATAAAACTGCAAGAATTGATTTTGGTGCAGATGTTGAAAACTTCTATTCAGCTAATAACTACAAAGTTTATAAAGCATCTGATAAAGTTTTACAAGAAATCGTTAATCAACGAGATGATAGAAAGATAATAGCAGGAAATGCCAATGAATTTCAGATTGGACACGTAAGATATAGTTCAAGCAGACGTTTTCAACATGATATGGAAGATGTTCCTGTTTGGATTAGCCCAAAAGATTTTTTAGGAAAAAGGACAGCATTATTTGGTATGACAAGAACAGGAAAATCAAATAGTGTGAAGAAAATAATTGAAGCAACTACTGAGATATCATCAAAAGCTAAACGAATACTTGGTGATGATATTAAAGAGATAAAAACCATTCAACTAGCAGAAGATAAAAATAGAGAAAAAGAATTTATAAAAGAACTGACTCAGCCATTTGAAAAAGATGCACCTAAATACTCAGCAGGGCAAATCATATTTGACATAAACGGAGAATATGCAAATGCCAATATGCAAGATGAAGGGACTGCTATTTTTGAGATTTACAAAAAAGATGTAGAAAGATATAGTGTTCTCGAAAAAGATGATTTTAGAGTAATGAAAATCAATTTTTACCGTGAGATAAGTAGTGGGTTTGAGTTAATAAAATCTGGTTTGCAGGAAGAAAAAGGAGACTATATCAAAAGTTTTTTAGCTATTGATTTATCAGAACCCGAGAATTATTATTTAACAATAGAGCAGAAGACGCATGACGAGAAAATAGCTACGCTCATTTATGACAGGAAAAAAGCCTTGTATTTATGTTGTCTATATGCAGCACAATTTACTCCACCTGAAAGCCTGAATTCTATTAAATTTAATGGGTGTGCAAATACAATAAATACAATTATTCCAAATATTACTCCTCATAAAGGGATTTCGTTTAATGATGCTATATTATGGTTTACTACTATTTATGAGGCTTCTGGTGATACTCAATATGACACTGTTTTTGAAAGTTTCCGAAATAGTAAGGAATGTATTTCTTAGATGAAGATATGAAAGCATTAATGGTATTTTTGACAAGAAAATCTACACCAACAAGTACAAATGCTACTTTAAGTGGATTTAGAAAGATAAGAGCATTTAAAGAACTTCATACAGCTATATCAAATTCTTCTTTTGAAATAGATATTTTAGCACATTTGAGAAAATAGTTATTATTGATTTATCGCAAAGGTAATCCTAATATTCAAAAATTATATTCTGATAAAATCTGTAAAGCCATTTGTGAACTCCATGAGTAATTTATTAAATATGTCAACAATTTTATACAGTTTTACTTCGAAGAGGCACATAACCTTTTCCCTAAAAAAGAAGATAAAGATTTGAGCGATATTTATAATCGCTTGGCAAAAGAAGGTGCAAAGTTAAATCTTGGAATGCTATACGCTACGCAAGAAGTTAGTTCTATAAGTTCAAACATTTTAAAAAACACTCAAAATTGGTTTATAGCCCACTTAAATAATGAAGATGAATTAAAAGAGATTCGTAAATATTATGATTTTTCTGATTTTACTGATTCACTGATTAGATTTAGTGCAACAAACGATAAAGGCTTTGTTCGCATGAAAACATATACAAATCCATTTGTTGTTCCTGTTCAAATAGGTTTATTCCCAAGTAAAAAAGCAAATTAATGTCTTACACAAGTCGTTCCAATCGCCCCAATGAGTATGCCAATAAATCAAATCATACTCATTTAATAAATGATAAAGCTATACAAGCCTTTTTGGATAAATGTGTTTTGCCAAATAAAAATGACGATAATCACTTAAAAGAAAGTAAATTACTCTTTGAACTTGAAAAACCAAATAAAAATCCGATTAAATATATCATTGCTATTGATGGAGGATTTACCCCAATTGAGGTAGAAAAGAGATACCCAAGTTCAACTATTGCTTTTTTACAGTTTGGTGCATTTATTCTTAATTTGGAAGACTGGACAGGACTTAATAATCAAGCATTTATTTCACCCGAAGATATGTCTAAGTTCAATCATCTTGAAAGAATCAAGTTGATTGTACCAACTAAGCTTGTAAGTCTTAAAAATGAAGCAAGCTTTTCAGATTCGTTTAGAAAAACGATTTATGAGTTTTTTATGAAAGAAAATGAAGGCGGTTCATTGATGGAAACCCTAAAATGGTTGGTTTTTGAAGATTATAATTCAAAAAAATCAAATGATAAAGATTATATCATACAAAACCCAAACAATAAAACATCAGAGCCTGAAAGTATCTCATTGAGAAAAAGTGAAATGAATTCAAATTATACTTTTACTATTATGAATGAAAAAGTGTACTTGACTGATATTTTCAGATTTCACGAAAAAATTGATGATGAATTAGGAGCAGAAGGAGTCTTAGGTAATCTATCAACCTTAATTGAACAAATAATTTTTGTTGATTATATCAGGCAGATTTTAAGAAATAAGCCACAAATGCTGAATGAGATTCTTTTTATCAAAGATGGAAGTTTAGCTTTTTACGATGTAACTGCAAGGCTTCATATTCCAATGCGGAAATTGATGAGGTACTTATTTGAAAACCATTCTCTATATTTAATAGGGTTAGAAAAGTCAGGCCCTTTTACTGACCATGCGCTTTCTATTGCCACTGAAACAATTGAAGAGGAGAATATCAAATCATTACTTCCAAGAAATCACTATTTACTAATGAGCAATGATTACATTTATAAATATATCACACCGGGTGATACAAGGAGAATGATTTATGGAAGAACAACACATTATAGCGGAAAAGTAATTTTCAAAACAGCTACAGGAAATACTTTTGTTGCATGTATTCCTTGGTCAGTAATAGAACCGAAAGAGTATGAGGATGCCATTAGACATCCATCAAAAGGAAATTTTAATAACATTGATATTCTACTTTACAATTTGGGTTTACTCAAATGTGAAATGTATGATAATGCCCTAGTACCGGTTACACTCGTAAACAAATTAGTATCTTTGGCTGACCATCCAAGTCAGCGAATTTTGGAAAAATTTGCGAAGGATAGCATCAAGAAATGATACTGCACTTTTGAGAATTATATAGAAAAAACTTTCCAAACCCAATGACTTAGAAAGTTTAATCAAATCGTATTGTTGTAAATCATTACACCACTGAGCATCCCTACCCGGCGGCGTAATTTCAATCCTCTCTCCCCTCTTTCCTGTTTGCATCGGCCATTCTTACTATTTTTGGGGTGAATTTTGCCAATACTTTTACCAAATCGGTCTGTGCCGCAATCACATAATGACTCATACAACATTGGCACTTCGATACCGTGTTCGGCTAGTACTTTATTTAAGGCACTTTGGGTAACTGAGTTCAAAGCAGCCGTTCGGCTTGTCCTGCCTCCTAATAGCGTAACCATTTACAATTAGAGAAAAAAATGTAAATTCAACTCTAAAAATGGTAAATTGATGAAGACAAGTAAATTCAGCGAAGCTCAAATCATAGCGATTTTGGGTAGTGTAGGCAAAGAC